>CAJAFV010000076.1 GCA_903939115.1 uncultured Geobacteraceae bacterium
GATGCGTTATCGTCTGAAAACCAGCTCCGGTTCTCTCTCCGCGCTGTGTATGTGAATACTGACACAGCGCGGAAAAAGAGGGGGTAAGGCAAAAACCAGTCAAAACCATTGACTGCGAACAACTACAAACCCCGAAACCGTTACGTATTGATAACCCCTCTGTTTCCGCTTCGCGCGGCAGCGCGAATATCCATGAACGCCAGTAAATGCAAACGGCTTGCTGCCTGGTACTCGGCTTCCTCGCGAGACAGACCGCCGTTATGCTCCATGATAGCCGCACGTTCCTCCCACTCTTCCCAGAGGCGACCGATATGCCGCCGATCATACGCCTGACAATGCCGGATAAGCAGCTCACGTTGTAACGACAGATTGTCAGCCGTCAGACGGACGATCTCTGCCGCCAGATTGTCGAACGCTCCCCGGGTTCTCAGTTCACCGGATTCAGTCAGCCATGCTTCAGGTTCCGGTTTCATGTCTGCGACCGGAGAGTGAATCGCCTCGACTTTCCCCTGTAACTTTTCCAGGAGCGCCGGTGGGATCTCGATAATCATGCCCGCATGGATCATCCCTTTTTTCGTTTGGAACGGTTCAATGACTCGCACCTTCATGGTGAGATCTCCAGTAAATCTGCTCCCGTCAAAACAAATGCTTCGGTTTCGGGGTTTTTATCCGTAACAACGTCACAACCCGCACCAGCTGCGGGTTTACGTGTGACGTTTTGCATTTGTTCAGGGTAAAGTGACGAATTATCCGTCACAGCTAAAGCCGCATGGTTATTGGTTTGTGACGTTGTTACGGATAATTCGGGGGGAATGGACAGATAACGTGAAAAAACTTCTCTGAATTGATCAGCGGTGTACCCTTTTGCGGTCTCGATACCGATGCGGATGGTATGGGAGAGGATGCCGTATTCCTTGAGACGCTTCGCCACCTGTCGCGGTGTGATCGCATTGCCCCGGTTGAAGGTCGCCCAGGGTTTCTCCCCGTCGGTGCATAACAGCCGGATCATCTCTGCCGTGGTGATCCGGTCCAGGTCTTGTCCGAAAATTTCCCGGATATCGGTCAGCAGTTCCGTTCCGACCGTCTGTGTATCACTGTTGCTGCCGGACAGTTTCAGCGCTGCCGCGGTGCCGAGCTGCAACCACTCGTTACCTGCTGTCATGGCGATGGCCAGCAGCGGTTCCCAGTTGTCCTGAGCCCGGTCATTCAGACTGTGGGGGAGTGACGGCCGGGCCTGTCGTACCTGATCGCTGTAATCCTCGGCAAATCGTGCCAGTTTCGAACGCAAATCATCAAACAGGCCAGGTTCGGCATAGCGAATACGCTCAACCTTTTCATGGGGGAGTTTGCGCCGCAATTCAAGGATGACGGCCCGATCCATGAGGGTATCGGCGACATGACCGATGCCGGCCAGGGCCTTTGCTCCCCAGGTGTTGAACTTGGTCGGGGTATAACTGTCACCAACAGTACGGATGACATAGGCGCTCTCCCTGGTATGGCCGCTGTTGAGAATCCCCCGCAGCTCCTCGTTGTCCCGCATGAAGGCATCGGCCTCATCAATCAACAGGGTTGGACACCAGGCATCAATGGTCCGGTACAATGCCGCCGGGGAAATGCTGCTGGTGGTGATCGCGCGGGCTGACAGCCTTCCCAGAAGAAAGAGGAGCTGCGACTTGCCGCAGCGCTTCTCGGGTGCGGTGATGACCGCCAGAGGTGCAACATGGACTACCTCGATAAACCAGGTCATGGAGGCCCATAGAGCGACGGCGTAGGCGGTATCCCGGTCGCAGACGATGAACCGCCTGACCGTGGCTGCAACCTCGGTCAGCAGCTGTGCCGGTTCGACCGCTTCCGGCCAAGGTTCGATCTCGGTAAAAGGGAGCTCTTCTGCCACCGGACCTTTCCGGGCATCCCGGACAACGGCATCCAAGGTGGCGGGGCGGACACTGAGCGCTTTAGCTTCCTGCTTGCGAACCTGGTCGTACTGTAACGGTGAGAGTTTTGACAATCTCTGGATGACGGCATCAAACTGGTAGTCGGGAGGACTGGACTCAGCGACCAATGGGATCTGATCGGCAGGCACTGCTGCCGCTTCGATACAGGCGGCAACTACTTCCGGTCCTGCCAGGCGAGCCAGATCATTGAAGTCGGTATCATCATCTTTCCTTGTCGCGGGGAAACGGGGAATAGCCAGCAGGCCGCTGATTGACTGCGCAGCCTCGGTGGCTTTGGTCAAGCCGGGATTGCCTTCGGTGAGATGATCATCATCGGCACAAATAACCAAAACCGTTTCGGGATACTTTTCCCTGAGAGCCACGGCGACCGGTTTCAGGTTGCCGGCAGAGAAGGCGCAGGCTACGGCATGACCGGTGATCTCATGCAGGGTGGTGCCGGTGGCATAACCCTCAGCAATCAGGATCTTCCCATTCGGCTTACCGATCGCGTGGTAGCAACCGGTAACGGCGGTGCCGCTCTTGAAGCGCTTGGCACCATCCGGCAGGATGAACTGCAGACCGTGAAGCACACTATTGATGTCCCGCACCGGAACCATGAGTAAACGCCCCAATTGTCTGATCGCATGGGGCTTGATATTCTTTGTCGCCAGGTAGTGATGTCGTGCCTCAACATCGCGCCCTTTTTCCCAGAGTTTTGCAGATTTTTCCCGGCACTTGGCCCTGAGTTCTGCCTCAATGCTGGCGGCTTCGGCTTTCGCCTGTTTTACCCGCTCCAGGAAGACGGTCTGCTCTTCCGGTGACCTGTCCTTTCGGGACTGCCAGTTATCTGATATACCTTGCCGCCAGCAGCCGAAGACGCCGCACTCGTCTTCGAAGAGTTTGCACCAACCGGAAAGATCTCCCTTCCGGTCACTGGTGGCGAATCTGATCATTTTTCCCGGCACAAGTGCTTCATGTGTTGGCGCGCACCCGGTGACTTCCCTGATTTTTTCAAGAAAACTTTCCATACTCACGCTCTGTCCCCCTTGTCAGATTCAAAACGGGGCAGACGATCATTCAGAAAAACCAGGTCAGATTGCTCACAGCGCGCAAGCCCCTCACTGGTCATTTTCTTTTCAATTTTTATGCGCCATCGGGAGGGCTCTCTCAGTAACGTTCGGGTAATCATGAGCCACCCCCTATGCCGATGGATCATCGAGAAGCGCCCTTACTTCAGAAACCTTCCATGCTGATATTTTGGGACCGAGTTTTACTGGCTGGGGATATATCCCGGCCTTGACACGGGCCCACCATGTACTTTTCGAGATTGGCAGAAGTGGAGGAATGGGGGGATTTGCTTTCGGATTGCCGAGTATTTGCGACAGGCGCACATAGCCGGTTTCGGGGAGAGAATACTTGATGACCACATTCATCTGTTTCATGGGATTGCCTCCGTGTGAGTTGATTTGAGGCAATCCTATGCGGTGTTATTTGTCTGATGGCCGAATTCGGTTTTGAGAAGACCGAATTCGGTTATCAGAGTGGCTGCTCTTCTCGCGGGAGCAAGCTTGCGGCCTCCTTCAGCCACTTTCGAACTGTGTCAACATCTATCGAAAGTCCCAACTGCTGAGCGGAACTGGCTATCTCGCCAGGAACGGTACTTTTCTTGTCGGCCGGATTATAGCGGTAGCCCTCGACTGCCAATACAATTATCATTTTCAGCAGACTTTCTTTTTCCTTGGTATGCAGTTTGGGAACTTGGACTGGAGTTACTGCGGCAAGTTCTTCCTGCCGGTTCTGATGTCCCGCCAAGTCATCAGGGCTTATGCCATACTCGGCCTCGAAGCTGTTCAATTCCGACAGGGTAATGATTACATCATCACGATCTAAAACATAATCGTGATAGAAGCCGAAATAACCTTCTACGTCAGGTAGGGACAGGTACATCTCTTCCTTTTCCAATATCGCCTTGCCATATTCATCCCACTCAATATCTTTGTAATGCAGACAGAATAATCCCTGCTTTGTCGGGTAACTGTCGGGGGTACTATCGTCTATCGCATATATATGTTTGGGTTCATCGTCATACATAGCATCATAATTCGGCTGCTCAGTAAAATGACAAAATGTCATGCGGGGCAGAAATATTGATGCCTCCAGTCTATCGGTGAGCAGGTAATCCTGAATGGTACTGACGGGGACACCCCATCGTTCAGCTACTTCGGTAAGTGTATAGTATTCTTTCGGTGGTAATGGCATGGTCGCATCCTCTATGCGTTCCTCATGGCTGAATCAAGGGAAGGCCGGTGAGGTTTCCGGCCTTATCGGGAGCGACCCTATCCCCTGAAATGAAATTACTTCTGGTAACTATCCTTGATTTTCCTGCCTCTTGAACGGGATCACCTTTGCCATATTCTTCAACCCATCCAGATAGTCGGCCCACGCCTGCATCATCTTCTTACGTTCTGCAAGATGCGCAGTACGGTTGTATGCCCTGCCGTTCGGATCTTTGACTGCATGTGCAAGTTGGTGTTCAATGAAATCAGGCCTGAATTGAAGCACTTCATCAAGGATTGTCCTGGCCATGGCGCGAAACCCATGCGGGGTCATCTCCTCTTTAGAGTATCCCATCCGGCGAAGAGCTGCCAGTAATGCGACCTCACTCATGGGGCGCTCTGTCGTGCGCCCGTTGGGGAACACATATGATCCATTCCCGGTTATTGGCTGTAGTTCCCTCAGTATTGCAACAGCTTGTTTGCAAAGCGGCACAACGTGAGGCTCTTTCATTTTCATTTTATGAGCAGGTATATTCCATTCCGGTGATCCACCATCAAGTAATTCGAAAGCAATCTCGTTCCACTCCATCTGCCGCAATTCTCCAGGACGAACAAAAAGCAGCGGAGCCAATTTCAAGGCACATTTGACGATAAAAGATCCTTCAAAACCATCGATGGCACGGAGAAGCGATGCAACATCTTTTGGATCTGTCAATGCTGCGTGATGACCTGGCTTACGTTTCGACAGTATATCCTTCATATCATCGACGGGATTTGCTTCTATCAAACCGTTATTTAGGGCATAACGCATAATCTGCCGACAATATAGCTTGATCCTGTCAGCAGTTTCAATAGTTCCCCGAGCCTCAACCTTTTCCATAAGGTTCTTTACATCGTTACGTGTGATGCTGGTGACAGCTCTATCACCAATAGCCGGGTAAACATCGCGTTCAAGACGGCTGGTAATGGTTTTGACATGGCTCTCGCTCCAGGCGGGGGAATTTTTCTGCAACCACTCACGGGCAACTTTCTTGAACGTGTTAGCAGAAATTTCCGACTGGATCTGTGTCTGCTCTTTTTGAGCCTTGATGACAGCACCAGGATCTACGCCATTTGCTAGAAGTTTTCGTGCATCATCGCGGGCTTTTCTAGCATCAGAAAGGGAGATTTCGGGGTAGGATTTGAGAAAGAGGGTTTTGTATTTTTCGTCAAAACGGTAATTGAAGCGCCAGAGCTTCCCGCCACTGGGAGTAATCAGCAGATATAATCCGCCGCCATCAGTCAGCTTGTATTCTTTTGCTTTTGGCTTTGCTGTTTTGACCTGGAGATCTGTAAGTGGCAGAATCCGTTTAGGCATGGCATCCCCCTTTTTGAGGGTGTCCATTTTGAGGGTTTTTTGAAACACCCCCAGAAACACCCTTAAAACAACTGGATTCCATCATATCAAGGAGGACTGTGCTGGACAAGCAAAAACAAAAAAGCCCTGATTTCTCAGGGCTTTCTGTATCATACCGGATCACTCCGGACTATTGATTGGCGTCCCCTGGCAGATGCACTTCGAACTATTTAACGGC
Organism: uncultured Geobacteraceae bacterium; assembly: GCA_903939115.1. GTDB lineage: Bacteria > Desulfobacterota > Desulfuromonadia > Geobacterales > Pseudopelobacteraceae > JACRCG01. Next base: position 5,785 of record CAJAFV010000076.1, read on the forward strand.
ACTGGTTCAAATCCGGAACCCGAACTTGAACTGATAAATATGAGAATTAAGCCGCGAAAGAATCAGGCCGTAATCTCTTCTGGTCTGAGCCAGACCATATTACCTTCCTTCATGACAACCACCGGGTTACCGGCCAACTTGTGCAGCTTTAAGGCATCCTTGACACCTTCAGCAAGCGCCTGAGTAATCCTGTCACGGTCGGCAATCACCTCTTCTATTTTATCCTTATACTGGGCAGCCATCAGTATTCTCCTCGAATCTGTTCCCACAGTAGCTGATTATTTATGAAAATGCCAGTTTCGCGGTCGTGGGTCGCGATAAGCTGTGGGTCTGATTCACGTGAGTTATCAAAAACGTGCCACGTATCAGCTATAGGCATATATCGTGTAAAAAAGTTGTCTAATCCGGAGCGAAAACGTCGACGAACCGTGTCATCCGGAACGTGGTGTCCACCCATACGTACACGTTCAGCGACGCGAGCAACGGCAAATTCCGGAGACGGTAACCAAAGAAAGAACAGATGAAAAGCATATCCATCTGTTTTGAGGCGTTTCAGCCATGGCTCAAAGGTTTTGCTGGCCAAGGTAGTTTCAAAAGCAAAGTTTTCATGAGCATCTGACAACTGCTGGAGACGGCTCAGCATCACTCGTCCGGCCTGGAATGCTGCTTTTTCAGGATTGAATGCTGATAGTCCCTGAGCGATGGTGTCAGCATTGACGAACTCGGTAACACCGAGGGCACCTTTGAGGATTGCCGGGGCGGTAGTAGATTTTCCGGCCCCGTTGGGGCCAGCTATGACAATGACGTGTGGCACGTTATTCTTCCCGTATAATTGAGACGGTTCTGTAAAATACCAGCAAACTTTAGCCTATCCACATAGTCATTTCAACGGAATTCGAGCGGTGCTGGTGAGTGAAATTGTAATGACAGAAAATGAGGTGAGGTTTAAAGGGAAGTACGGTGCATTAGTCGGATCGGTCAAATTTACAGCAAAAAAAAAAATCTGAGTACCAGTGAAGAAGAACTCAGATTCAATCAAGAATGGCGTGCCTCAGACGACTATAATGAGTACTGGAAAATATCAATAAAATCAATTGATAATGAATAATTCAGTATATTTAGTTGTCGAATGTTTAGTGGCACCGGTTCAATGTCGGATTACGGATTTGAACCGGTGTAATCATCTCAACTGACACGCCATAGATCATTGGCCCATAAATGATATACAGACTTTATTGCTTTCTCCAAGTCCCTGGTTTCATCAAAATTACCGCAAAGGCCTTTCAATTTGATCAATTCC
>CAJAFV010000077.1 GCA_903939115.1 uncultured Geobacteraceae bacterium
ATGGCCCATGAAATAGTCAAATGCATCTGGCGGGACGACCTGGCAGACGTATCTGATGACAGCCGTGCATTGAGGCGGGTAAAGCAATCGCTTGAAGCCTTTTTTGGTGCCGTGGATGATATTGAAGAAGCGGTCAAGGCGAAACTCCGCAACAAAGCTCCCGGCAGTCGGGATTATGATGTCCTCTATCAGAAATTTTACCATGACGAAATGGTCCGGAGAGGGTTGTAAGGGCATATTGCATACTCCCTGTTTTGGTGAGCGATGAAATTAGAAATCTTCACGGCCATGGGCAGACGCTCGCGGCCATTTTCACGAAAGGCGGAATATATGTTGCAGCACTCAAGGCCTCTTCTGCTGGCCTTTACCGGAGCTATCTTTCTAACCTTCCCGGTTCTTGCCTCAGCTGCCGATGACTATTTAAACCGGGCTGCAGTGCAGTATCGCGAAAAAGATTTCGGGAATGCCTATGCACTGGCCGGGAAATCTACCGATCTGGCGCACCGGTCATTTGTACGCGGGATGGCTGCATTCCGGTTGGACAAATTTGATGAAGCAGCACTGTTCCTTGCTGAAGCGGAGCAGAAACTGCCGCTGATAGCCGATTATGCTGCTTATTACCAGGCGGAGGCACTGCTGAAATTGAAGCGCTATCCTGCGGCATCTGCCAAAGCGGCCGCTATCCCGTCGGCATTTCCCTCCTCCAAACTGATTCGCCGCTCAGAAAAGCTGAGTGCCGATATTCTCAATGATGCGGGCGATTATAAGGGAGCAGTCAAAGCGTATCAATCTTACATAGAGAAATACACCACGGGTGGTGATGCCATTGATGCCAGTTTTTCTTTGGCGCGATGTCGGGAAGAGCTGGCTGACCTTAGCGGTGCCGTGATGATCTATCGAAGCATCTGGCTTAACAGTCCGGCGTCGCCTCTTGCGGCAAAGTCGCAGGAACGGCTTAAACTGCTGGAGAAATCCCCCGTCAAAACTGCCCCCTATACGGCTGAAGAGCTTTTGAAGCGCGCCTCCACACTCTACGCCCAGAACGAGTTCAGCGCCTCCCTGAAAACTCTGGAAATGATCCCGGTTGCGTCTCAGCCCCAGGCCATTTCAAACCGGATTGATCTTCGGACCGGCATGGCCCAGTATCGGCTGCGCCAGTATAAACTGGCTGAAAAGCAGTTTGTCAAAGCCACCGCCAGTCCGCTGGCCGGAACGCGCTCGGAAGCCAGATTTTGGCTGGCCAAGTCACTTGATCGGCAGGAGCTGAAAGAGCTTGCTCTGACCATGTATCTGGAGTTGGCTGGTGAGGGGAAAAAACAGGAATTTTCTGACGATGCCCTGATTGAGGCTGCCGGATTACAGCGCGGTCTCGGGCATTACGGTGAAGCGGGTCGGTTGTTCGATCAGGCGGTCAAAGCTTCTTCTGAATCTAAAACGGTTGCCAGGCTCACCTGGGATCTGGGGTGGTGCCGGTATCTGGCGGGAGAATATCCGGCTGCCGTTGAAATATTAAAGGGATTGTTAAACGACGAAACCCAGCGGGAAAAGGTCTTGTACTGGCTGGGCCGGACGCTGGAAAAGAGCAGCGACGCTGCTGCGGCAACATATTACCGCACTCTGCTGGACGAATTCCCTGCCGGTTTCTATGCCACCTGGTATCGTGATCAGAAGGGAATCAAAGACAATCGGGAAGCGCTTGGCAGTCGCGACGCTCTTACCGAACTCCCCTTCCTGGCAGGATTTGACAAGCCGCGCCTGCTGGCATCTCTCGGTCTGTTTGAAGAGGCACGCACAGAGGCGGCTGCGGTCCGGAAAAAAATTGGTGAAAAGAAGGGGCAGTTCCCCGCACTCGCCCGGATATTTCTCGAAATGCAAGACTATGGGTCGGCAATCGCCCTGTTTATGCAAAACCGTCCCGTTGCCTGGGAAAAGGGGACTCTGCCACTCTGGACTGCCGGTTATCCTCGGGCTTACACGGAACTCGTCAGTCAAAACGCCCAGCTGAACGGGCTTTCGGAAGGGTTGGTATTGGCACTGATCCGGGCAGAAAGCGGCTTTGCCCCGGCTATAAAATCGGGTGCCGGAGCGATCGGATTGATGCAGATGATGCCTGCTACCGCGAAGATGACCGCCCATGAAAAAGGGGAATTTAATCCTCAGTTGTTGACCGTCCCTGAGTACAATATTCGTCTCGGAACGAAGCACCTTCACGACTTGATGAAAGAGCAGAGCGGTGATGTTGTCTCAATGGCGGCAGCATACAATGCCGGTTCAGGCGCGCTTGAAAGATGGAAAAAAAAATATAAGGGGCTGAGCAAGGATGAATTCATTGAGAATATCCCCTATGAGGAAACCCGCAACTATGTGAAAAAGGTGTACGCCTCTGCGGCGACCTATCGCCAGTTGTATGGGATTAAGTAAAGGGATCCCGCAACAAAAAAACGCTCCGTCAGGGTAATCCCGGCGGGGCGTTTTTTTTGTTCGTGAAAATTCCTGTTTTGTCGCGACTCAGCTCACAACAAATAGATTGTCATTTTCAGTGGATTCGCCCTGCTGCCTGCTTAAATTGCAACCATTTCATGGTTTGGGGTCATGGTTTTGTCCCTCGTTATTTTGATGGATTTGTTTCCTGTCTGTATATGAAGTGCTACCGCTGTCCCCTATGTCGTTGCGTTATGACCTCCCGTCCTGATACCCATTTCAGCCGAATCCTTGGCTGCAAAGAAACCATCCGCACCTTGCTTGCTCTCCGTATAACAGCGGGCCGCTGGCTCCGCTCTTCCCTGTCTCTGCCTCGCATGCGCCATTGGCTGGCAAATCTGAAACGTCACGGACTGGCCCACCTGACTTCCTCTTGGAAAGAAGGGTTGATAACCGCCTTTGACCGTTTGCTTGATATGCGTTTAGTCCCGGTAAGCCGGTCCATGTAATCCCGCAATAGCGATCACCACATAAGCGCCGGCAAAAAAGCAGCTTGACCATATACTAAAAAATGGTATAGGATACCTCATGTCATGGATCGTCACATACAGCAAAAAGGCTGAAAAGCAGTACAACAGTTTGCCGACTATAGTACAGGATCGGCTTGACTTACTTACGGCAGAGATTGAATTATCCGGTCCCACTCGCGGTAACTGGAAAAATTATTCAAAGCTGGAAGGACGAAAAAATCAACACCATTGCCATATTAAAACTGGCAGGCCGACATACGTTGCTGTAAGGGAAGAAACTGACAATTCAATAAAACTTGTAGAGGTGATATATGCCGGGACTCACGAAAAAGCCCCATACTGAGAATTTAATTCCGCTTCACCTGATGGTACACCCTGCTAATGTAGACACCATTACACGATATGTTGCGCAGCTTGAAAAGTCTGATTCTACCCCATGGCGTGAGGTTGCCGGTCGTCGTGGCTGCGTGCCTGCATCAATCTTGCGCGGCAGTAGGAGCAAGGCAGAAATGACACAGACTCGGTTGTCTGAACTTACTGGAATACCCCAGCGCCATATATCAGAAATGGAGCAGGGGAAGCGTACGATAGGCAAGGAAAATGCCAAGAAGCTGGCAGCAGCATTGAATGTTGATTACAGGGAGTTTCTGTAGACACCTTGAGAAATAAACAGCATCAGGCTTGCGTCGTTGCGCATTTATCCTGTCAAGTCAAGCGTATTGCAGAGGATCGGAAACAGGGACGCACCCTGCACAAAGTCGTCAGATCAATGCGACGGTACTTCCATATATTTTCGCAGCACATTGTTCATGGTTCTTAGACAATTCAGTGAATATTGCAGTACAACGAACGAATCGTTGCCGTAGTCCCAATGTTCCGCCGGAACTTTGTACTCTTGTCGGCGTACAATGTTTCAGAAGAAGAACAGGGGGAAAGGGCAGAAACCGTCAATCCTCCATCATGGTCTTAATTTTATCGACTACTTCAGCCAGAGTTCCTTTAGTGACATTTCCCTTCTTTTCAGCCTCCCGCTCCCGCCAATCCAAACTTTTAATCTGGTCGGCCAAGATAGCCCCCTTTTTGGGGTTGCCGTCAACCAGGACTTCAAAAGGATAGCCTTTGACTTGGGTAGTCATCGGAGAACACAGCATCAGACCGATTCGCTCATTGTATTCAGATGGGGACAACACCAAGGCTGGCCGATGGCCTGAATGCTCGTGCCCAACCTGTGGATCAAAATTAAGCCACACAATATCGCCTCGTGCTGGAATGTATGATTTCACCATATCTCCTTGCCAACGGGCCTGCCGGTCTTCACTTCTGCATGTATGTTTTCATCAGTTACCTGCGAAAGTAAATCTGCCATAGAATATTTCTTCTTAACAACCGGCATCAGGATGATATTCCCCTTGTCTCGAACAATATTAATATCAGTATTTGCAGAAATTCCACACTCTTTTGCAATCACTTTTGGAATCCTAACGGCCAGGCTATTCCCCCATTGATGCGCTTTCGCCAACATATCATGCTCACTTTCTTGTCATATTTAGATTTTTCGTGATGCCAAGAATTAATCTATCAGAGTATATACAAAGTATCAACGCTATAATGACAGTATATCGCTCCGCCTTGAAATGCATGAAACCGTGTGTTACAACCGAGCACCGATTTCAGCAGGCGAAAGGCACGAACAGATGGCAGAGCAAACACCCATGATGCGACAATATCTGGAGATCAAGTCGGGCTATCCCGACGCGATCCTTTTTTTTCGCATGGGGGATTTCTATGAAATGTTTCTGGATGACGCGCTGCTGGCTTCACGTCTCCTGGATATTTCCTTAACATCCCGGAACAAAGGGAGTGGCGATGAAATTCCCTTCTGCGGCGTTCCCTACCATTCGGTTGCTCCCTATATTGCCAAACTGATTGAACTCGGCCACAAAGTGGCTATCTGCGAGCAGGTCGAAGATCCGAAACAGGCCAAGGGCATTGTCCGGCGGGAAGTCGTCAGGGTCGTTACCCCCGGCCTTCTGATCGAGTCGGAGAGCCTGGTCCCGGACGAGAATAACTATCTGCTGGCGCTCTGCGAAGTTTCAGGCAGCAGCTGGGGTTGTGCCTGGCTGGATGTCTCTACCGGTGAATTCCGCGCTACCGAACAGACAGGTTCGGCGGCTGCGCTGGCTGAAGCGGTCGGGATCAACCCGCGCGAAATTCTTATCTCCGATTCCCTTGACCGCGAAAACCTGCCTGCCGATCTCCGTGCATTCCTGAACGAACGCATAATTTCCCGCGCCCCGGCCTGGATCTACGATCGCGACTATGCGACGAAGCTTCTCTGTGACCATTTCGGGGCGGCATCGGTCGAAGCGCTCGGGCTTGAAGGGGCGCCTGCGGCACTGCTGGCCGCCGCCGCGGCCCTCTATTATCTACTGGAAAACCGCAAGTCGGCGCTGCCGCATATTCGGGATATTATTGTATCCCGGCGCAGTCAGCATCTGGCACTTGACCCTGCCACCCGCCGCAACCTCGAGATCACCGCCAGTATGGCGGAGGGGAAACGCTCTGGTTCACTGCTCGGGTGCCTTGATCGCACCGGCACGGCAATGGGTGCCCGCCGTTTGAAACAGTGGCTCAGCTATCCGTTGATTGAGCTTGAGCCGATCAGGCAGCGCCTCGATGCGGTAGCGGAGCTTCTGGAGTCGTCGGATGTGCGTGAAAAACTTACCGCGCGCCTGAAAAACGTTGCGGACCTGGAGCGTCTGAACGGCCGAATCGGCATGGCCAGTGCCGGTGGTCGTGACCTGCGGGCACTGCATGATTCACTGGCCCATCTGCCCCCTTTACTCGATCTGCTGGCGGGTACGGTGAGCTCTCTGTTGCAGTCGCTGCTGGTCTCTATCGATCCTCTGGATGATCTCCTGCAGCTGATGTCGCGCGGAATTATCGATAGTCCGCCATTTTCGCTTCGTGACGGCGGGATAATCGCACCCGGATATAATGCCGAGCTTGACGAACTGCGTGCCATCAGCAGTGAAGGTAAAGGTTTCATCGCCCGCCTGGAAGCTCAGGAGCGGGCCCGTACCGGTATCTCCACCCTTAAAATCCGCTACAACCGGGTCTTCGGCTATTCTATCGAAATTACCAAAAGCAATCTGGCTGCGGTACCTGCTGATTACGTCCGGCGACAGACACTCGCCAATGCCGAGCGCTACATCACCGAAGAACTAAAGAACTACGAAGAGAAGGTGCTTGGAGCCGAAGAACGCATCTGTACGCTCGAATTCACGCTGTTTCAGGAAATTCGGGAACTGGTGGCCGGTCAGGCCGAGCGGATCTCCCGCACCGCAGACGGCGTGGCAATCCTTGATGTGCTGCTCTCCCTGGCAACAGTGGCGTATGAACGCAATTACTGTAAGCCGCTTGTTGATAATTCCGCTGTCATTGACATCCGTGACGGCCGTCATCCGGTGATCGAAGCGATGAAGCTGGGAGAGCGCTTCGTGCCGAACGATACGCTGCTTGATGCTGAAACGAACCAGCTTTTAATGATTACTGGCCCGAATATGGCGGGTAAATCGACCTATATGCGTCAGGTCGCGCTGATCACTCTGATGGCTCAGGCCGGCAGTTTCGTCCCGGCCTCTGAGGCGCACATCGGCATTGCCGACCGGATTTTCACCCGGGTCGGTGCCGGTGACAATCTGGCCCGCGGCCAGTCAACCTTCATGCTGGAGATGATGGAGGCGGCCGGAATCCTTCGTAACGCCACCCCGCAGAGCCTTATAATCATGGATGAAATCGGCCGCGGCACCTCAACCTTTGACGGTGTTTCAATCGCCTGGGCCGTTGCGGAGTATATCCACGACACCCCCACCTGCCGTAGTCGGACACTCTTTGCCACCCACTACCACGAGCTGACGGAACTGGCCGTGACCCGGGAACGGATCAAAAACTTCACCGTAGCAGTGCGGGAGTGGAACGATCAAATTATCTTCCTGCGCACGATCATTCCCGGCGGTGCGTCTCATTCCTACGGTATCCAGGTGGCCCGCCTTGCCGGCATGCCGTCTGATGTCATCGAACGCGCCAAGGAAATCCTGCGCAACCTGGAAAGTGGCGAGTTTGAAGAAGGTGCCCCACGGTTGGCCAAGAGCAGCAGGAAGCAGCAACGTGAACAGTCTCCCCAGTTTTCACTGTTTGAAACCAGCGAAGATCAGCTGCGTCAGCGCCTGAAAAAACTTAATATATCCACACTGACCCCGCTTGAAGCGCTTAACCTGTTGGATGAATTGAAACGGATGGTGTGAGGTGGGCCATAAACTCATCTCATAAACGTATTGCCAATTGCATTTTTTGTAGTAAAGTCTCTTGCGGAATAAATTACCTGTTTTACCTGGGAGGGTTGTGTGAAAAAGATTGCCTTTGTATTATGCGTAGTGCTGATTAGTGTCACTCTTGGCTGGGCGAGCGGCATGAAGAAGAAAAAGCTGCCACCCTACGAGTATGGAAGCGTGACGATCAGCAATTACTCACAACAGGGAGGAATGCAGCCGGTGCTGTTTGATCACTGGCTGCACCGGCAGTATGCGACGTGCAGGCTCTGCCATGTTGATATCGGTTTCGGAATGACCGCCGGCTCTACAAAGATTCGGGCAGTCGATAATATGAAGGGCTATTACTGCGGTGCATGCCATAACGGCAAGCAGAGCACGGTTTTCAAAAAGAAGGTATTTGAGTCGTGTGCCAAGGATTATAGCAGGGACGATAACAAGCGCTGCACTAGGTGCCATGTCCTCGAAAGAAGCAGCGCCAGAGAAGAAGAATTCGAACGTTTCGCGGGGAGAATGCCCAAAGAACGGCTTGGAAACGGCATAAATTGGGAAAAAGCAGAGGAACAGGGCCTGGTAAAACCTGTCGACCAACTGGAAGGCGTTTCGGCCATCAAACAGAAGCTCAAAGTCCAGCCGGACTTTTCACTTAAGTCAAAAGTAGACGGGATGCCGGACATCATCTTCTCGCACAAAAAACATACGGTCTGGAATGGTTGTGAACTCTGTCACCCGGATATTTTTGTCGGCATTAAAAAGGGAGCGACCAAATATACCATGGTTGATCTCTTTGAAGGCAGATACTGTGGGGTATGCCACGACAAGGTCGCATTCCCGCAAACAGACTGCACACGCTGCCATAGCAAGCAGCCATAGGATATGCCATGAAAATAAAACCGGGCATAGTTTGTTCTTTTGTTATCCTGATAATTACACTGTTGCTGTGCGCTCTGCCGCCGAATGGTGTGTGCGGTGATCCGCCATGGCGGGTGGAATTCGATGAGACCTGCGCCAATACGTCTTCCGCCATGACCCTCTCTCTGCCTGAACTGCAGGCGCTGATAACGCGATGCGAAAAGCTGGAGAAAGCCATAGAACAACTGGATGAATCAACGCGAAAGGTGTTCCTGAAAAGAATACTCATGTGCAAAAACCTGTATCAATTTGTACTTGATTCAAAAAAAAGCACACCTGAGAAAACAGCGCAATGAAGAGTTCGCACGGTATGAAAAATCTGTGTATAGCGGTATTACTCGTGACAACAGTGTTTCTCTGGGGCGGTGACAGTTACGCTGCCGACCGGGCTGAACTCGCAGGCATTATTAAGACCATTCCGCCCAACGGGCCATATTGGAAATACGGCACATTGGAAATGCGCCGTAGAACCAAAAAGGCCGGCATGGCCGCAGTCGTTTTCGCTCACTGGAGCCATAGAACCCGATATACCTGCCGTGTCTGTCATGAGGAGCTCGGCTTCAGTATGCGTTCCGGCGATACCGGTATATCGAGGGCACAGTATGTCGCGGGGAAGTACTGCGGAGCGTGTCATAATGGCGTAACAGCCTTTACCGTACAGGAGGGGACGGTACGCCACTGTGACAAATGCCATGTAAAAGAGACCACAGCGTTGGAAAAACAGTTCGAGGCGTTTGCCAAGGAGCTGCCGTTTGCTAATTTCGGTAACGGTATTGACTGGTCTGAGGCGATTAAAACCGGCGCGATTCATCCCCAAAACGCCCTGACCGGTGAAAAGCCGATCCTGCCGCTCCCGGCGAAACTGAAAGTGCCGATGAAGCTTGGCACTGCGGCGCCACGCAGTGATGTGACCTTCTCCCATGAAGAACATTATTTTGAGATGGACTGTTCGGCTTGTCACCCGGACATCTTCAATATCAAGAAGAAGGGTACCAAGGCCTTCAATATGGAAAATAATATCTACGGTAATTATTGCGGGGTCTGCCACATGCGGGTTGCCTTCCCCATGACCGACTGCAAGCGCTGTCATTCGCAAATGTCGGGAAACTATGTGCCGCAATAAGGAAAACTGAGTATGGGAATAGAGGTCTATGTCGGGCAGATTTCCGGTTCGGTTAACGAAGATGAACTGCGGAAATTGTTTTCAGTTGTTGGTACCGTTGCATCAGTTCATCTGGTCATTGATCCTGTTTCGGGAGAATCGCGCGGGTGCGGCTATGTCAGGATGTCAACCGAGGAAGAGGCCAGAGAAGCCATTGATCTCTTGAACGGGGCCAAGCTCGGTGATCGTCAGATCGTGGTTAAAAATGCCCCGCCGAAAAATTTTGTGAAGCAGGGACCGCCCGGCGGCGGCCGGGACACCCGTTCTGGCCGTGGCGAACGTCAGCAGAGTACGACAAAGCCTGTAAAAAAGGGGCATTAGCATCGTTTCCCTCCCTACCGGTTGAATCTTCGCCGGTTTTCTGCTACAAGAACAGCTACTTTCTCCCTCTGGATTTTGTTACCCCGGAAAAAGGACTTCATGAATCGATACCTGCACACATTATCCTGCCTGCTGATTTTCTGCCTGCTCATGCCTCTTCCTGTGATGGCGTCCAAAAAGAAAATAGTTGCCTTCAGTGAACAAACCTCCGCAAGCACACGCCCCCCCGCTGTTCTTAATGAGATGAAGCACTGGTCCAACCCTGATTACACGCGTATTTCGCTCGAGTTTGACCGGGACGTTACCTGGGAAACACACGAGCTCGGCAAGGGTGCTCCCGGCAAGCCGGGTCGGGTGTATATCGATCTGAAACGAACCAGACTGGGGAAAAGTGTCAAGGATATCACCATCGGTGACGGGTTGCTGAAAGGTGCCCGTGTTGGACAGTACAAGCCTGAAGTGGTGCGGGTGGTACTGGATACGGAAAATATCAAAGACTATAAAATATTCCCGCTGTCTGATCCGGCGCGCCTGGTGATTGATGTCCGGGGCGAACGGCCGACGGAAATATCACGTCTGGAGCCGGTTGTCAGCGCCATGCCGGAACGGGTGGTCGTGCCGAAACTTGATGAACTGTCCGCTGAAACTGAAAAGAAAATCAAAATTCCGAAAAAACCGCTCATTTCAAAAATAAGACGGATTGTGGTTGACCCGGGGCACGGGGGGCACGACCCGGGAGCGGTCGGCGCGAGCGGTCTTCAGGAAAAAGATGTCGTGCTGGCGATCGGACTCAAGTTGCGGGAGATGTTCAAGGAAGAGTTGGGCCTGGACGTCGTCATGACACGTTCGACTGATGTTTTTATCCCGCTCGAGGAGCGTACTGCAATCGCCAATAAGGTGGGTGCTGACCTGTTCGTGTCGGTACACGCCAATGCCGCGTCAAACCGTGCGGCATCGGGAATAGAGACCTATTATCTCAATCTGGCCAAGACCGACAAGGTTGCGCAGCTGGCTGCCAAAGAGAACGGTACATCACTTGAAAAGGTCAGTGTGCTGCAGGCCATTCTGTTCGATCTGATGGCGAATTACAAATTGAACGACTCGGCTCATCTGGCCGATGAAGTACAAAAATCCCTCCACAAAAAAATCCGCAGCCGTTACAGCGATGTAAAAAATCTGGGTGTCAAGCAGGGCCCTTTCTATGTTCTGGTAGGAGCGTCCATGCCGAGTATCCTCGTTGAAACAGCCTTCCTCTCAAATGCGACGGAAGAGTCCCGCCTTAATGACCCCGCCTATCAGGCTATGGCCGCCGAAGGTATTTTTGAGGGTGTCCGCAGCTACATCATCAGCTTGAAATAAGAAAAATAGCACGTAGGGTGTATTACTTCCCTGACGGCTTCTGTGCGAGTGCCTGTGCAATCGTCACACGCACGTCAGGTTCAGTATTCTCGGTTTGAGACAGGTATAAGGAATTAACCGCTACCAGCAGTGCGTTGAGTTTGTCCAGGTCAACCACGTTTGAGCCGGGTAGCGACTCTGTTTCGGTGAGGTTGTGCGGGCAGCAGTCGCTGCTGCGGACACCATCGACAGAATAGATGATCGGTAACCCGTGAGTCCGGCAGATTATCGGTCTGGCTTTGTAGAGCAGGCAGTGATTGTGCAGCAGGAGTGGGCAGCGTTCACCTTCGGCATGTTCTGCAACGTGCCGAAGAATTTCATCTGCCTGGAATTCGGGGAGTTTTTTCAGCGATTCCCACATCGCTGCTGCTTCCACAGGGAAAATGGTAATTGAAGTACAACAGGAACTGCAGCCTGCGGAACAGGTAATCTGATCCCCGAGGAGTTCCGCAATAGCACTGCAGAGTGCATCTACCCGGGAAGTCAGCTTTTTGTAGTTGTCGAGAATGTCGGGCATTGTGGTACCCTCGGAGTAAATTAATTCCCCTCGCTTTGCGCCTTCAAAGCTTCCATCTGATAAAAAGCCCTCAGCGCATCGGTAATTTCAGCAATATCACCCGTCATGATAGAATCGAGGCGGTACAGCGTCAGGCCGATGCGATGATCGGTCATGCGTCCCTGCGGGAAGTTGTAGGTGCGGATGCGCTCGCTCCGGTCGCCTGAGCCGACCTGCTGCTTGCGATTGGCGGCCATTTTCGAATCCTGAGCCTGCTGGATTGTGTCGAGAATGCGTGTCTTCAGAACCTTCATAGCTGTGGCACGGTTCTTTATCTGACTCCGCTCCTCCTGGCAGGCAACAACCGTGCCGGTTGGCAGGTGGGTAATGCGCACCGCCGAGTCCGTTGTGTTGACGTGCTGGCCGCCGGCGCCGGAAGAACGATACACATCGATCTTCAAATCATCCGGGCGGATATCGATATCAACATCTTCAGCTTCCGGCATGATTGCCACAGTACAGGCGCTGGTGTGGATTCGCCCCTGTGCTTCGGTTTCGGGAACCCGCTGAACGCGGTGGGTGCCCGATTCGTACTTGAGTTTCGCGAAAACGCCGGTACCCTCAACGGAGGCGATGATCTCCTTGTAGCCGCCCCGTTCGGATTCTGACGCCGAGACAACTTCAACTTTCCAGCGGTTGGTGTCGGCGTAGCGCGAATACATGCGGAACAGGTCGCCGGCAAACAGTGCTGACTCGTCTCCACCGGTGCCGGCACGGATTTCGAGAATGACGCTCTTGTCGTCGTTCGGATCTTTGGGAAGCAGCAGCAGCCTGATATCGGCGTCAAGCTGCTCCTTTTCACTCTCCAGGCTCTTCAGCTCGTCTTCAGCCATCTCTTTCATGTCAGGATCAGCCAGCAGTTCCCGGTTGTCGGAAATATCGGCCAATACTTTCCGATAGCGGCGATAAGCCGCTACCAGTTCGCTCAAGTCTGAATGCTCACGAGAGAGTTTGCGGAACTCCGGCTGGTTGGAAATAACGGTCGGGTCCGACAGCAGCGCTTCCAGTTCCTGATAGCGCCGCTCCAGTTCTTCTATCTTGTCCATCATCATACGTTGTCGTCCATCGCCAGTTGGCGGTGTTTCTTGTTCCCTTATCAGGCCGGGCAGTATAACCCATTATATCTATCATCCCAAATAAAAAAGGCGCTCATTCTTTAGCGGCTGCGGAGGCCTGTTTATACAAATTTATATAATAGTATCCAATGGTATACGGCAGTATACGAATAAAACTGGATAATTGTCTTTGAGCTTAAAGGTTTCATCCGCCTTTATCTTTATTTATCCCTGTAAAAAGCCTTTTATTTAACAGGGCCCTAAAGAGGCCTAAAGGATAAAAGGATAAAAGGATAACGGCAAAGACAAAACGTTTTTTGCTTAAACTTAATAAATTTTAACAACATTTCGGTCCCGGATCGTCCGGGTTGGGAGTAACGGTGTCAGCAGGATTCAATCTGGGACGGGAAAAAGATCATTTTTTTGCCACTGCATCATGATTCTTGAAAAATAGATCTATATGAGGTAGCATCAACCCATGAAAACGACACAGTATAAAATATCTAAAAAATCATCATACATCGTCGGAGCACCACTTCCGGGCAAACTGCCAAAAAAGGCGATTGATTTTTTTGCTCATGCAGTGACTCCACGGCGTGCCTTTGAGATTGCCGAGCAAGTAGAAAGAATTGCCGCAAAGAACAATCCCAACTCACAAGTGAAACGTGCCAGTTGAGCTGAAACTTGTCAAAGGCGCTGACCTTGCCCCCGGTGCGTTCCTGCAGCGCTGGCAGTGTCGTCGTTCAGAGATCGTCGCTGTCAAGCAAGCCGCAAAATTTACATCTAATAATCACGCCAGACTACATTCCCTCTCCGTTAATGGTCTTGATCACGGATTTGTAACCGTCGGCATTCATCAACATCAATATCAGAAACAATTTCACCTGCATGTCATTTATCTTTTTGTATCTGTCCCATTCAGGAAAAAGAAAATTGCTGAACTTGAAGGTTTGCAAGCTTCTGAATACATGATGGGGAATGTAATTTCACAAGCATTAGAAATGGCAACATTTATCCCCCTCAGCTCAATTGTCCTTGAGACCGCTTCAGACAAGCTCTATCCCCTCTATGAATCGCTAGGGTTCTCCAAAGTGCCCGGTATGTCAGGCTGGATGTCACTCCCCCTGCCGCATTGATCGTTTACGCTAACGTACCGAAGAAAAAGTAAACTAAATAATCTTGTTCAGCGGATACTCTATGATCCCCTCAGCGCCCAGTTTGATGAGCTCCGGAACAACCCGGCGGACCTCTTTCTCAGACAGAATGCTCTCGATTGAGAGCCAGTCTGAGTTGTAGAGATGCGATACCGTGGGGTTTTTGAGGCTTGGAAGCAGTCGGGTGATCGCCTCTACCCTGTCGGCAGGTGCATTCATTTTTAAGCCGACCATCCCTTCGGCAGCCAGCGATGATTTCAGCAGTGTGGCGATCTGGTCGATTTTTGCCCGTTTCCACGGATCTGCCCATGCCGCCTTACTGGCCAGCAGGACCGGTACCGACTCCATCAGTTCACAGACGATGCGCAGGCCGTTCGCTTTTATCGTGGATCCGGTTTCGGTTACTTCGACGATGGCATCGCAGAGTCCGTCAACAACTTTTGCCTCGGTAGCGCCCCAGGAAAACTCGACGGTGACCGGGATATTACGCTCGGCAAAATAGCGCCGGGTAAAGCCGACCAGTTCGGTGGAAATAGTCGCTCCGTGAAGATCTTCCGGTTTCTGCACCTTTGAATCACCGTTGACTACCAGCACCCAGCGCGCCGGACGGCGTGACACCTTGGAATAGACCATTTCACAGACTTCAACCACGTCAGATTCATTTTCGCGCACCCAGTCGCGGCCGGCAATACCGGCATCAATCGTCTGCCGCTCAACATAGCGGGCCATCTCCTGCGGCCGGATCAGTTTGCAGTTCATCTCGGTATCATCAACCCCGGGAAAATAGCTGCGGGAGGAGATGCTGATCTGCCAGCCGGCTTTCTTGAACAGCCCGACAGTTGCGTCTTCAAGGCTTCCCTTGGGGATGCCGAAATTTAATACGTTGGACATACTCTCCCTCTCTCTTTACGCTTTTTTATAGACTTCGTTCGGATCGAACAGCGGGTTTGAATGCTCCACCCATGCCCCGTTTTCCCATTTAACATAAAAACAGCTGCGGTTGCCGGTATGACATGCGGCCGGGCCGTTCTGCCGTACTTTGATGACGACCGTATCGGCGTCACAGTCGGTCAGCACTTCCATGACATCCTGTGTATTGCCGGACTCTTCGCCCTTCATCCAGTATTTGTTGCGTGTGCGGCTGAAGAACCAGGTTTTGCCGTCCTTCAACGTCAAATCAAGGGTCTTTTTATCCATAAAGGCCACCATCAGAACTTCACCGTTCTCATAGTCCTGGATAATGGCGGGGATGAGTCCCCCCATCTTGTCAAAATCGATCTCAATCACGGTGCTCTCCTTCTGGCAAAATAAATGGTGCTTTCGTAAAATCTAAAAGAAAAACGCCCCGAAATTGTCAGAGCGTTTTGTGACGTGGTATTGATAAAAATATTCGTGGCAGCGTCTGCTTCTCTCAAATTCCTAGTCGTTTCGTGTACCATGAATCAGGGACATTGTCAAAAAATATCACGCCTCCAGTAGAACTCTCCGTATTTCAGCATCAAGCGCGGACATATTGTACGGTTTGCGGATGAAGCCGGAATGGTGATACTCGGTGACGCGGTCACCCAGTTCATTTTCGTTGAAACCGCTGGCAAGAATCACCATAGCCCCGGGCCTGATGCGGTGCAGTTCAGCCATGGCAGCCAAGCCATCCATATTCGGCATGGTCAGGTCCATCAATACGAACGTAATCTCATCAGCATGTTCACGGAACTTTGCCACCGCATCAAGGCCGTCACAGGCGGTTATAACCGAGAAGCCGCAGAGCGACACCATTTTGGTGCAGACCCTCAGGACGGACCTCTCGTCGTCGACAACCAGGACCAGGCCGGACATCGCCTTCTCCGCAGCCACCACCTGTGCCGGAACTTCAACTTCGTTCAGATACACCAGGGAGGCCGGTTGCGAACCTGCTGACGGAAACAGAGCCCTGAAGGTCGTGCCGATACCCTGACAGCTCTCCACGTACAGGGCTCCGCAGTGTGTTTTCATAATGCCGAGCACCGCCGACATACCGAGGCCGCGCCCGGTAAATTTGGTTGTAAAGAAAGGATCGAAGAGGCGTTTCAGGGTTTCCTCACTCATACCGCAGCCGCTGTCACTGACTTCCAGGAATACATAGAGTCCCGCCTCCGGTTTTTCCTCCAGCAGACTGGCATTCAGAAAAACCTGGTCGCAGTCCTGAACTCCGGTCGCGAGTCTGATGGTACCCGATGGCCCCGTAATGGCTTCTGCCGCGTTTGTGATAAGGTTCATCACCAGCTGCTGCATATGCGCTTCATCTGCCAGTATGAACGGTAATTCCGGAGAAAGGTCCTGTTCCGTTGAAATCGCGATAGATATGGCCGCCTTCAGCAGATCGGAGTTGTCTCGTACCAGTTTATTCAGATCCAGCTCTTTTTTGATAATAATCCCTTTGCCGACATACGTCAGCATCAAGCCGGTTAAAAGAGCCGCACGTTTAGCCGAATTCATGGCGTTATCGATATATTTTAGCGGTACCGGATTCGCATCAAGCTTCAGTGCCGCCAGTTCCATATTGCCGAGAATTGACTGCAGTAGGTTGTTGAAGTCGTGGGCAATACCCCCCGCCATAACCCCCAGACTCTCCAGTTTTTGACCATGGAGCGTCTGTCGCTCAATATTCAGGCGCTCTGTATGGAGGCGAATATTTTCCTCACCGCGGATCTGCAGCATTTCGGCAAGCCTGTTGATGGCACGCGCCGCTCTGGCCGGTTCATCATCTGATTCAATCGTTATCCGTGTGGTAAAATCACCGTCCTGCATAATCTGTATGCCGTGCATCAGGGTATTGAAAGAGCGTGTCAGCTTCTGCAGCACCAGAAAGCTGAGGAGAGTAACGGTCAGCCAGAAGATGATGGCGGCGGCAGAGGAAAACAGCGCAATGTGAAGGATGGTGCGTGACAAGTCATCAGTACTTCGTTCAATGCGGACGCTGCCGATCAGGGCTGTCGCCGTATCGTGTCCTCCAGCCAGACTCTCTTCGACAGAGCCGACCAGAGGGTTGCTGCGAACTTCAGCAGTGTGGCTTATGAAAGCGGTCGGGGTGGAGCTGTTTTTGCCATTGCCCTGAACTTCGGCCAGTACCGTGCCGTCCGGCGCGGATATCACGACTGCGCGGATTTCAGCGGTTCGGGCTACCTGCTCGGCCAGTGTGCGTAATACAGACACGTTCCTGGCATACAGCGGGAGTCGTATTGAATCAGCCAGGTTCTCAGTCCGCAAACCGAGTTGTTCGGCCGCTTCGTGACGGGTTGTCCGGATTTCCCGGGTGACGTACAGAGCGGTCAGCAGGAAGGCGATCAGGAAGGTTATCAGGGTGAAGATACAAAAAAGTTTGAATTGGAAGCTGGTGCGGAATTTTGACCATCGTGTCTGTGGTTGCATGAAGTACTTTCTCAATAGCTGGATAGTTCTTTGCAGCAGTTATAGATGCAGAGAATCCTTGGAACAGTCTCAAAAATGAATATCATGACCATATCCTTATAGCAACAAAGATTTGTATTCATTAAAATATGATGTTTGGTCAGGTCAGGAACTGAAAGCGTCTCGCGCAAAGGCGCAAAGAAAGTCTAATACTATAAATTCATTCGATTTACCTGATTGGAGACATCATTAATCCTTGCGCCTTTGCGCGAAAAAATGACTTGTATACAAAGTCAGGAATAACTGCTAGAAGAAACTCGCTCTAAACTAGAAGACGCCGTACAAATCCACCACACGTTTTTTGTTGTTGTCATCATTGGGGACTTGTTTGCGTCGTATCATCTGCCAAAAACTGTTTTTTGTGCTACTAGCATTCATGCTTTGCGGCACTTTACCTGTTTTTGCCGAAGACGATGCGCTTGAAACCCTTGGTTTCATAGAACCGCTCAATAGTACCGTTTCTTCCCGCGCACCAAAGCCACTCTCCCAGACCGCAGAAAATATCACTATCGTAACGGCTGAGGACATTCGGGCCCTCAACGCTCACACCTTGGCAGACATCCTTGATTCAATTCCCGGCGTCCAACTTCAGCACAACGGTGGACCTGGAATAACTGCTTACGCCCTTATCCAGAGCATAAACTTTAACTATGCTCAGGTTTTTATCGACGGAGTTTCGCTCTCTGATGTGGCTAGCAACTTTGCTGATGTGTCTCTGATACCGGCCCAAATAGTAGAGCGAATTGAAGTTCTCAAAGGGCCGGGATCATCAGTCTGGGGGCAGGCAATGGGAGGGGTGATCAATGTAATCACCAAATCCCCTGAAATAAGCCGCTCCCTCAGCGGTTCTGCCACCGCTTCCATTGGTGAACATACAACTACCGACACGCGCGTTGAACTGAGCGGTACGAACGGAAAGCTCGGCTACTATCTCTCCGGAGGCTATCTCGGTTCCAACGGGCTGCTCCCAACCATGCAGATAGACTCCAACCACGAATACGCCAAGCTAACCTATGACCTACCCAACCAAGGGCAGATATGGGGCACATTCAGCCGTAATCACGCCAGCGCAGGTGATCTGTATGCACTCAAATATGACCTGAAAGAACGTGACAAGAAGGATATTCTTTTAGCATCACTTGGTCTACGTTACAATCTTGGCGATGGCTTGGAGCTTGAGTTTGCGGGCCGTCATTCCGACATGCGTCAAGACTCTACCTATGCCAACATTAGTGATGGCCTTCCATGGACTCCTACCCTACCGACAAGTACCATAAAGCAAACCGTAGATGGGGTCAGTGCAAAGTTGAACTGGCGAAAATCGATAAACCTGCTGACAGCCGGAATTGACTTCAACCATAACGTATCAGAGTCTAATAACTCTGACGGTAGTACGTTAAGTCCTTGGAGTAAAAGGTCTGATCGTTGGGGATTTTTCCTCAATGACACCGTCTCTCTTGGCACCGTAAGCATTACTCCAAGCGCTCGTATTGACAAAACCCAGACTGGCGGCGATCAGGTCAGTGCGTCTTTGGGCACAACATGGCAGGTGGATAATAATACGCTATTACGGGCCTTCGTTGGACGAGGCTATGGGCTTCCTGATCTTGCGTTTACATACACAGACCCGGTAAAAATACTTACCACGCAGATAGGCGCTGAAAGTACCGCAGTACCGTACCTCTGGCTCAAAGGCACTCTATTCCGCAATATGACCTGGGGGAGTGGCGTCGAACAGCTCCTCGCAATGGGAACCGAACTTGAGGTACGCACCACACCGCTATTCAATACATCCTTGAGTGCAGGTTGGACCTATACCGATACGCACCGCACCAGCGACAGTTCAACGGTCTACAACGTACCAACTCACACGCTGCTGCTGGGTCTACGCTACGACGATAAGACCTTCCGCGGCATGCTGGCCGCACGACATATCAATTGGAACGCCGAACCCGACTGGAACGCCAAAGACAGCGGTTTCCTCTGGGACTTGCACTTGGGAGCCACGCTGCTCAAGCGGGAGAACAGCTCTATGGAACTGTTCTTCTCCGGCCACAACCTCTTTAATCGTGATCAGTATAATCGTGATGTTTTCCCTAACGTACCCCGCTGGTTCGACGGCGGACTCCGGGTGAACTTCTGATGCGGCGCCTCGTCCTTCTGATACTCGCCCTGGCGACCCTGCTCCCCTCGCTGGCACAGGCCTACGACGTGCTGATACTCCAGAGCCGCCGTGATCCCGCCTATGAAGAGGTGCTGAGCGGTTTCCGCAGCGGGCAGAGCCTCTCGCAGCGGGTGGTCGTGCTGGCTGACTACGCCGAAGTTGATGTGGTCCGTATCGTTCGTGAGGATCGTCCCCGTGTGATTCTGGCCGTCGGTGATGCCGCAGTGACTGCGAGCCGCCCGATTCAAAACCTGCCGGTGATCGCGGTGATGGCTCTCGGCGTCCATACCCGGAAGAATGCCGCCAACCTGACCGGTATCAGCATGTTCGTTCAGCCGGAACGGTATGTCAGCATGTTTAAAAGTATGAATCTTCGGCGGGTCGGCGTGGTCTACAATGAGGAAAAAAGTGGCTGGTATCTACAACAGGCCCGTAATGCCGCCAGCGATGCAGGCATTGAGCTGGTGGTGCGGAAAGTTTCTGCAGCGCGCGAAACAGTTGCTCAGCTGGCAACGCTCGCCGGCAAGGTTGATGCCCTCTGGATGCTCCCTGATACGACCGCAGTAACTCGTGAGACAACGGAAGCGTATTTCCGTTTCGGACAGCAGAACTCAGTCCCGGTAATCTCTTTTGCACTGAGTTATCTGGGGCTTGGGGCTGCCGCCATCCTGGAAATAGATCGGGTCGCCCTGGGGCGGCAGGCCTTTGCCCTGGCTGCAAAACGTCTCAAAATCGAAAATAGTGAAAATAGTGAAAATAGTGAAAATAGTGAAAATAGTGAAAATATGCCTTTCCGGTTCCCCACAAAAATAAACCGCACGCATAATCCCAAAATTTTTAAAAACCTGGCAGTGACTCCCGATTAAACAGCAAAAGTCCGTCCATCCTTCGACAAGCTCGGGACGAACGGACTTTAACGGTCAGTCAGATCGGGGGGGACGGTTGGGTTTGATACTTATTTTATCGCCTCAATAGTCAGCTCAAACGTTCGCTCCAACTCCGGTAACAACTCCCGGATAGATTCCAGAACGCCATCTTTTGCCGCTGATTCAACTTTGCCGGCTATGTCATAGAGAGCGGTAGTGCTGATATTGGCTGCAAGCCCTTTCATCGCGTGGCTGAGGCTGCGGATCGCTTTTACATCGGTACCCCGGCAGAGTTCACGCAACTCTGCAAGCTGTTTGGGCAGCTCCTCCATCGATTCGTCAAGAATCATGCGCACAAAATCCTGATCGTCATCCATACGGCTCAGTAAGTCGGCCTTGTCAAACAGCAGCGATGCGTCAGGCGGGGCGCCCTTCTCCTCCTGCTGCGGCACCTTTGCAGAATCGCCCGCAGTCAGCCATTTTAACAGGGCTTTCGCCAGCTCATCCTTCTTCACCGGTTTGGCCAGATAGTCATCCATGCCGGCTTCCAGACATTTTTCCCGGTCACCCTTCATAGCATTGGCGGTCATGGCTATGATAGGCACCGAGTGGTTTCTCACCTTTGATGCCGGATCACGGATTACCCCGGTCGCGACAAAACCGTCCATATCCGGCATCTGGCAATCCATCAGGACAATAGCATAATCAATCAACTCCAGCGCCCGGACCGCCTCAAGGCCATTGGCAACAACATCTGCCCTGCAGCCGATTTTGCCAAGAATGCTTTGCGCCACTTTCTGATTGATGATGTTGTCTTCTGCAAGCAGGATGCGGAATCCACTGAGAGACGCAAAATTTTGCTCCCCTGCAGCGGTTTTATCGGAAACCTCCGGGGTCAGTTTTGGTGATGTCAGCAGCTCAAGCCGGACGGTAAACCAGAACGTGGAACCTTGTCCCGGTTCACTGAAACAGCCGATTTCACCCCCCATCAACTCGGCCAGATGTTTGCATATTGCCAACCCCAAACCGGTGCCGCCGTATTTGCGGGAAGTGGTTCCGTCAGCCTGGATAAATGGATTAAAGATGATCGCCCGCCGATCATCCGGTATGCCGATGCCGGAATCCTTGATTTCAAAGCGGATTACTGCGAATCCTCCATCCGTAGACACAAGAGATGTGCTGACAGTCACTTCACCTTCATGAGTAAACTTGATGGCGTTGCCAACCAGGTTAATGATGACCTGTCGTAAACGGCCCGGGTCCCCCTTCAAATAGTGCGGCACGTCGGGAGCAATCAGGCATTTCAGCTGCAATCCGGCGTCTGCGGCCTGATGTTCCAGCAGTTCGGTTGTATCTTCCAGCGTTGTTATGAGGTCAAAGTCGAGCAGTTCTATGTCGAGTTTGCCCGCTTCAACCTTTGAAAAATCCAGGATTGCATTAATCAGTCCCAGCAGGTTTTCACCGCTTTTGCGTACTATTTCGACATATTCGCGCTGCTCTTTGGTCAGTTCCGTATCGAGCAGCATGCCGGTCATGCCGATAACGCCATTCATCGGTGTGCGGATTTCATGACTCATGGTGGCTAGGAACTCTGATTTAGCCTGATTGGCCGCCTCAGCCATTTCCATAGCTGACTGAAGTTCCTTTGTCCTCTCACTTACCCGTTCTTCCAATAACGAGAGGTTGGTGCGCAGCAGACTCTGATATGCCATGCTTTCCAGCGCATACGCTGCCGTATAGAGAATAATTGTCAAGACGTCCTGCAGTGATGCATCAAGATACTCAATATTTTCCGGCATTATTCCTATGAGCATGCCCCGGATACGCTTACGGGTGGCAATGGCATGAAGCATCACAGCGCCTCCGTTTCCGGAAGGCGTTATCATTGTCTGACTCCTGTTTAGAGCCCATGAAAAAGTTCCGTCCATGATGGTGCGCTCGACTACACTGCTCAGAACAGCACAGGAATCGGGCGGATAGCACACAACAAGATTGAATGATCCGTCATCCATGCTTTCAAGGCACCCGACAGCCTTCAGGGGGACTACTTTTCTGATTTCGGAAAGTGTTGCTTCAAAAACCTCTTTATCAGCCCCGGCTTCCCCCAGATTGTTCTGGAATTCTCCACTTGTTGCCAGTGTATCCAGTAACGATACATACTGCCGGTTTGCCTCTTCAAGATAGGAGTTCCGTTCCAGTAAAGACAATTCCAATTCAGAATACGCTCTACCCTCAGGCTTCATAGCGCCTCCGATAATATTGCACAGGTTTCTTCTATCTGCTTTTCTGACTGTTTGATGATTGTATCAAGCTGATTCACCGGAATATCGAGCCTTTCCCATACGGTATTGTTGAGCGGCGGAATGAGCCAGTTCGCAGTCAGGCTGTAACCCAAGGTGTGGCACATTATATCCGCAAGGTGGATGGTTGCCGCTTCCAGAGGATACCGTACCGCCTCTGCAGGGGAGTGGTGGAACGCAATCGGCTCTGAAATATTGAGCGGGATTTTCCATTTGTCCAAAAGAGCGCTCCCTACGGCGCCATGATCGAAACCGAGATGCGCTTGTTCTGAGGCATAATAGAGTTGGTTCCCGGCTGCCCTCTGCTGAAAAATCTCCTTCATGCTCTCGGGGATCGCACTGCACATCACCAGAATTCCGACGTCATGCAGCATTCCAGCAACAAAATAACGCTCCTGATTAACCTCTCTCCGATACGTAGCGATGCTACGCGACAAGATGCCGCAGGCGATGTTATGCTTCCAGAATGATTTCATCTGTAACAGTTCACTCGGGATGCTGCTGAAAGAGCCCATGACCGAAACGGCTAACGCCAGATCCCGCAGCTGCTGGGTGCCGATCAACGTCAAAGCTTTGGTGATTGAATCGATAGTGGTGTGATAGCCGAAAAGCGGACTGTTCGCCAGCTTTAACAGTCGTACCGTCAATCCCTGATCCTCGCTGATAACCCGTCCTATATCGGCAAGGGAACTGCGAGGATGGTTGATCTTTTCATTCAGTCGATCAAAAAAAAGCGGCAACGAGTATACCGTATGCGTCTGTTCGACGATGCTGTCTATTGTAGGCGTTTTCGAGCTGTTATCGGTCATGCTTCACCTTCCGTATCACAGCCAGGCGCAACAGTTCGCTGATGGCAGGATGTTCGATATCTGCGTGGCAATACGCCGGAAGCAGCGTGCTTTTTGCCAGATCCAGCTGTTCCTGGGTGATGCTGTCGGGCAACGTGTTGGTGTCAGCGCCCCCGGCATCGACAATATCAGCTTCAACGATCCCCCAGGTGCGAAAGATTATGAGATGTTTTGCTTCAATCTCAAGACCTTCACCAAGGAGAAGTCTGCCGCTTTTGTCGAATACGTTGGCAGCCAGAACCATGCCAGGCACCAGATTATCAATTGCTACCAGTGACATTGAAACACCTCCTGTCGCTTTGATTGCGTATCATTAATAACGCGTTTCATTTCGCCCCCCACCTCTCCAGCATCACCGCCAGATCATCCTTCTTCACCGGTTTCGTCAGATAATCATCCATACCGGCGTCGATGCACTGTTCCCGATCGCCCTTCATCGCGTTGGCGGTCATCGCAATGATCGGCACTTTGTGGTTCAATACCTTCGACTCCGGATTCCGGATAATGGCGGTCGCCTCATAACCATCCATCTCCGGCATCTGGCAGTCCATCAGGACGATGTCGTAGTTGATCAGCTCCAACGCCCGGACAGCCTCAAGGCCGTTGGCTGCGGCATCAGCCTTGCAGCCAAGTCTGCCGAGAATGCTTTGCGCGACCTTCTGGTTGATGATGTTATCCTCTACCAGAAGAATGCGCAGGTTCGTCATCGACATCCGGTTAGCGGCGATGTCATCCACCGCCGGAATCTTTGTCTCTTTTACATCCGCTGACACATCCGGTGTTTTGATCCCGACATCGGGCCTGCATGAAACCCCGGATGTTTGCTTCTCAAACCGTGCGGTGAACCAGAAGGTGGAGCCTTTCCCCTCTTCGCTCTCGATGCCGATCTCCCCCCCCATCAGCTCTATCAGCTGTTTGCAGATTGCCAGTCCCAGGCCGGTGCCGCCGTATTTGCGGGTGGTGGAACCGTCAACCTGGGTGAACGGAGCGAAGATTGCGGCACGTCTCTCCTCCGGTATACCTATGCCGGTGTCTTTGACCTCAAAGCGAATATCCACAAAACCGTTTTCTTCGGATATGAGCGCCGCGCTGATGACTATTTCGCCCTGAGGGGTGAATTTGACCGCGTTGCCGACCAGGTTGGTAATGATCTGGCGGATTCTCCCCGGGTCTCCTTTCAGATATTCCGGGACAGCGGGATCAATATGGCAGCTCAGCCCCAGACCGGCTTGTGATGCCTGCAGTGCCAGCATCTCAGCAGTCTCTTCCAGTGTGGTCCTGATATCAAAATCAAGTATTTCAATATCCAGCTTGCCCGCTTCAATCTTGGAGAAATCGAGGATGTCGTTGATTAACGCGAGCAGATTCTCGCCGCTTTTGTTCACTATTTCGGCGTATTGGCGCTGCTCTTCGGTCAGGTTGCTCTCCAGCAGCAGGCCGGTCATGCCGATTACACCGTTCATCGGAGTGCGGATTTCGTGACTCATCGTGGCCAGAAACTGACTCTTTGCCAGGGTAGCAGCTTCGGCTTTGTCTCTGGCGGAGGTGAGCTCCTCCATGATTTTTTTCTTTTCAGTGATGTCTTCCTTGATAGCCAGATAATGGGTGATGGTTCCTGTCTCATCAAGCAGCGCCGAGATTACGGCATGTTCCCAGAACAGAGTGCCGTCTTTGCTCTTATTGACAAAATCCCCTTCCCATTTTTTCCCCTCCGCGATGGTTGACCACAAATCAGCATATACTTCAGGCGGTGTTACGCCTGATTTCAGCAAACGGGGGTTCTCTCCAATGGCTTCTTCCGCAGAGTAGCCGGTAAGTTCGGTAAAGCGGGGGTTGACAAATTCAATGGTTCCCATGGTGTCGGTGATCACGATGGTAACCGGACTCTGCTCGACGGCACGGGCCAGTTTGCGCTGTGTCTCTTCGGCCAGCTTGCGGAGGGTGATATCGCGCAAGCTGCTAAACAACAGCGTCTGCCCATGCAGTGTCAAGATGGAAACAGAAATATCCGCCCAGAACTCCGAGCCGTCCAGGCGGCGATGTCTCCATTCAAAGGAATTAATGCCGATGCGAAATGCCTCGGCGATCTTTTCCGAATAGACAGCGGACGAAAGCCTTCCGTCCGGTTGGCGTTCAGGGGAAAACTGCTCTGGCGTTTGTCCGCAAATCTGCTTCCTGTCGCACCGGAAAAGCGCCTCGGCGGCTCTGTTGCAGTCGATGAAAATACCGACGCACATCAACGTATAAGCGTCCGGTGATTCTTCAAAGATATTTCGGAAGCGAAGTTCACTTTCTGTCAGGTCATGTTCACGCCGTTGTACCTCATTCAGCAGCATGTTGAATGAGGCCGCCAGCAGACCCAATTCATCACTGCGACTTTCGTCGAGCCGCTGCCGTTTGTCTGATTCCGGCTGTGCCAGATCGGTAAATTGTTCGATGTAGCCTGCCAACGGCCTGCTGATACCGATTCCAAGTTTCCAGGCGAGCGCAACAGAGGCCAGCAAAGCCACAAACATGGTTAGCAGGAAAAAATTTCTGAAGCGGGTGATCGGTTGATACGCTTCGGCAGCAGGATAGTTGGCGGCCAGAATCCAGTCGGTGCTTTGTAGATGTGCGAATGAAACGAGCATATGCTGCCCTTTGGAGTTGATCGTTTCCCCGGAGCCTTCAAATCCCTCCAGTGCCCTGTCGAACATCTTGTTTATACCTGGTTTTACACTCTGTTTCATGACAAGAGCCGGATCAGGGTGCACAATTATAGTGCGATCGGTGGCGAACAGATAGAGATAGCCGGATGAGCCGATGCGGGTCTGTCGCAGTGAAGCGACGATGCCCTGCTTTTCCAGAAGATCAACGCCTCCGCACAAAACTCCTGTTACGGAGCCATCTGCCGCACGAATAAGTGCCGTCATCATGACGACCGGGTGATCATTCATCACTGTAACAAACGGAGCAGATATGAAAGGCTTGCCGCTGCTGATACTCTTTTGGAAATAGTCCCGATGAGCTAACGATGTTCCGTATTGATCCGCCCGTACCGGCATCGAGGCGACCATTATGCCGTTTTTGTCAAGTACGACCAGGCTGTGAGTGAAATAAGCGAACAGGGCAGGGTGGTCTGCAAGCCACTTTTGCGTGGCGTTAGCGTTGGAGACAATGTCGGGTGGTGTCTCTTTGGCAACATTGATCAAGGCAGTGTGAGCTGTTCTGATCGAGTTGTCAAGATGGCCGGCGATGCTTGAAATCAGGGTGAACTGTTGGTCTGAAATCAGTTTTTTGGTCGTGTGACGGAAATAGTGGTATGTCCCCAACGCAATCAGAGCCAGCAACAGTGCAATAAACAGGCTGATGGCAAGAACAAGTTTATGTCTGATGCTGTTGAATTTCATGGTGCTTCTCCTAAAAACAGCACAACACACACGTTGACAGAATACTCCGCATCCCGTCAGGCTATCAGCTTCATATTCCGTAATTCAAGCTCAAGTCTCTGTTTAGTCACCGGTTTTACCAGATACGCTGCGGCACCGCCTACATAGAGAGAATTCATGATCGTCCTGGGATCATTCAGCGACGAAGTCATGATGGTTTTCACTTCGTCACCGGGGGCTACTCCCGTTAGCTGCTCAAACTCCCGTATGTGGCGCAGTGCCTCCTGCCCATCCATATTCGGCATCATGATATCCATGCAGATGAGGTCGTAAGGCCGATTGGCCTCAAGCGCCTTTTTGAATGCCTGCAGAGCCTCTTCACCGTTGACGGCGGTATCGCAATCAAAATAATCTTCCAAAAACCTGTTCAAAATACTTCGTGAGGCAAAATCATCCTCGACTATCAGGCATTTCATATGATCCTTCTTCGTCCTTTGCCGGGTGGATAACTCCTGCGGTTTATTAGAGCGTTGCAGGGCTTTCGGCAGCTTGTTTTGAAATAAGACACGAATGAGTCAGGTGCAATTAGTCGCAATGGTAAAAAGTGACACTTTACATCCACATGTTGAATCAGGCAATGGATATTGTCAGTATGGTTAATCTGGTTGTCTTGTGAGTTTGCAACAGATATGACTTTTTACTCTTCAGTGCCCATTGAGGTGTAGCCGAACTTGCACCGATAAAACAAAAAAAGGCCAACCAATATATGGTTGACCTTTTTTTCTCGAATGGTGGGGTGCAGTCCATGAAACTAATCGTATAAGTTATTGTATAATAGTGGTATTTGCTGGCAGTTATAATGTGCATACCGTCATAAATACCGCTAAAATATTTTGTGTACGTGGCATTATGCCATAATTTCTTCTGTATAAAAAACACAAGCATCATCCTTTGAGCACGATAAGAAAGTCCGCCCCTGAATATAATCAAGAGCGGCCTTCTCCCCTATAGCAACCCCCTCTCTGTAAAAGAAAGATAGGTACCATCGCCAACTATAATATGATCCAGCAAACGAATCCCCATCAGTTCCCCGGCTTCGCTCAACCGTTTGGTAATGGCAATGTCTTCACTGCTTGGAGTCGGGTCACCGGTAGGGTGATTATGTACACAAATGATTGCCGCCGCTGACGACAGGCAAGCTGTCATAAATACAGAACGTGGATGAACTATGGACTGGTTGAGACTGCCTACGCTTACCAAGTCCATACAGATAATACGATTTTTACCGTCAAGGTGTAGGGTGATAAATTGCTCCTTTGGTTCCTTCATCAGGAACTGGAATGTATCTGATACCTGCTGCGGTGCTGTGTAGCGTTGTCCGGTCTTCAAGTAGTCAGTAATCTCTTCCTTAACGGCCAAAGTCTCATACACAGCTTTTATCTGCTTGAACTTGATAGTGCGTGGCTTGGTGGCAACAGTCTCTGCTCCGAATAATGTATCGATGGTTGTCATGTTCGTATTCTCCTTTTTAGATAAAAATATAGGGGACGTGTGACCGCCCCCATGTTAATAAAACCGGCTGGTATGTTGCTGGCTTTCAGTTCATATACTCCCTGAACTTCTTGACGATATTCATCGGTGCGGCATCCCTCCAGTTGTTCCCAAAATATGATTTGAGGTTCCACTCGCTATCGACAAAGATACTTTCCTGCTCCTCGCCGGTAGTTGCATCGAACACCTCTAACCCGGCATACTCGAATCTGTAATTGATACTTAGAACAAAAAGCTGGGCTTCCTCTTTGAAGACGTGTATCTGATCGCTTCTGCCGGCTGCGATAGGAATAACTACTCCCTGCAGCTCAATCACGCTGCCTGCATTGATGAGTCTGGTTGTCCTGACCTCCTCCGGCGTTATCAGTCTGATTCTTGGTTTAATTGTCGTCATGGCGTCTCCTCCTTTTGTTTGTTAAATGAAGAGGGCGAAAGTTTGTGTCTCCCGCCCTCGTGGTTTACTTATGACTCCCGCATGGTGAAGCAAACGAAACATTTGCCTTCGCCGTCATCCACGGTATAAGCCTGGCACTCATCGCACCAAAAATACATTTGCCAGCTTTTGCTCATCTGTTTCTCCCGTTATAGATAAATTTTGCAATCGTTCTACAAACTCAAATGCTTCAGTTTTGCTTTGACAGTGATGAGGCTGACCATTTATCAGCGCAACCCAGCCAGGGGCTTTGTTCTTGTAGTACCTGCTGGCTTTGATTAGTTCGTAGTGGAATCGCCTCATGGCTACCTCCAGATACGCACAAGGGACATTGGCCTGTGTAAGCCGATGCCCCTGTGCGCCAGTTATATTTTGTTTTCAGTTTGTACGATTACGCCATCTCAGCGATAATCTCCTCCGCTGCGTGTATCGCCAGTTCATCCATGAAATTACTCGGAAGCATCGAAACCACTTTTCCGGCGATTTCGCTCATGTCGCAATTATCAGCAACAGCTTGCCGGATGTCGTCCATGTCGAGGTGATCTGTAATATCAGAGATGATGTCGGACTGATCTATTTCGTCCGCAATATCAGAACTGCTGATATTAAGGTCTGATGCGATGTCGGAGTAATCCAGATTATCGAGTACGGCACTCGCTACTTCACGGACAAGGGTACTGTCGTTTGCCACTTTATACGCCACGTTTGCTTTCAACTTTTCCATCATCATTTGCTTGAAGTCCATTGTTCTCTCCTTATTGGTGGGTTAGATACGCAAAGAGGCACTGCCGGTGATGGCGTTGCCTCTGTATTCGCTCGTTATGTGTTTGGTTATTATGGTTTGTCAGCACAACTCCAGCAGTAGATGTGTCCGTTTACAAATACCCAAGGATAAGACCCCCTTTCACCGGAGTCTTCCAGCTCATTCCTGCACTCATAGCAGCAGATCATGCCTCAGCCTCCACTTCATCAGGTTGTACGTTAAGGATATAATCTGCGGCCTTGTGTCCCTGTGCTGCGGCGTGAACAAGTAAAGTTCTGTCGTTCTTCAAGGCTCTAAGCCAACCTTGAATATAAGCAGCACTGTTTTCGATGGTGCTGTTCACGATACCAGCATGACCGCAGAGGAACGCGGCACCTGTCTCCGCTATGAGTTCTTCACGGCTGTATTCGTGGCTGCCGAAGTATGACGGTTCCATTATAGACTTCCTGGCAAGTCTCTTGGCATGGCCGCTGGCGTGGCAAGCCTCATGGAATAGAGTGTTGTAGTATTCCGCCTCGGAATCGAATGCTGTATTCTTCGGCAACTGAATATAATCAAGGGTCGGACTGTAGTAGGCTCTGTTGCCGCCATACTTAATTTCAGGCTTCATCGGCATACCCAGAAATATATTTTCAGCCGATTCGATAGGAGTAAATGGATTACTTACCTCATCAATCGGCGGAGTTATTATGTCTTCACACTGCTCAGCATTGAAAACGCTGTAGTACCTCAGCAAGGGTATTTTGCCAGTTGTAGCGTTGTCGCTGACGGTATCATCCTTGTCGAGCATCTTCCAGAATATTACTGGCGTGGATTTCTCACCTTTCTTGACGTGGCCTCCTAGGTCTGTCGCCTGCTTGTAAGTCATCCAATACGGTGAGCTGAATGGCTGGCAGGCAAGCATGAACAGATTGACTCCACGATAGCCTTTCTTGCTGATAAGATTCTTCGGTATTGAAGTTGTACTCTGCCAAGGCTTCTTCCAGGGTACGGTTCCTGCTGCCAAAAGATCCATAATCTTGTCGTTAATCATGTCGTACACTTTACTGTTCCCCATAACGATCTCCTTTCTGTTGGTTTGTGCTTCTGGTAATAAAAAAGCCGATACCTCGTTGTGAGATACCGGCCTGGTGAACGGTTGCGTATGCTGACTGATACGCTGGGAAAGGTATTAGTATCCTGCTGCCACAACGGCACTTTCCATCAGCGCATCATAAGCAGCTTCTTCCTGGGCTATCAGCAAGTAATAAGCTGCCTCTTCCTTTGCTGACAAATCCAAAGGCTCTGGTTCGCAGTCTCCGCATACTGGACACTGTTCCATCTGATAATCTTCATAGCGATAGATCACCATTTCAACATTACATGGACACATAAATCCTCCAAAGATACTAAGATGCTGGCCGAAGCCATTGAATAGCTTACAAAAAAGATGCGAAGCATAGACCCTGTTCAAACAGAACAAAATGGATGTAGCTCTGGCTCTGACATAGACCGGTGAAGGGACAAACGACATCAAAGGCTTGTCCTACTATGGCTTTGAAATGAAGATGGCTTGGCGGTGGTGTGTCTGAAATGTCTGCCTGGGGGGAAATACAGAAAGGGCAGTCCAATAGCTCTGGAACTGCCCTTACCTGCCTTCTGTTGCCATCAATATAAATATTGTTCTAGCTACTTACCTCTGGCTGGATGGCCAACTGCTTTGGCTGACGACACCTTAGCTGCTGCTTTGTTAGCAGGACGACCTCTGCCAGTAGATGCATGACTACCAGCAGATGTTGATGCTGCCCTTACTGATGCTGGCTTTGCTGCTTCAGCCCTTGCAGGACTGTAACCTGCAGATGCAAATGTTGCTGACAATGCTACAACTACGAGTGCTACGATAATTCTTTTCATGATGTGACTCCCTTGCATGAGGTATTGGCAACATAATTGCCTTATCCTAAAGGAGCCTTTGACTTGGTTTTAAACAGCTGAAGATGCCATTATTCTTTCTTTATCTATACTATCAGAGAGTCGTGTGACTCTGACTGTGCATGTGTGCAGTAGTTGTTATGTGTGTGCCTTAGTGAAGCTAAAGCCTACTCCGAAGAGCAGGCTTATATGCTAATTAATTGATTGCCAACATTTGCTGACGAGCAAGAAGCTCAGCATGTTGCTGATCTAATGCTAAGAGCGAAATGTCCTTAGTACGGATAGCTGCTTCGTCAACGATCTCGCATACTACATTGGTAGCATGGGCGAGGTGATTGATTGCTTCACACAGATTGATGACTGGTGCGAAGAGGCTGCTGAACAGACCTGATGGTGCTGATTGTTTGTTGATAACATTCATGATTGACTCCTGATCAGAGAGTGATATGGCACAAGTGCCATACTCTGAAAGAGCCTTTGCCTTTAAAGTTTGGAGGGCAATTACTTATGAGTACGGGGGGGCAGGTCTGTAATCTGAATTGGAGCTACGCAGTACAGGAGTGATACTAATTTTATATTTCCCCAAAAAAGCTGAATAGACGTTCCGCCTGCCTCATACACTGTGGCAGTGATACTGGAAATGACTTTTGAGCTTCAGAAGGAGATCGACAAACAACTCCAGAGCGACAATCCGGATCGCGCTGGTATTGATCTCATGATTTCAAAAATTTATGACTTGGCAATCACCGCAATTAGATGATGGGCTATTTTTCAAATGTGTGTACGATTTTGTATATAATCTGTTGGTATTCTTCGCTCACGCCCTTAATTATATCATCTATATCTTTTAGGCGCTTGGCGGGAGTATCCAAATGCATAAAATTGAAGAACTCGTTGATTGGAACTTCAAGTACTTCTGCTATTTTAGCAAGACGCTCAATTGAAGGCGAATTATACCCGCCTTCAACTCTACTAATATGACGGGGTTCAACTCCAATCATTTCCGCCAGCTGTTCCTGAGTAAACCCCTTTGACTTCCTGATTTCTCTGATTCGTTCACCCAACAGTTTTTTTATTGGCTTCATACTCCCTCCAGAGTCGTGAGAGTATAGGGTTCTGGAGGGTATTTACATGATGCAAAAACACATGATTACATATATTTATTGTTGTTTTAAAACAAATATACGACGTTTGACATCATATGACGTATTGTGCTTGTTATTATATATCAACATTTTTATCTTGTTTATTAGAGACTTTTCCTGTACCGCTTTATCGCAATGTGCGGCAATAAGGCAAAGGCTCCGTCTTGGTGGCTGGCCGTATATTGCATGACCGAAGAAGATAATAAACGCAATGTCAATGAGTTCATTAGAATCAGTTGGTTCTCTGTTCTCTCCTTGAAATATCGTCATATCCTCCGAAATTGCTATGACACTACCCGGCGACAGGTGAATTTTCCGTCCAGTCAAAAAAGCAAGTTCCTATCCCTATCCCTATCCCTTCTATCCCTATCCCTCCTACCCCTATGAAATGGGGAAAAAAGAAGTTCAAGATTTAGAAATGGCTAAAAAAGGCTCGTGCTGTAAATAGCAATAGGTCTCCACATACATTGGTTTATCTCAAGGGGGTTATTATGAAACGTTTAATGATTTTGATGGCGTCTGTTTTTTTTGTTTTTGCTTTATCCGCTTGCGGAGGTGGAGGGAGTGATGGTGGTAGTAATAGTAGTAGTTTAGACCTCAAAACTAAAATTAATAATTTTTTAATTACAGACTTAACTGGTCAGAACGCTAATTTGCAGTTGTCGGACTCTTTTAAGTTATCTGCAAATCTTTATACCCCCAACCTTACTTATGTTGATTATGGTGTCTTTGTCAGGTTGACCAATGATTTGAATTCTTCACCTAGTAGTTTAAATTCATACGAAATTTTTAATAAAGGTTGTCTGGGTAAAGGGGATTGTTCTTATAAGCAAAATTGTTCAATATCTCCTGAAAATAATATATTTTACCTCGCTTGTGATGGTTTGAATAAAACAAATATAAACAACATTGTGTCAGTTTTGCCTGTAATGTTATATCTTGAAATAGCAGTATGCTCTAAAGATGGTTGTAACTATGAGCTTCAACATATAAAAATCGAAGCTGATAACAAAATTGATAATAATATTGCTTTTGTAAATACTGAAAATGCTAATATTAGTCAGACATATACTTCTAATGAAATAACAATTAGAGGTATCAACACTGAAGTTAATATTAATGTTAATCAAGGGAAAATTGTTAAAAATGGTATTATTTTATCTGGTAAGAATTCAACTGTGGTAAATGGTGATAAAATTTCAGTAATGTTAGACTCTTCTTCATCTTTAAATATTGCAGAATCTATGGTGATCCTAATCGGCGATGTCCAGTTAAGTTATTCTGTAACTACAGGAAATAATAAAAACGTTAAAGATTTATCTTTTATAAATACTCTAAATGCTGATGTTGGTAAAACATATCAATCTAATACTATTACAATTGGCGGTTTTAACACTGATGTTGTTATTTCTATTAGCAAAGGGTTAATCGTTAAAAATGGTATTGAATTAGGTAGTCAGATATCAAAAGTCGCAAATGGCGATAAAATTTCAGTTAAATTAAATTCAGCTTTAAGTTTAGGCGTTACAGAGTCTATGAATGTTATAATTGGTAATACTCAATTGATATATTCTGTAACTACTGGAAATAATTTAAATTCAGGTTATTCGTTTATTTCTAATGGAATTTATAACAAAGCCGGAACTACTTATTATTATTTAACAATGCCTAGTGCTGGAAATATTGATTTCACTGCTAATCTTTCGTCTTCAACAAAAACAATATATGATTTGGCAATGAACAAATTAAATTTGCTAAATGATTCAGAGACAATTAATTTGTCAGCCGGATCTTATATCATAAAGATTTACAATTATTATAGTAGTGATTCTATAACTGTTTATTCACCGGTATTATAATGAATAAATATGGATGAAGGGATTAAATCAATTAAGGGGGGGATATGAAAAAATTACTGTTGTTGGTGGGTGCATGTTGTTTGCTTTTTGCTGGTGGGTGTAGCCCGAGTCGGATGATAGCTAAGGAACCATGCCCTGATCTTCGAGGAATTAAACCACCTGCGGGCAAGTCGGCATTAGTCGTTGGGCGTACTACTATTTTGGGGGGTGCAGTAAATATTGACAACTATGTTGATAGAAAATTTACTGGGACAACTCGTGGCAGAGGTTTTTTTGCAACTACGGTTGAGCCGGGCCAACATTATGCGGTAGCCGACGCAGAAAATTTTGATTCAGCATTACTTAATTTCGAGCCCGACAAAACCTATTACCTCTTCCAAGAAATTAGAATGGGGATATTGGCAGCTCGTACTGCATACTCTGTTACAGATGGTGATAAAATGTACTCTGCAATGGATGGGAACTGTCAATTTTTCGAAGTTGATAAAGATGCTAACGTGCCAGATCTTAAAGAAGAAAAATTCAATGACATCGTGGCTGATTATAAGAAGGATCATACTGAAGTAAAGTAAGAATCAGCACTCGCTATATTGTTTTGGCCAAATAATCCCCTACACCCTAAGGGTGTGTAGGGGGTTAATTTTGTTGCCAGTTCCAAGTATTAATTAACCCTGTCATTGATCTTAAATTCTTACTGCACCAGCAGCTCAAGAGTCTTTTTTGAGGTGGACGAAGACCGCCAAATCTAGTTGAGTGCAGAAGGTAAGTAGATTGGCGTTGTGCTCATCTGTGAGGAGCTAGTTTCCATGATGGTTTAAATTTCTCGGAGAGGGATACATTATGAAAAAATTATTTTTTGTTTTACTTGTTTTGTTTGTTTCTGGTTGTGCTACTGTAGTTCCTTACAAAAACCTTAATTTAGATACGACATCAAATTTCAGAACTCCGGCACAAGGTAAAGCTGGCATATATGTTTATCAATGGAAAACCGGTATTTTTGGCGCAGGCATGGATGTTGGTTTTGAAATTAAGGGATTACCAGAGGTCTTTCTAAATACTGGTGAGTATTGTTATTTTGAAGTGGCTCAAGGAGCGTATGAGTATAAATTTAGGGGGGGAATTTTTAAGCAATATTTTCCTGTTAAATTTGAAGTAAATCAAAATTACTTCTTTAACGCAAAAATTTCTAACTTTAGTGACTTCGTTTACCTAGTAAGAAGTCAGACAGAAATCGACGAAGCAAAAAATAACATACTGACCGAAAGGTATGAATTGTGTACTAATGATTAGGCTGTGTCGTGGTACACTTAGGTGTTATGTTTGAGACTGTCAAATTGCCAATATCTCGAAACTTGGATGCCAGCTTTTAGTACATTTTAAAGTATTATAAAAGTTCCCAGTTTATGAAGCAGATACTCTATTTAACTGTGTTTGCACTTCTATCAAAGATGTTTTTCTAAAAACGTTAGCTGCCATGTAAATTGCAATGTAGTCGAAATATAAGAAATATACATATTTTGGATATATTCAATATATTATGTATTTGAATATATTTTATTTAACATGTCTTTAATCTGAAGCAGTGTCACGGTTGACTGCATTACGTACGCCACCACCCGTGCCAGAAACAAATGAGCAGGTACTTGCAATAACATTTGCGGGTGTCTGCTCTTTGCTTTATGTTTTGTGAATCAATTATACAGGGGAGTCGTGTTTGGAAACATTGCTGCAGCAGCTTGAAGAATCATTACTCACCCAAAGCAGGCCGGTACAGGTTGCATTCCATATTTACGAGCTATTAAGCAAGGCTGGTTACGATGATGAGTCGATACAGGAAGTGTCTGAGGCGCTGTCAGATATTGTTGCCTGATAGTGGGGGATGCTTTGCAGTTATTACATCTTGAGTCTATGATACCTAATTTCATTGCCGGGTTCTTGTCCGGAGCCGCCTTGATTATCGCCATCGGCGCACAGAATTCATTTGTCTTGCGGCAGGGCATCCGGCACGAACATGTATTGTCAATCGTCCTTGTCTGTGCCTGCGCAGATGCTTTGTTGATAGCGGCAGGTATTGCCGGTCTGGGGACATTGATCAAGTCAGTGCCGTTGGTTTTGGATGTTACGCGCTATGGTGGGGCAGCCTTTTTACTGATATATGGATTGATTGCTGCGCGACGCGCTCTTCAGCCTCACCTGCTCAAAGTAGATTCAGGAGTCGGAACTTCCTTCGGAGCTGCCATAGCAACTTGCCTTGCTTTCACCTTCCTTAATCCTCATGTGTATCTGGATACGGTGGTTCTCCTTGGTTCTTTAGCCAATCAGTATGGAGACAGAGGACGTTGGGTGTTCGGAGGAGGTGCTACTGCTGCTAGTTTTGCTTGGTTCTTTGCCCTTGGCTATGGGGCGCGCCTGCTTGGTCCACTTTTCAGTAAATCTATCGCGTGGCGAGTTCTGGACTCGCTGATAGCCTTTATCATGCTTGGTCTGGGAATAACACTGCTCGTGGGGAAAACTGCATAACCCATATCCCACTGAACGCAACACAAGCTGTTTTTTCTATGCGGCGGCAGCACCCCGTACAAGCCCGGCCAGTCACTAATTTCTCGAACCCATAGGCTACTATGCCTTTGAATAAATAACGTCTACATCCTGCTGAATACCTTATAGCCTCTACACATTGATTGTCTTAGCAGAGTATAGGTTCGATGCCGTTCGTCTCTTGTAGGTAGCCATACAGAAGCAGATTGTTGTCGATATGCAGACGAATGTATCATTATTCACCTGCAGGGCTTGACCGTGAAAATAGGCGGCAAGGTGTTACCCTTGCCGCCCTGTGATAACGTCTCTATTGCGCTATATCTGGCTTAACCTGCCATGCCTCAACAATCTCACGGCGGGCATTTTCAATTGCCAGCTTCAACTCCTTCAATGAACGGACTTCTGTTCAACACCATGACCTTCTGGACCGCCTGTTCGATGTGATACGAAATATTTTTCCGGCGGCCAGGTAAGCTCTTCTTTCTGGGTACGCTGCCAACATAATTATTATGCTACCTCCGGGACAAAATCAGATTCATTGAAAGAGATAATGTCGAGAGTCACATTACCCGTCATTTCGTCATCTCCCTTATAGGGAGAGATGACGGATGACGGTTGGTAATGCCCGTCATCTTTCTGCAAAAATGACGGTAAAATGACGGATGACGGTTCAGGCATTACTAAGGTTACAAGATTGTTAATTTCACGGATCGATTGTTTTTCTGTGAGACTCTTGAATGCGTTCAAGTAAGCGTTTTTGATAGTATTGGTTTTGTCACCAGGTTTTAATGTCCGCCGCTTGGCGTAAAACTGTTCGCGTAAATCATCAATTAAGATTCCGGTTGGTTCGGCCTCAAGCAGGTTGACAATAAACTTCTCTTGAACGGTGTAAACAGGCTTGATGTGTTTTACAGACCTCTCCCCATACTCAACAATGCATGAGGTAATGGGAATACCATTATTATCAGTCCCACCGGTTTCAACCTGGACTAGCTTAAACTCTAGTGGTGGCGGTGGTTCGCCGTCCTTCAGCTTTGTATAAGTGAGCAAACCTTTGTTGCAGAGGATTTCAAAATCACAAGCGGCTTTCAGTGCCGACGATCCCCGTGATCGTCCTGACTTCTCTGCATCGTTACCCGTATGATGTACGATAATGATTGTTGATTCTGGGAATTCTTCACGTAAGCTGTCGGCAATGTAGACGAAATATGACATCTCTTTGGTGCTGTTTTCATCTCCCTTGATATGACGCGCTAATGTATCAACAATAATCAGTGCAACCTTTTTACCGGACTGCTTTTCAAGTTCTCGCGCTTGCTGAACAGAAGGAGTTAATTCAGCTAGTTCGAATTGGATGGCTTGGCGGGTTGTATGGAAAAGGGGAGGGTCAAGCTTACCGTGCTTGAGTAACCATGCTTTAACACGACGACGTAAAGCTATGTTTCCTTCTCCAGAGTAATACAGCACTATGCCCTGGTCGCATGGTGTACCATTCCAAGGCGTGCCATTAGCTATTGAAAGAGCCATGTCCAG
This sequence comes from uncultured Geobacteraceae bacterium, assembly GCA_903939115.1. Taxonomy (GTDB): domain Bacteria; phylum Desulfobacterota; class Desulfuromonadia; order Geobacterales; family Pseudopelobacteraceae; genus JACRCG01. The sequence goes on from CAJAFV010000077.1 coordinate 38,567, forward strand.
AGCAACAAAAGATTTTCCATCCCCAGAAGGGCCGAACAGTTGCCCGGTGGTTCCAGCCTCAATAATGCCTCCGAGGATAGTATCTTTCTCGTCAGGCAGTAACAGCAAATCGGCTACAGAAATAAATGGTTCATCCTTGACTGCAGTGGGAAAAATGCCGGTTGGAGTGGTAGAGGGTGTTTTAACCTGTTCTCCATACCCGAGCGTTGCAAGCTCCAGAGCTGCGGCAGAATAGTTACCACCGTGGTGAACCAGAGCATAGGCACTGAACGGACTGTAACTCTTTCCGCATTCAAACGGCAACGCTTCGGCTGAGCTTGTAAGGCAGTAGAAAACTCCTGACTCATCAAAGACGGTTCCAGAGATACCGCTCTGTTTGCCGGGGCGGGTATAGTGCGTTTTACCCTCTTCTTCTTCTGAGAGCGTCCAGCCTTGTGACAGCAGTATCGGGCCACAAAATTCACGGCTGTTGTAATCATCGCCTGGACGAGTACCTGTAATACTTACAGCATCTGTTGAAATATTTTCTGGCTGTATGTCGATCTCTGCAGGTAGTGACGGAAAATCAGCGGCTTCAAGAGGGATACCAGTAATGTGTCGATACTGATAAAACTCTTCTCCGCCTGGTGGGCATGCTGGTGTATAGAACAGTTGCGCCGGTTTCCGTGACGCAGGGTCGATATTACCAATACGATCATCAAAAAAATCAATGATCCTCTCCAGAGCTGTTTTTAAAACCTTTTTACCATCCCCTATTATGGGCGACTGCAGGAGGATGTAGGCGCGATACTTCGGTTTTTCAATAGAATGACTGTATGAGGTATGAACGACACATTCATAAACTTTCAGTAGGTTGCAGAGTTCATCAAAGGTGTATTTACTTTCGTCAATGTCGAGAGGAATAATATGCAACTCTGACATGTCGGCAAGCTTCTTTGTACCGGGTCGTGAGAATTTACCGGCGAATATTGCAGTACCATCTTTCTGTTTATCGCGAATACTTTTCTCTGCTGAATTATATTCATGCAGAGGAAGCGCGCCTCTAACCTCCGGTGTCTGAAAAGCCGCGACAAACTCATTCCATGCGACACTGACAACCACCGGGTCTGTGTCAGAGTATGAAGTTACTTTACTTATTGTTATGATAGGTGAGATGTCGCCGGGGTAAACAACATCTTCACTCTGAACTGTGGCGACTGCATGAACAAATTCCGGCTTAGAACCATTCTCTGCAATTTGATCTAATTCAAGGTCATGGAGTTGATCTACTTCAACCTGTAGCTGGTCTGTGGTCGTGGATGGCTCAAGGAACGCCACAATTTTTGCTTTGTTCCAACCATGCGTCCCCTGTTGTATGGGTGTTGTCGGTATATTTTCTTTTTTTGCCTTAGCTACTGCAAGAGCACGTAGTTCTGGTAATGCCTTAGATTTAAGGCACTCACAATGCTGCAGGGTCGGTACAAGCGAAATAGATGGTTTGGTAATTGTGGTGGCAGTCTTACGCATGACGTACCCCCTGCCGGTTGCGGTGGTCACGAATACGGTCGCCTATGTACCTACATGCGGCAACAAACGACTGAACAGGTACGCCTCTGTTCCCCATGTAATCTTTACATGATGTTTCAAGTTCGGGTGTCCAAGCGAATTCTGCATCCAGTCCGCCATCCGGACGAGGTACAAAATTGCAGGTAAAGCCGTATGCCAATAGATAAGCTGTGTTGTTTCTGTCCTTAATCGTCAGTGTCTTTGTCGGGTTCATGATTACACCCCCACTGAAATCAGCTTACGAATGTCTTCAACACGCCAGCAGGTAGTCCGCTCTCCGAGTCTAATTGGCTGCGGATACCGACCTGAAGCAACTCCAGCCCACCAAGACGACTTACTAACAGGGACAATCGGTGCAATCCCTTCCTTTTTGTTCCCAACGATCTGCGACAACCTCACTAGACCGTGTTCTGGGAGGACGTTCTGTACAACCTTTGTTTCTTCTTCATTTTTCATGATCTGCCCCTTTAAGTGAGCAACAAAAAAGCCTGCATCAAACTCTAAGCAAATAAACGCTCTTAGAATTCAACACAGGCTCTCTGATTAGTCCTTGCGGGTTCAGTAGTTTGTTGTGTTTGTATGGTTCTGATTAGTCCGTCAGTGTAGCTGGCCGGGTTCAGACTCAGTCAATTATTTAAGTTCTATTCTAATCTGCGTTATTACTCCTTTGAACTTATCAATAGTAACAAAACCGAAAATATCGTGGATGTAATCGAGTTTGCTTAAAAGATAATTGCATAACTCTATTTTTTCATCTTTAGGGAGTATAAGATCACGAAAGCCTCCCTGAGTCATGTAATAACTGTATTCACCATCAGACTTAGACTTCCAGTAATTTGACGAATAGTAAGTCTCTCCTACTATCCGGTGGTTAATGTCAAGTTTACCATCAGGCAATCTTTGTAAGATTGTAATTATCGTCCCAGATAACTCCTCAGCTGAGGGGGTGTATTCAAAGTTGTCTGCATAAAATCCGTCAACTGTTTGCATGAACACATGATAATACACACCTAATGGACGTGTCAAGACCAATTTACATTATACAGGTCTCCAAACTACATCAACCACAACATATTGTGTTTATGCAGCAATCTTCTTAAACGGTATTACCTTCGCCCCTAGCTTCAGGCCGTCCAGATATTCAGACCAGACCTCCATCATCTTCTTGCGTTCTGGTAGGTGGCTGGTTCTGTTGTAAGCACGCCCTAGTGCGTCACGGACCGCGTGTGCGAGCTGGTGTTCGATGTAGTCAGGGCGGAAGCCTAACACCTCATCAAGGATCGTTCTTGCGCAAGCTCTGAACCCGTGCCACGACATTTCATCTTTATATCCCATCCGGATAAGTGCTGCTGTAATAGCTCCTTCACTCATTGGTTTTAGTGGTGTGCGGTGGCCGGGGAAAATAAATTTGCTGTGACCTGTAAGTGGCTGGAGCTGTCGCAAAATATCAACCGCCTTCCTGCTTAACGGAATACAGTGAAACTCTCCTTTTCGTTTTGCCTTTTCTTTTGCAGTTAGCTTCATGCGTTCCACAGGGATATTCAGCTCAACGGTTTCAAAATCCACCTCACTCCATTCGGCTTTTCTCAAGTCGCCGGGACGGCAAAACCATAAAGATGCGAGTTGCATAGCGCACTTGGTGACGAAAGATCCCTTAAACTCGTCTATAGCGCGCAGGAGATGCGTTAATTCTTTTGGGTCTGTTATTGCGGGGAGATGGTGCTGTATTGGATCAGTTGTCAAAATATCTCTTGGTTTCAAACCTTCCAATGGGTTCCGATCAATGCGTTCAGTCGCAACACAATAACGCAAGATCATATTCAGGCTTACATAAATCCTACGCGCAGATTCGGGTGCGCGCTGTTCTACCCTGTGTAAAACTGACTTAATATCTGTCAATCTGATCTCAGTAACAGGTTTTGCACCGATCCAAGGGAAAATATTTTTTTCGAGGCGTTCGAGTGTTGTTTTAGTGTGGCTGCCGGACCATGTAGCCGAATTGATTGTGTGCCATGCTCTTGTTATGACTTCAAAAGAGTTGTTGTTCTCGGCATGGACTGATGCTTTCTGGGCTTTCTTAATCTCGCCGGGGTCAATGCCATTCGCCAGCAGCTTCTTTGCTTCCTCCCGGCGTTGTCTGGCATCGGCAAGGGATAGGGTAGGGTATGCACCAAAAGAGGTTGTTTTACGCTTATCGTTGAAGCGGTAATCCATTCGCCATAGCTTGCCTCCGGTTGTGGTGACCAGCAGATACAGTCCCCCACCGTCAGCAATCTTGTAATCGCTCTCTTTTGGCTTGTAGTTCTTAACTTGGATATCAGATAAAGGTGCAATCCTTTTAGGCATGGCGTTTTCTCCTTTTTGGCGGTATCCACTTTGATGGTTTGACGGTATACCGTCACGAATACCGCCAAAACTCGTGGATTCAGCCATATCATAATGAACTAGGTTGGACAATAGATATAAAAAAAGCCCCTATTTTCAAGGGGCTTAAGGACTTGTCCGGACGGTACCGGACTATTTAATGGTGGCGGTGCAGAGATTTGAACTCCGGACCTAGCGAATATGAGTCGCTTGCTCTAGCCAACTGAGCTACACCGCCATTTGAAAACGCCCCTTAGGTGGTAATACCGAAGGGGCGAAAAATTTTTGGTTGCGGGGATAGGATTTGAACCTATGACCTTCGGGTTATGAGCCCGACGAGCTACCAGACTGCTCCACCCCGCGACAAGTGAACCCGACTTATAACAGGATAACGGGAAGCCTGTCAATAAAAAAGTTTGCTACGTACCATTTTTTTAGACAGAACGACAAAAAAATCAATCTTTGTCAGGGATTACAATTGACCCTTTGCCGAGTTTTGCCGCGAGTTCTTTTGCCGAATCCGCATCAAGGTGCTTGCCTACACGCACTCGATACCAGGTGCCTTTGTCTCCCAGATGAGACTCCACGATACCGACACTATATCCTTTTGCAGCCAGTTTGCTGCGCAATGCCTCTGCTTCTGACCTGAGACTGAATGAAGCGACCTGAACAGTGAGACTACTGTTTTCCGGTCGTGTGCTGGTAGCCTGTTTTGTCGGAGCGGCCTTGACCGGCTGGTCCTGAGTGGCTTCATCCTGTTGGGGCAGGGGAGGTTTGGTAATGTTGGTGGGCATGGCTGCCTGCAGAGGTACCTTTGCCGTCTTCTCCTCTTTTGTATTAATTCCGCTACCCAGCGTATTACTTCTCTGGCCGCTGGGGAGTGTCTTGTAAAAGCTGAGCGGCGGATCATTAGCCGGTGGTGCCCCTGGAGCAGATGGCTGTTGGGTGGCACTGTTGCCCGCCTGTGGCTGTGGTTCCGCAACAGGCGGTGCCGGTCGCTGAACTGGCGGCTGAGCTTTGACCTGTTGCGGACTGTTTTCGAGGCTTTGCTGCTCCATTGCCGCCTTAAAGGCTTTTTTTGCAGAACGCTGGGAAAGGAACCAGCCGCTGCCAAAGCCGATGCTGAGGCAGAGGAAGCCGGTAATAAAGACGGCAATCAGTACGCCTCCGGAAGACTCTTTTCGAGGGCGGTTCTGACTGCTGTTCCCCTGAGGAACGCTGCACGACTTTTTTGGTTCACTATAATCAATACGCATGGTGTGCCTCCGCTACATCCGTTCCGGTGCTGATATGCCCAGGATAGAGAGGGCGCTTTTCAGGGTTTGAGCGGTCCGCTTCAGCAGGTACAGTCGGGCTTCAGTTAATTTCAGATCTTCGCTAATGACACGGTTTTTGTTGTAGAAGCTATGGAAACAGCTGGCCAGTTCACTTAAGTAATAGGTCAGACGATGAGGTTCAAAATGAACAGCGCTATCATCAACCGTGTCGGGGAGTGCCGCCAGAAGTTTGATCATCTGGAGATCCTCCGGTGTAGAGAGGCAGGCCAGGTCGCCTGGCGCCGGCTTTTCGGGTGCGATGAAGCCTTTCTCGGCAGCGTTGTCAAAAATACTGCAGATGCGGGCGTGGGCATACTGGACATAATAGACCGGATTTTCATTGGTCTGCTGTTTCGCCAGGTCGATATCGAATACCAGTTGGGCATCAGGCTTGCGCATCAGAAAAAAGAAACGGGTGGCATCACGGCCTACTTCATCGATCAGGTCCCGCAGCGTTACATAGCTGCCGGCCCGCTTGGAAATTTTTACCTCTTCTCCGCCGCGCATGACGGTCACCATCTGGTGCAGCACATACTCGGGCCATTCCTGTGGAATCCCGATGTCAAGGGCCTGAAGACCGGCGCGCACACGGGTAACGGTACTGTGGTGATCGGATCCCTGTTCGTTGATAACCCGGGTAAAGCCGCGTTCCCACTTAGCCTCGTGATAGGCAACATCCGGTACAAAATAGGTGTAACTGCCGTCAGCTTTACGCATGACACGATCTTTGTCGTCGCCAAAATCTGTCGAGCGAAGCCAGAGAGCGTTATCCTGCTCATAGGCATGTCCGTTGGCGATCAGTTTTTGTACAACGGCCTCGACTCTTCCCTCGCTGTAGAGTGCCGATTCCAGCGTGTAGACATCGAATTTTACATCAAACGCTTCAAGGTCCAGGTCTTGCTCGCGGCGCAGCCAGGCGACTGCAAAGTGGCGGATGTCATCAATGTTCTCAGGTTCTCCGCAGGCGGTTGTATGCAGGTCTGCGGCCTCTACGGTTTCCCGGGCCAGATAGGCTCTGGCCACATCCTTGATGTATTCACCCTGATAGCCGCCTTCCGGCCACCGCGGGTCGTCAGGTTCGATGCCGAGGCAGCGCAGCTGCACAGAAAGGGCGAGATTGCTGATCTGGACACCGGCGTCGTTATAATAAAATTCGCGTGTCACATCCCAGCCGGCGGCATCAAGGACACGGCAGAGAGTGTCGCCGATAGCGGCCCCCCGGCCGTGACCAATGTGCAGAGGTCCGGTCGGATTGGCGCTGACGAACTCAACCTGCACCTTCTTCATGGCTCCGCTGGTGGTCCGGCCATACCGGTCACCCTCTTTCTCGATCTCAAGAAGCGTGGCCTGCCATGCCGCTGGCGACACAAATAAATTGATGAACCCGGGGCCGGCGATTTCGCTCTTGGCCAGAAGCCCATCGCTGTCGCCTAAGTATTTTATGATGATATCAGCGACCTGACGAGGTGCCTTGCGTTCCCCTTTGGCTAACTGCATGGCGATGTTACAGGAAAAATCTCCATGTTCCGGATTGGCAGGATGGCCGATGATAATGGATGGTAGCGGGAATGTCGTCAGTTCTTGTGCCGCGTGGGCTTTAAGCAGTGCAGATTCAAGCAGGGGGGCTATTCGGTTTCGCATCATTGTTTTGGCTGCTCTTTCTGGTTGGTGACGGTGTCATTTTCTGTAATATCTTTAATGCTGACATCCCGGGAAAAATCAGGGCATCTGGCCCCGTTATCCTGGATACTGAAGCGTTTTGAGCAGTTTTCACGCCAGGCACAGACGGCGCAGCTTTGTCGTGACATCGTTCCGACCTCACAATTACGGTTGTTTCTTTTCCTGCGGGAACTGGTAGATAACTTCATTGCTGCGCACAAGACCAAAATCTTTACGAGCAATGCTTTCAAGGTAGCGACGGTCTGATTTAAGCGCCACAATTTCACGCTTCATTTTTTCATTGTCAGTTTTGCTGTCGGCAAGGCGCGCTTCTATTTTGTTCTTGTCCTGTTTTAGTTCAAAAATCCGCAATAAACCCTTGTCTCCAAAAAATGTGAAGAACAGGACGAATGCCAGGCACCCGGCCGGAATGAAATACATCTTTTTTTGAAGGGGCAGAGTAAACATTTACCCTTTCCTGATCCTTTCGGCAAAATATGCCGCCGTAGTTTTGAGCCCGTCATTCAGAGCGACCGCAGGTTCCCATGCCAGCATTTTTCGAGCCAGGGTAATATCAGGCTGACGCTGTTTCGGATCATCCTGTGGCAGCGGCTGAAAAATAATCTTTGACTTCGAGGCCGTTATTGTAATGATTTTTTCAGCAAACTCAAGGATTGTATTTTCCACCGGGTTACCAATATTAACCGGGCCGATAAATCCATCACATTCCATCATACGGATCATCCCGTCAACTAGGTCGGAGACATAGCAGAATGAGCGGGTTTGAGAGCCGTCGCCATAGACGGTGATGTCCTCATTGCGGAGAGCCTGCAGGATGAAGTTTGAGACGACGCGACCGTCATTTTCGGCCATGCGCGGGCCATAGGTGTTGAAGATGCGTATAATGCGGATGTCTACGCTGTTCTGGCGGTAGTAATCCATCATCAACGTTTCAGCAACCCGTTTCCCCTCATCATAGCAGCTGCGAATGCCGATCGGGTTGACGTTGCCCCAGTAATCCTCGGTCTGCGGGTGTATATGGGGATCGCCGTAGACTTCAGAGGTGGAGGCCTGCAGGATACGGGCCTTGACCCTTTTAGCCATGCCGAGCATGTTGATGGTGCCCATGACGCTGGTTTTTGTGGTTTTTACCGGGTTGTACTGGTAGTGGATCGGGGAAGCGGGGCAGGCAAGATTGTAAATGCGATCCACTTCAAGCAGAATCGGCTCGGTTATATCGTGCCTGACAAGCTCGAAGCGATGGTTGTCCATCAAATGTATGATGTTGTTTTTGCTGCCGGTGAAGAAGTTGTCAAGGCAGATGACGTCATGCCCTTCGTTCAGGAGCCGTTCGCAGAGATGTGAGCCGACAAAGCCGGCGCCGCCGGTAACCAGTATGCGCATATTATTTTACTCCGCCGCTGCAGCGTCCGAGCGGGACATACGTAAAGCCGTTGGCAGCCATCCGGTCAGGTTTGTACAGGTTGCGACCATCCACGACAATCGGCGATCTGAGGGCAGTCTTGATGCGGTCAAAGTCCGGATTACGATATTCGCTCCAGTCCGTGATGATCGCCAGGGCATCAGCTCCGTCCAGGATAGCATATTGGTTGCTGCTGTATTCGATCCTGTTGCCGAAATAATGCTGGGCTTCTTTGAGCGCTTCCGGATCATGGGCGCGCACTGTGGCTCCTGCAGCAAGCAGGCGCTCAATGATGGTAATGGCCGGAGCTTCGCGCATATCGTCGGTACGGGGTTTGAAGGAGAGTCCCCAGCAGGCGACAGTGCGACCGACCAGTGGCCGCTCTTCGTCGGGGGAGCTGAGCAGTTTGATCAGTTTGTCGGCCAGGACCTCTTTCTGGTGTTCGTTGACCTCTTCGACCGCTTTCAGCAGCAGGAAGTCATAGTTGGACTCTTCGGCGGTTTTTATGAGGGCTTTAACGTCTTTGGGGAAACAGGAGCCACCGTAACCGGGGCCGGGGAAAAGAAAGTCGTAGCCGATGCGGGTGTCAGAACCGATCCCCTCACGAACCGCCATAACATCTGCCCCCATCCGTTCACAGAGTCCCGCTATCTGGTTCATGAAGGAGATGCGTGTGGCGAGCATGGCGTTGGCGGCGTATTTGGTCATTTCGGCGCTGCGGATATCCATGACGATCATGCGGTTCTGTTTGCGCATGAAGGGGTCGTAGAGCTCTTTCATTATTTCAGCGGTACGGACGTTGTCGCAGCCGATAACGACGCGGTCCGGTTTCATGAAGTCATCTATGGCGGCCCCTTCCTTGAGGAATTCGGGGTTGGAAACAACATCGAATTCCAACTCTGCAGCACGGGTCGTCAACTCTTCCTGGATTGCGGCACGAACCTTGTCGGCGGTACCGACCGGGACGGTTGATTTATCAACAATTATTTTGAAGCCGTTCATGGTGCGGCCGATATCGCGAGCGACACCAAGGACGTATTTGAGGTCGGCTGAACCATCTTCACCCGGAGGGGTACCAACGGCGATGAAGCAGACCAGGGAGGCTTTGACCGCTTCCTCCATGTCGACGGTAAAAGAGAGGCGCCCCTCGGACTGGTTGCGCACGATCATCTCTTTGAGGCCCGGTTCATAGATCGGGATGATACCCTGTTTAAGGTTGTCAATTCTCGCGTGGTCGATATCGACGGCGATGACGCTGTTGCCGCTTTCGGCAAAACAGGCTGCAGCCACCAGGCCGACATAGCCGGCGCCAAAAATACAAATTTTCATAAACCTCTCCCGAAGTGATTTTTATTTGGTACTCTATAGCACACTATCCATCTGAAATTCCAGGTTTAAGCGCAATCAGTATTGTTTTTTAATCTCAGTGCCTCACTATACGCCTCACTCCGTGAAACTCCTGAAATTACGGCGGCCTGTTTTGCGACATCTTTAATTGAAAGCGTGCCGTCAGCCATCAAGCGATCCAGGACATGTTCCAGAGACTCATGCTCCGGTGGCACATCAGCCCCCGGTGCGATTAAAAGCACCACTTCACCGCGCACAATGCCGTGCGAAACAGCATCGATAACCTCCGATACGCTGCCGCGGATGCACTCTTCAAACATCTTGGTAAGCTCCCGCGCAACTATCACCTGCCGTTCACCCAGCAGTTCGCGAATATCGGTGAGGGTATCTGCCAATCTATGGGGGGCTTCATACAGTACCAGTGTGCCGGGGAGGGCGCTCATTCCTGAAAGAAAGGTGCGGCGTTTCCCCTGACGGGATGGTGGAAAACCGGCGAATGTGAAGGTATCGGTCGGCAGGCCTGACGCAGAAAGGGCCGTGATGGCGGCACATGCTCCCGGAAGCGGAACGACTGGAATCCCTTCGGCTACAGCATCGCGAACCAGTTGATACCCCGGGTCGGAGATGCAGGGGGTGCCTGCATCAGATATCAGCGCCACCGATTTTCCCTGGCGCAGCGCATGTAGGATGCGCTCCCCTTTGATCTGCTGATTGTGGTCGAAATAGGAGGTCAGTGGCTTGGATATGCCAAAGTGGTTGAGGAGTTTGAGCGAGTGCCGGGTATCCTCGGCGGCGATCAGATCAACCTCGCCAAGAATACGTACCGCCCGATAGGTCATGTCTTCGAGGTTACCGATCGGCGTGGCGATGATGTACAGGGTAGGGGGCGTCATCAGCGTTGTGCCAGCGCCAGTTTAAGCGCAAGGCCGGCAAAAATAGCCGCTGCCGCGCGATTGAGCAGTTTCTGGGCAAACGCTGATTTCCGGAAATACTCGCCAAACACTCCGGCCAGAAGGCTGATAGCCCCGAAAATTACGATTGTTGCAATGATAAAAATACCCCCCAAAAGCAGGATTTGCGTAGGCAAAGAGCCTTTCGCCGGATCGGCGAACTGAGGAAGAAAGGCGAGAAAAAAGATCGACACCTTGGGGTTGGTGATATTCATGATGATGCCGCGCCGATAGAGGACGCCAGATTTGAGTTGGTCAACGGCTGCCGTCGCACCGGTTACGGTTCCGGCACGGAAGGCCTGCCACGCCAGATAGAGCAGATATCCTGCACCGGAAAATTTCAGGATGGTGAAGGCCACTGCCGATGCCTTGAAAAGAGCTGCCAGTCCGAACGTCACCGCAGTCGTGTGAAACAGCAGTCCGGTGCAGAGACCGAGCGTAACGAGTAGGCCTGCTTTGCGTCCCTGCTGTGCCGCCTGAGTCATGACAAACAGGTTGTCCGGCCCGGGAGAGAGCGCCAGCAGGATCGAGGTGGAGAAAAATATGAGCACGGTCTTTGGGTCAAGCATGAATATCCTCTGCCGTTTGTGAAAGTAATTTTTGCCATAATGGTGTACAAGGAAATGGCTGTCAAGCATGACGGCTGAAATTAATTCCAACCTTGCAACCAGTTGCGCAGGCAAAGGACTCTCCATGACCAGAATAACTCTTAACAAAAATGAAGATCGTCGTATCAAGTCCGGACATCCCTGGGTCTTCAGCAATGAAATCCGCGAAGTTACCGGGGACCGTTTTGCCGGGATTGCTGCCGAGCTGTATGACGCCGCCGGCGGTTTCATTGGTATCGGCCATTATAATCCGCATTCGCTGATCGCCTTCCGGCTGGTTTCCCGGCAGCGGGAGGATATCGACAGCGTGGAGTTCTTCGAAGGGCGGATTGCCGCAGCTTTGGCTCACCGTCAGGCCCGTTATCCCGATTTGACCACCTTCCGGGCTGTCTATGGCGAAAGCGACTTCCTGCCGGGGTTGGTGGTGGACAGATACGGAGACTACCTCTCGCTGCAGCTCCTTTCTGCCGGTATGGAGTGCCGGCGCGAGCAGATTATCGCGGCACTCCGGAACGTGTTGGCGCCGCTCGGCATTATTGCCCGCAACGACGTGAGCGTCCGCAAGTTGGAAGGGCTGGAAGAAACGGTAGAGATTCTGTGGGGTGACATCCCCGACCGGGTTGAAATGGTTGAGAATGGACTCCGCTTTCAGGTAAGCCTTCGGGAAGGCCAGAAAACGGGCGGGTTTCTCGATCAAAAACAGAATCATCTGCTGCTGCGTGAAATCAGTGCCGGAAAAAAAGTTCTCGACTGCTTCTGCTACACCGGCGGCTGGGCGGTGCATGCGGCCGCTTTCGGAGCGCTGTCTGTGCTGGGAGTGGATATTTCCGCGCGGGCTGTGGGGCAGGCGAGCAGTCATGCCAAGCTGAATAAAATGTCCGACCGGGTACGTTTTGAGGAGTGTGATGCCTTTGAACGGTTACGTTCGCTGCAGCAGGAAGGGGAACGTTTCGGGGTGATCGTCATGGACCCCCCCGCCTTTGTCAAAAGCCGCAAGAACATTGCCGAGGCGACAAAAGGGTATCTGACCGTCAATCGCCGGGCGCTGGAACTGCTGGAGCCGGGCGGCTATCTTATCACCTGCTCCTGCTCGTATCATATGGGTCGCGAAGCGTTTCGCGACATGCTGATTCAGGCGGCCCGACTGGCAAAACGTGAGGTGCGGCTGGTGGAAACATGCTCTCAGGCGGCGGACCATCCGGTGCTGCTGTCGTTTCCGGAGTCGGAATATCTGAAATGTTTTGTGCTGCAGGCGGTCTGATCTGTGCTTCTCGTCCTGCTTGTACTGGCGTGTCTCTCTGGTTACCCTGCGTCCGCATCTGCTGTAGAGATTGACGTTACATCCCAGCCGACCATTGTGGTCGGCGGCGACCGGGATTACCCGCCGTATGAATTTCTCGACAAGGATGGCCGGCCGTCCGGCTATAATGTCGATCTGACCCGGGCGATCGCCGATGTCATGGGGATGAAGGTCGAGTTCCGGTTCGGCGGCTGGTCGGAGATGCGCAACGCACTTATTGGCGGCTCAGTCGGCGTTCTGCAGGGGATTTCCTACTCGGAAGAGCGCACCAGAACCCTCTCGTTTTCCCCTCCGCACACCATCATCAATCATGCCATTTTTGCCCGCAAGGAGACTCCTGCGGTCAGTACGATTGAAGAGCTGCGCGGCAAGGAGATAGTCGTGTTCCGTGACGGCATCATGCACGATTATCTGGCTTCGCTCGGTTTCGAAAAAAACCTGATAATGACCGAGACACCGGCTGATGCGCTGCGCTTGCTGGCGTCCGGGAAGCATGACTATGCCGTACTTGCCATGCTCCCCGGCATGTACATCATCCGCGAACACAAGCTGACCAATCTGGTGCCGGTGGCCAGGAGTATTTCTACCCAGAGATACTGCTATGCAGTCAGGAAAGATAATGAAGAGCTGCTGGCCCGCTTCAACGAGGGGTTGGCGATTCTGAAGAAAACCGGACAGTACCAGGAAATTTACAATCGTTGGCTGGGGGTGCTCGGTCCGCCGAAAGTGACCTGGGAAAAGGCTGCCTGGTACGGTGCTATTGTGCTGGGACCACTGCTTATGGTTCTGGCCGGTACGGTGATCTGGTCCCGTACGCTGCAAAAGCAGGTCGCCGAGCGCACAGAAGAGCTGGCGCTGGAAGTAGCCGAGCGGAAACGTGCGCTGGATGAATTGAAGCTCCATCAGGACAAGCTGATACAGGCCGACAAGATGGCTTCCCTCGGTATTCTCGTGGCGGGAGTGGCGCATGAGATCAACAACCCGAACGGGCTGATCCTGCTCAATATGCCGATCTTGCGTGAGGTGTACCGCGATGCGGAGGAGGTTCTTGAAGAGCGCTATATAAACCAGGGTGATTTTACCCTGGGTGGGCTGCCGTACTCACGCATGCGCGACGAAGTCCCCCATCTGCTGGAGGAGATGCAGGAGGGGGCCAATCGAATCAAGCGGATTGTGGAGGAGCTGAAGGACTTTGCCCGGTTGGACAGTACGGCGGCAGTTGAACCGGTTGACGTCAATGCCGTAGTGAAGGCGGCTGTCCGCCTCGTTGATTCATCGCTTCGATCTTCGACAAAGCGCTTCGAAGCAAGTTATGCCACCTCACTCCCCACCATTCTCGGCAGCGCCCAACGGATTGAACAGGTAGTCATCAATCTGATTTTGAATGCCTGTCAGGCGCTGCCTGATATGGAGCATGGCATCTCGGTGACCACAAGTCACGATCAGGCTGCCGGAACAGTTGTCCTCACCGTGACAGATGAAGGGTCCGGTATTGCCCCCGGGCATTTTTCCCACCTGACCGACCCCTTTTTCACCACCAAGCGGGAAAGCGGCGGCACCGGACTCGGCCTTTCGGTTTCGGCCACCATTGTCAAAGAGCATAATGGTACTCTGGAATTTGCATCAACTCCCGGGGTCGGGACAACCGTGACCCTGGCACTTCCCCAGACTGCGAGGAACTAACCATGCCCTCATCCCTGTATCCCCATTTCGGTGTTCTCCTGGTTGATGACGAACCGGCCTGGCTTCGCTCGCTGCGGCTTACGCTGGAACGCTCCGCCGGCATCACCAACATCATTACCTGCCAGGATAGTCGTACTGTTATGGCTTTGCTGGAACAGCACGAAATCGGGCTTGTGCTGCTCGATCTGAATATGCCGCATCTGAGCGGTGACCAGTTAATCGGCCTGATCGCCGAGCGCCATCCGGAAATTTCGGTTATCGTCATAAGCGGTATGAACCAGATTGAAAGTGCGGTGAACTGCATTAAACAGGGAGCTTTTGACTATTTTGTCAAGACGGTTGAAGAGGATCGGCTTGTCAGCGGCGTGCTGCGGGCGATCCGGGTGTTGGAACTGGAGCGGCAGAATCGTGAGATGTCCAGCAGGATGCTGTCGGGTGAACTAAAACACCCTGACGCCTTTGCCGGTATCATCACGACTGATCGCGCCATGCATGCCATCTTTTCCTACATCGAAGCGGTCGCTCTGAGTGCAGAGCCGCTGCTTATTCTTGGCGAAAGCGGCGTCGGGAAGGAGCTGATTGCCAAAGCCGCCCATACTCTGAGCGGCTGTCGCGGTCAGCTGGTTTCGGTAAATGTGGCAGGATTGGACGATGTTGTTTTTGCCGACACGCTGTTTGGGCATCTGCGCGGGGCCTTCACCGGAGCCGACCAGCCACGGCGCGGTATGATTGAGGAGGCGACTGACGGTACACTTTTTCTCGATGAGATAGGTGATTTAAGCATCGCTTCACAGGTAAAGCTGTTGCGCCTGCTGCAGGAGGGGGAATATTTTCCGCTCGGCAGTGATCGACCGAAACGTCTGAAAGCGCGGGTGGTGGTGGCAACACACCAGAATCTTGCGCTCAAGCAGGAGGCCGGCTCATTCCGGCGCGATCTCTATTACCGTCTCTGCACCCATCTGGTGCAGGTTCCGCCGCTGCGAGAGCGCAAAGGAGATCTGCCGCCGCTGCTGGACCATTTTCTTGAAGATGCTGCCCGCGCCCTTGGCAAAAAGAAACCGACCCCACCGCGCGAACTGCTCCAGCTTTTGGCAACCTACGCGTTTCCCGGCAATGTCCGGGAGCTGAAGGCGCTGGTATACAATGCCGTCAGCGTTCATCGCGACCGGGTTCTTTCGATGGATACCTTTCTAAAGACGATTATTCGCAGCGATAATAAGCAGTCCCCGCCTGCCGCTTCTCAAGCGGAAAAAAATCTCTATGCCGGTCTCGAACGCCTGCCGACCTTTGGTGAGGCGGCAGAACTGCTGGTTGAAGAGGCCATGACCCGCGCCAAAGGCAATCAGACCATCGCCGCCCGTCTGTTGGGGATTTCGCAGCCGGCTTTGAGCAAGCGGCTGAAGTTGCGTGGGATTGTGTAGGCAAATCCCCCCTAACCCCCCTTTGAAAAGTGGGGGACTGAAATGCCTTCCCTTTAAGGGTCATAACCTTGGTTATTGTTCATAACCGAGGTTATGACTATCTAACACTTTGAATATACTGAATAAAACGCGTTTCATCCCCGCAGTGCCACTTTCCCGGTTATACCTCTTACAGCATCGTAAACAGTGTGAAATTTTAAATATTGTAACAATAACATATGGTTGAAAATGTATACACTTTTGGCACTCCAATTGCTCATCTATCGGCATAATCGATGTTCACACCGTCTGAAGAAGGAAAAGGAGCCACACCATGAACGGGAAAAAGTTTTATCAGCATCTGTACTTTCAGGTATTGACCGCGATCAGCATAGGCATCTGTGTCGGACACTTCTACCCTGAAACCGGGACCGCCATGAAACCGCTTGGTGACGGCTTTATCAAACTGATCAAGATGATCATCGCCCCGGTTATTTTCTGTACGGTGGTAACCGGTATCGCCGGCATGGACGACATGAAAAAAGTCGGTC
This sequence comes from uncultured Geobacteraceae bacterium, assembly GCA_903939115.1. Taxonomy (GTDB): domain Bacteria; phylum Desulfobacterota; class Desulfuromonadia; order Geobacterales; family Pseudopelobacteraceae; genus JACRCG01. Next base: position 54,713 of record CAJAFV010000077.1, read on the forward strand.
GAGTCGGGGCCAAGGCGCTGCTCTATTTCGAGATTGTTTCGACGCTGGCGCTGGCAATCGGCCTGCTTGTCGTTTCGGTCATTCAGCCGGGAGTCGGGATGAACGCCGATGTCACCAAGCTGGACACCAAGGCATTGGCAACCTTCACGGCCAAGGCGCAGGGGCACAGCACGGTTGACTTCCTGATCAATATAATACCCAACACGGTTGTTGATGCTTTTGCCAAGGGCGATATCCTGCAGGTGCTGTTCTTTGCCCTTTTCTTCGGCTTTTCACTTTCCATGCTCGGTCAGCGCGGCAAGGTGGTCTTCAAGCTGATCGACGATATTGCCCATGTGCTGTTCGGCATAGTTAACGTCATCATGAAGGCTGCTCCGATAGGCGCTTTTGGTGCCATGGCCTTTACCATCGGTAAATTCGGCCTTGGCTCATTGTCCAAGCTTGGCATGCTGATGGGGAGTTTCTATCTGACCTGCCTGCTGTTTGTCTTCATTGTTTTGGGGACTATCGCCAAAATGTGCGGATTCAGCATCTTCAAGTTCATCAGATACATCAAGGAAGAGCTGCTGATCGTGCTGGGCACCTCTTCGTCCGAATCGGTTTTGCCGCGGATGATGGCCAAGCTGGAGAATCTCGGCTGCACCAAATCGGTCGTCGGCCTTGTTATTCCGACCGGTTATTCCTTCAACCTTGACGGTACCTCCATTTACCTGACCATGGCCGCTGTTTTTGTTGCTCAAGCTACCAACACTCAGCTGACTCTGATGCAGACGCTGACGATTCTGGGTGTACTGCTGCTCACTTCCAAAGGAGCCGCCGGCGTTACCGGCAGCGGTTTTATAACCCTGGCAGCAACGTTTGCCGCCATCCCAACCATCCCGGTTGCAGGTCTGGCGCTGATCCTTGGAATCGACCGGTTTATGTCGGAAGCCCGCGCCCTCACCAACCTGATTGGCAACGGTGTGGCAACCGTGGTGATCTCGCGCTGGGAAAATGAACTTGATATGACCAGGATGGCGCAGATCCTGAACAACGAAACCGAACTTGAGGCAGAAGAGCCGGAGTTGGTTATGGAAGGGGAGCCGGCCAGGGTTGCTGCAGAATAATTCCAATTCCAGAAATATCAACGGGAGTGAATCATGAAAAAAAACATTGTGATTGCAATAGTAATCGGATTAATGAGCATGTTCCTCTGCGCTGGTCTGGCATGTGCCGCCGGTAAGGATGATGCGAAGTCTCTGGTAAAACAAGCGGCCGCCTTTGTGAAATATCAGGGAAAAGGGAAAGCACTGGCCGAGATCAGCAAGCCGAAAGGGACGTTCGATAGGGGTGAGACATACGTCTTCGCGTACGATCTTCAGGGCGTTATGGTCGCGCACCCGAAAAACCCTGCTCTGATCGGTAAAAATCTGAGCGACGTTCCGGACAGTGACGGTAAATTATTCCGTAAGGAAATTGTCGAAAAAGCGCGGGTAAAGGGTTCAGGATGGGTCGATTATCTGTATCTCAATCCGGAAACAAATGAACTTGAGCACAAGACAACCTACCTGCTGAAGGTCGGTGACATCATTTTATGCTGCGGCGTGTACAAGGAATACAGCCACGACGGCGATTAGGCACTACTCTCAGATACGTGGAGATACTCGATGGCCAACAGACAGAAAGAAAACCCGCGCTACAATGTCGTGTCGCTGCGGATCACTGATGCAGAAAAAGCGGCACTTGACGAGGTAATGCGGCGCACCCGGAAAAGTCTGTCAATGGTGATGAGAGAGGCAATTGTGCTTTACTCTCATGAATTAACCCTTTTTTCCAGCACGCCGCGGCATTATATCTGAAAAGAACATGAGGTCGTTGGACGAGTACACACTGCCATGTGTGCTCCTTTCGGGAGCCGGGGAGCTGTTTTCCCCGGCTTTTTTGCAGCGAACTGAGGCAGGAGTAATTTTCATGACACATTCTGTCATACAGCTGTGGTACCCTTTTCACCATGATTACCCTTCCCCTCGAACAGCGGCTGGAAATTCTGGCCGATAGCGCCAAGTACGACGTCTCCTGCTCGTCGAGCGGCAGCAGCCGTGCCGGTAAAGCCGGCACAGTCGGCAGTACCGCGTCCAGCGGCATCTGCCATACCTGGACTGCCGATGGCCGTTGCATTTCCCTTCTGAAAATACTCCTCACCAATGCCTGTATCTACGACTGTGCCTACTGCCTCAACCGTCGCTCCAACGATATTTCCCGCGCCGCCTTCACCTCTGATGAAGTTGCTGATCTGACGATGAACTTCTACCGCCGCAACTATATTGAGGGGCTGTTCCTCAGCACCGGCGTGATCCGCAGCGCCAATTACACGATGGAACAGCTGATTGCCGTAGCACGGCGGCTGCGGGAGGTGGAACGCTTCAACGGTTATATTCATCTTAAGCTGGTGCCGGGCGCCGATCCACTGCTGATCGCCCAGGCCGGGCGCTATGCCGACCGGGTCAGCATCAATATTGAACTCCCCAGTCGCCAAAGCCTCGCGCTTCTGGCGCCGGACAAGCCGCGCGAGTCGGTCATCAACCCGATGCGTCAGGTCAGCGGTTTGATTGTTGAAGCCAAAGAAGCCCGTACAAAGTCGCGACGTGCGCCCCGTTTTGCGCCCGCCGGGCAGAGTACCCAACTGATTGTCGGAGCGACGCCGGAAAGCGACCGCGATATCATCACCCTGACTGAGGGGCTGTACAGCAAGCTGGAGCTGAAGCGGGTCTACTACTCCGCGTATATTCCAGGTTCTAACGACAGCCGTCTACCTGCTTTGCCAACGCCGCCGCTACTGCGGGAACACCGCCTCTATCAGGCTGACTGGCTGCTGCGCTTCTACGGTTTTTCTGCCCATGAACTGCTGGACGAAGCGCGCCCCAATCTCGATATGCGCTTTGACCCGAAGAGCGACTGGGCGCTCCGCCATCTGGAGCTTTTTCCGGTGGAGGTCAATCGCGTCGAGTATGAAGTGCTGTTGCGGGTGCCGGGTATCGGTGTCCGTTCTGCCCAGCGGATTGTTCAGGCCCGGCGCGGCACCCGTCTCGGCGAGGTTGAGTTGAAAAAGCTGGGAGTGGTGCTGAAGCGTGCGAAATACTTCCTGACCGCTGGCGGCCGATACCTTGGGGGCATCAGGCTGGACGGCCCGCATCTGATGGAGCGAATGCTGGCGCCGACCCGACGCCCGGCACGGCTTGATCAGCTGGAACTGTTTGCTGTGATGCCGGATGCTTCAGCGCTGACAGGGGAATTGTAATGACGGTTTTCCGCTACGACGGCGGTTTTGAAGGTTTTCTCTGCGCAGTGGGCGACTGCCTGGAAGCGGGGGAGAAACAGCCGGAATTTGTGCGGGATGGCGATGTTTATAGTTCCGGGCTCTTTGCCGGTGATATCCATGAAGTTACAACGGTGCGGGAAACTGCGTTGATGTTGCGGAAGCGTTTTGTCAATGCGGTCTCGCAGGAGGCGTTTGCCACGGCGCGTTATGCCTTCCATAGCCAGAAAGCGGGGATTGAGCTGCTCGTATGGCGTTATCTCACGCTGGGCCTACAGGTGGGGAGGCGCGTGTGTCTGATGCTGACTGAGGAACCGGTACACTCGGTTAACCTCATTGCCCGACATGTGTCGCATGAAGCTCATAAGTACAAGGGGTTTGTGCGATTTCGGGAAGTAGAAACCGGATTTCTGTACGCCCGGATTGAGCCGGAGGCTGATATCCTGGCGTTCATTGCTCCCCACTTCGTCGGTCGGGTCGGCGACCGCCGCTGGATGATTCATGACCTGCAGCGCAATCAAGCAGCGCTGTATGATCTGAAGTCCTGGCGTCTGGTGAAAAACATTGAATTGACTGCCGAGCCGACTCTCAGCGCGACCGAACACGACTATGCCGCTCTGTGGCAGCGCTATTTTCAGCGCCACGCCATTGCAGAGCGGCATAATCCAAAACTGCAGCAGAAGCATGTCCCGCTGCGCTATAGAAAACACTTGCCGGAATTTGAGCCGGACAACGATTCCCTTTAACTCTTATCTCCGCCCTTTTGACGGTGGTCGAGGGCCGTCTCCCTGGCGTTTGGCAGCGGGCGGCCGTCCGGGGCGTTTCGCGGCAGACGCAGGACGGTCACCAGCGGCAGCATCTTTGGTCGCTTTGGGGCGGAATTTTCTGACCGCTTCTTTTGCAGCAGAAGAACGACCGGTCTTTGTCGCTTCCTTAACTAAAGGTCGACTGCTCTTCGCAGGTTTTGCTGCAGCCGGGCGAGTGCTTACGGCACTACTCTCGGCAGTTACCGGACGTGTTCCTGGCGGACGTGCCCCTGACGGACGTGCAGATGCCGTTCTGGTAACGGCTGGACGACTCGTTGCTGGGCGTGCAGCCGCAGGACGTGCAGTAGCAGGACGTGCAGTAGCAGGACGTGCGCCGGTCGCAGGTTTTCTCTTGACGAACGGTGTCTTTGCCGGACGGTCCTTCTGTGGTACGGCGATGCTGACGACGATGCAGCGGTCAATCAGATACGTGCCATCCAGGGTTTCGACCACCTCGTTCAGGTTTACCTCTGACAGCATCCGCACGTAGCCGCACCGCTTGAATTCTCCGGTCTGTTCATCGACGATCAGATGTACGGAGGTAACAACACCCATAATCTCAAAAAGTTTGCGGAGATCTTCTTCGGTAGCCTGTTCAGAAATATGTCCAACATAGAGCTCTTTTGCCATGTGTATGGTCCTTGTACGTTATAATATGTCTTTGGTGCGTCAGAGTCCAGATTACCGGTCGATGAGAGGCAGCGAACCGGGGGCTGAATTATGGCGTTCCCTTACGGTTGATGGCGAACGGACCCCAGGATTGATCAATTGACATCAGCTCCAGGGTGTTGACGTTGACGTGCGGAGGCTGACTGGTAATCCAGCGCACTGTTTCAGCGATATCCTCTGCGGTCAGCGGTTCGGTGCCTTGATACACTCCGGTAGCTTTCTCTTCATTGCCTTTAAAGCGCACTTTTGAAAATTCTGTTTCTGCCATGCCGGGCTGAATGCAGGAGACCCGTACCCGTGTGCCGAGCAGATCACAGCGCAGGTTGCGGGAAAACTGGGTGACAAAGGCTTTGGTGCCGCCATAGACATTGCCGCCCGAATACGGCCAGTCGCTGGCTGTCGAGCTGATATTGATAATGTGGCCATGGTTACGGGCTACCATGCCGGGGAGTACGAAGCGGGTGCAGTACATTACCCCCTTGATATTTGTATCCACCATGGTATCCCAGTCATCAAGATTCACCTGGTGTGCCGGCTCCAATCCCAGAGCCAGGCCGGCGTTGTTAATCAGAATATCGATTGAACGGAAGCGTTCCGGCAGGCCTTCAACCGCCCCCTGCACAGCCTCCCGGTCACGGACATCAAGTGGAATAATATGGACATCGGCGACTGCTGCCAGCTCTTCCTGCAGCTTCAGAAGTGGATCAATCCGCCTGGCGGTGAGAATCAAGCGATTCCCATCGCTGGCAAATATCCGGGCACAGGCCGCGCCGAATCCTGCTGATGCTCCGGTAATGAAAATCGTTTTTCCGCTCATACGTCCTCCCGTATCATTGTAGGAGCGGCATGTTGCCGCGATTATCGCGTCTATAAGACGCTCCTACGTCAAACATTTATACCATCCGATATAACGTTTCCAGCAAAATGTCGCGCCCGATACCCCTCAGTTCACAGAGATTCAATAGTTCATCTGATACGGGAGCAGATACAGTCAATTTCCCCGCTTCAGCCAGAATCAGTGATGTTCGAAATGAGTGCAGGGCAAACCCTGATAATTCCGGTATATCTCCGCCGCTATAGCGTTTGTCACCTATAATCGGATGACCGACTGCAGCAAGATGGCGGCGGATTTGATGCATCCGGCCGCTGATCGGGGTCACCGCCAGCAGGGAACAGTTCTCGCCGGCCAGCAAGGTGCGGTAGCGGGTCTCGGACTCTTTTTCATCCAGCGGTTCGGTGATGACTCCGTGTTCTTCAGGAGTTCCCCATACCAATGCCAGATAGAGCTTGTCAAGGCCGGTATCTTTAACCTGACGCCCGTAGATGCCGGCCGAACTGGAGCTTTTGGCCAGAATCACCGCTCCCGAGGTGCCGCGATCCAGGCGGTTAACCGGGTACAGTTTGCAGCTGGTCTCGCGCTGAATCATATAACCCTGACCGACGTCCACCAGATTCTCTTCACATTCGGCAGTGCGGTGCATCGGCAGACCGGCCGGTTTGTTGACTATCATGATCAGGCCATCTTCAAAAAGAATGTCCAGAACCGGTCGGGTAGGGTTGATATAGCCGGCTGTAGCGCCGCTTTCCTTGAGGGTAACGGTATCGTGGTTCACAAGCAGAGTATCGGGGGTGACAATGGTGCCGTTGCACTTGGCCGCCCCGTTTTTTATCAATTTCCGGGCATAGCCGAACGGTGATGTCGGCATGAGGGTGCGCAGGTAACTTTCCAAACGTCGGCAGTGATCCTGGTGGGTTATCGTAAAGGTGAGCATAGGTATGATTATCTCAGGTGCCGGTTTATACAACCAACCGGTCGTCCTTGAAGCCGGCATTTACTTCCAGCGCTTCGTTCATGGCACGAATAGCGACTTCAAGCTGGCTGTCATCAGGCTCGCGAGTGGTCAGGCGCTGCAGCGCCAGACCGGGGGTGATTATCATTTTAACAAGCGGATGGTTGTCGTGGGTGGCGCTCCATTTAAGAAATTCATAGGAGATGCCGGCAATTATCGGTAGCAGCACGATCCGCGAACCGGCTTTGAGGTAGAATGGCCAGAGTTTGGGGATCAGTGAAAATACGGCGATACTGACTAGCATTACGATCAGAAGAAAACTTGTCCCGCAGCGAGGGTGCAGTCGGCTGTAACGCCGCACGTTCTCAATAGAGAGCTCATCACCGGCCTCGAAAGCAAAGATCGACTTATGCTCGGCCCCGTGATACTGAAAAACCCGCTGAATATCCTCCATCCGTGAAATAACCCAGATGTAGAGCAGAAAGACAATTACCCGGATGACGCCATCCACCAGATTAAAGACGATATTGTTGTCGCCGATAACCGGTGTTAACATTTTTGTCAGATAGAGCGGAAAGAGAAAAAACAGGCAGATACCGAAGCCGAAGGCGATTGTCATGGTGCCGGCCATAGCCCACGAAGAGAGGTCACTTTTCCCCTCTTTGCCGCTCTCTTTATTCTTCGCACTCTCTTTTTCTTTTTCATCTTCAGTCATCGCTTCGGTGGCGGAGAAATTCAGCGCCTTGATGCCGATGATAAGGGAGGTAAAGAGTGCGACGGCACCGCGAATAATCGGCAGTTTTACGATCGGAAAACGCTCGGAAAGCGGCACAACCAACTCTTTCTTTACGACAATCTCACCGTCAGCCCGGCGAACAGCTATGGCCACCGAGCGGGGCGCACGCATCATTACGCCTTCAATAACCGCCTGACCGCCGACATATATCTTGCTCATATAACCTCTAGTGTAGTTATTCCAGATTCTTGTAGAATTCTCTGACTTCGGTCGTCTGCCCACAGCAGAACTTACCTTCCGGGCAGGGGCCGCCAACGCATCCGGGACCGGCCTGGCGGAAAATAATGGGCGCGATTCTTTTTACCAGTCTCAATATCTCGACGCTCATTTCGCGTATTTCCCACTGGGCACGCTGGCAGCAGCGCAGGGCAAGAAAGTGGAGAAGTTCACGGGCGTTCATGGTCATGATGATTTTTGTTTCTGTGGCGTTGGGCAGAATATAGCGGGCATCTTCCGCTGGAATTCCCATCTCGATCAGCTGGGCGTACGCCTTGTGAACAGTTTCTGACATAAAAGCGAATATCTGCCGTGCTTCGGGATTCTCGGCAATGGTGTCCGGCATGATTGAGGTAAACTCTTCTTTATGCGAAACATAACGCTGGGACTGCTGAGAAAACGAGGCGATGCGATGTCGTACCAGTTGATGCGTGGTAACGCGGGAAATCCCCTCAATGCCGAAGGTAAACGAGGCGTGTTCAAGTACCGAGTGGTGACCGAGTGACATAATTTTGTCCAGAAAGGACTCAATATCTGAAGCCGCCAGCTTTTCCCGCAATTCATCAATGGAGGTCGGTGAGTAACAGAGACGGGCAGCCAAGGCTACCGTACGTTCAGGGTTGGGTGTGTGTTCGATCAGGGTGACATTCATGGTGTCCTGCTCGAGCCATGCTCAGGTTTAGCGATGGTCATTTCAGAAACCGGCATGCTCCGTTTAGTGGCGTCGCTCCTGAAACAGTCTCTTCAGGAGAAAAAAAAGGGGTTTTGCCTTGCGACAAAGCCCCTCTCAAGAGTTTACAGAACGATCTGTCAGATCTGACCGTAACGTTTTTTGAAGCGCTCAACACGTCCTGCGGTGTCAATCAGTTTCTGCTTGCCGGTGTAGAACGGGTGGCAGGCTGAACAGATCTCAGTGCTGATCTCTTTTTTTGTGGAGCGTGTCTGGAATGTATTACCGCACTGGCACTTAACGGTAATCTCGGAATAATCTGGGTGGATACCTTCTTTCATCTCTTCCTCCTTCAGTAGTGCTTTACGACGTACGTAATCAATTATGAATAGTAAAGTATGAACATAGCTAGTTTGGAAATATTTTGCAACAACTTTATTCGTTATTTCGACATTGAATCGAGAAAAACCTGATTGGTCTTGGCTTCCGAAAGTTTGTCGAGGAGGAACTCCATGCTGTCGACAACGTTCATCGGGTGGATAACTTTGCGCAGAATCCAGATCCTGTTCAGCGAAGTTTTCTCGATCAGCAGCTCTTCTTTGCGGGTTCCCGATTTGTTGATGTCAATGGCCGGAAAGGTTCTCTTCTCAACCAGTTTGCGGTCAAGGTGCAGCTCCATGTTGCCGGTACCCTTGAATTCCTCAAAAATGACATCATCCATCTTGCTGCCGGTATCGACCAGCGCGGTGGCAATAATCGTCAGAGAACCGCCCTCTTCAATATTACGTGCCGCACCGAAGAAACGCTTTGGTTTCTGGAGTGCATTGGCATCCACACCGCCGGTCAGGATCTTGCCGGAAGGAGGTAATACCGTATTGTATGCTCGTGCCAGGCGGGTAATCGAGTCAAGCAGGATGACGACATCCTTTTTATGCTCCACCAGTCGCTTGGCCTTTTCGATGACCATCTCCGCAACCTGGACGTGACGTGTCGCCGGTTCGTCAAAGGTTGAGGAGACAACTTCGCCCTTAACCGAACGCTGCATGTCAGTAACCTCTTCCGGGCGCTCGTCGATCAAAAGGACGATCAGGTACACTTCCGGGTGATTGGCGGCTATAGAGTTGGCGATGTTCTGGATCAGTACGGTCTTGCCGGTACGGGGAGGCGCAACAATCAAGCCGCGCTGCCCTTTTCCGATCGGAGCTACCAGCTCAATGATGCGCATCGGCATATTTTCCGCTGTTGTCTCGAGGGTGAGCTTTTCCTGCGGATAAAGCGGTGTCAGGTTGTCGAAAAGGATTTTGTCGCGGGCGACTTCCGGTGATTCATGGTTGACCGACTCAACCTTGAGCAGGGCGAAATAACGCTCTCCCTCTTTGGGCGGTCTGATCTGGCCGGAGACGGTATCCCCGGTGCGCAGATTGAAACGCCTGATCTGGCTGGGGGAAACGTAGATGTCATCCGGGCCGGGCAGATAGTTATAATCGGTAGCCCGAAGAAAGCCGAAGCCGTCCTGCAATGTTTCCAGAACCCCTTCACCAAAGATTGAGCCGTTCTGCTCGGTCTGGGCATTCAGAATTGCAAAGATCAGATCCTGTTTGCGGAGGCTTGAAGCCCCCTCAATATTGAGATCCCGTGCAATAGTGTTGAGGTCACTGATCTTTTTGCCTTTAAGCTCTTGTAAATTCATCTGTTCTCCTGCGTAAAGTTGTTCTCGTAGTGTATGGGGCTGTTATAGTTGACTGAGGTTCCGGGAAAGAACGTCTGCGGCTGAATTATGAATTGGCGATGTCGAGGTTTCATGCCCAATAGCAGATATACGGTTTTTCCAGAAGGTTTGATTAGTATTTATGGTGAAGTTGTCTTGGGATCAATTCTGGATGCCAGGATGCTAAATCTGAGGTGCTGTGACGTTACCTTTTATTTTCCGGGCTTGTCAATAAAAAACAGCACAGTTTACCGGTAAAAGCGTAATCTTTTTTTTCGATGTATCATCTTGGGGTCAAAAGCTCGTTAACAACAACACCTGCCATGGTCAGTCCGAATATGGAAGGTATGTATGAAATGCTGCCGAGAATCACCCGGCGATGTTCGCAGCGGAACGTCTGTTCTGACTGATTGGGGCAGATACAATCTGTACCGCACGCGCTTGCTGATGCCGGATCCAGCTCCCGGTGCAGTTCAGTCGAGTACACCACCTGCACTCCGGAGGTGATGCCGGAGTTTTTCAGAATTTTTCGCATGCTGCGGGCCATCCGGCAATTTTTTGTCCCTCCGAGATCCGATACTTCAATTTTAGTAGGATCCAGTTTATTTGCAGCTCCCATGCTGGATATGACCGGAATGCCCTGGTGGCGGCAGGTCGTTATCAATGAAGCCTTGGCGGTGAAATGGTCAATGGCGTCAAGAACATAATCGGGGCGAGGTGTGAGCAGTCGCCCGGCATTCTCAGCCGAGAAAAACTCCTTGACCGGTATGATTTCAGCCGCCGGGTTGATGTCACGTAACCGTGCCGCCATGGCCTCCACCTTGCACTGGCCGACCGTGCTGGAGAGCGCATGGATTTGCCGATTGACGTTGGTCAGGCAGATGTCATCAAAGTCCACCAGCGTGATCATGCCGACGCCAGCCCGTCCGAGAGCCTCAGCGGCATAGCTGCCGACGCCGCCGACGCCGCAGATCATGACATGCTTGTTGGCCAGGGTTGAAAGTCCGGAAGAGCCGATCAGGAGCTCAGTGCGGGAAAAGCGATGAAGTGCCATAGTGTGAACGCCTTATAACTACACAATAATTTTTGCAAAATCGATACATTCAGATATGCGTGCCGGTCCATAACCGACAAAGTCACCATCAATCTGGATAGGGTGTGCCCCCCGGATCTCAAAGCTTGAAGAGTGAATCCGGGGCAGATTTTTGCTGGTTCCAGCCCTGCCGCCGAACAGTTCCAGCGCACAGCTCAGATAGGTGCTGCGGCTGTTGCCGGTGATACAGACGGCGGAAAGTCCCGGCTTGAAGGGGCTGCAATCGGGTGACAGGATGAAATCGCCGCCGTAACGTGAGGCGTTGCAGATTATGGCGGTGTGGCATGCCACCGCACCCTCGGGGGTGCTTATCTCGAATCGTGTGGAATCCCACAGAACTGCACGCTTCAACGCCGACAGCGCGTAGGCTCCCTGTCGCAGGAATTTTTTCCCCAGCGGCCAGACATCCCTGACAACAGCACCATCAAGGCCGATTCCCGCCATGAGCAGAAAGCGGAGCGTGCGCCCCTCCAGTTCAATTACCCCGACTGACAGGGAACGGCTCTTGCCGGCGGCTATCCGTTCAAGAGCATCGTGGAGTGAGGTGATGCCGATTTCTGCCGCCAGCACGTTTGAGGTGCCGAAGGGGAGGGTTGCAAGAGTCGCTTTGCCCGGTTCAAGTCCGTTGATTACCGCATTGCAGCTGCCGTCGCCACCGGCCACAATCACGAGAGGCGGCTCCAACTCCTTATTGATACTGCTGCAGCAGGCATAAATCTCGGCCGGAGTCCGTACCTCGAAAACCTCCGGAATCACAGCATGTGCCCGGAGCTGTTTCAGGACAAGGTGCAAGCGCTGGGCGGAATGATGGCCGGATGCCGGATTAACGAAGAGGAACGTTTTCATATGAATATGTTGATGAAAATCAGCGTAATACTCCAGGTGCTAAGATACTGACAACGGCTGCAAACATGTCGGCCTTCCGGATAGCGAGACGACACTCTTGGTCCTCCGGGCATGACCTCTTCAAACAGATGCTACAGGGCATGCTGGATTGGAGCGCAATGTGACGGGGACCTTGGGGACCATTACGCCTGGCGTCGGTGGCGCGGTAGAAAGAAACAGTCGGTGTGCCAACGGCAGCGGCAATATGGATCGGCCCCGTATCCCCTCCCACCGCAAGATCTACCTTCTTCAGAAGTGCACAGAAACTTTTCAGCGGCAGTCGTGGCAGGAGTAACGCCCGATTGCCGAGTTCTTTTGTAAGCCACTCGGCCTCACCATGTTCCAGTTCGTTGCCCCACGAGAAGAGAATGCTGGCTGAAGGAAACCGGTCCAGTACGAGCCGTCCCAGTTCGAGCCACTCTTCAATAGACCATTTTTTCGTTTCCCAGGTGGTTCCGGTATGGAACAGTAGATGCGTATCCCCTTTTGTCGCGCGCAGCAACTCCCCGGCAGCCTGGTCATCCTCGGGGCTTGTCTGGATATGGCTGGTAAGGGCAAAGGAGGAATAGCTCTCGTTAAAAGCAGAACTAACAATTTTCAGCGAGCGGTTGGAGATATGGTGGTCATCCGGCCCAAGTGGAATGTGATGGTTAGTGAAGAGCAGGTTCAGCGATTCGCGGACGCCAGTGCGGTCAAAGCCGTAACGATGCGGCCCGCCCGCAAGTGCGGCAATAATGCCGCTCTTTATGTTTCCCTGGAGGTCAAATAATATATCATATGATGCAGTGCGCAGTCGCCTGACGATCGCACCTACTTCACGGCAGGTGTTGGCAGCAAACGGCGCTTTGCGCCATGTCCGCGTATTGACACTAATCACGCTCCTGATCAGGGGATGCCCTTCCAGGATGGCTTTATTCTGCTCCTCTACTATCCAGTCGATCTCAGCTCCGGGGGCCGCCTGACGCAGATAGTCGAGCACCGGCAAGGCGTGGATAATGTCGCCGAGGGCGGATAATTTGACAATCAGGATACGCATGTCACTGCTCTTCGAATAACATTTTTTTTGCTGCAGTAGCAACTTCATCAACTGAAATCCGTGTCATGCACTCCAGAGAAGGTAAATGGTGGCACTTCTTACCGTTACACGGAACGCAGGGGACCTCCGGATGGCGTATTACTACATGCCCACTGCCGACAGGGCCGGTTCGCTCGGGATCAATAGCGCCGAACAGTCCTATCACTCTGGTTCCAACTGCCGTTGCGAGATGAAGAGGACCGGTATCACCGCTTACCAGCAGTTTACATCGCTGTAGCACTGCGCCCAGTTGGGTGAGGGACATCTTTCCAACCAGATTGAGCGGTTTGACCCGAGCGGTGTTCATGACCAGTTCAGCTAAGTCAAGCTCATCAGGCCCACCGATCAGAATTATCCCGGCACCGAGTTCTCCAGCCAGGCGATCTCCCAACTGCGCAAAGGATTGCGGCGACCAGCACTTGATACGATTGCTCGCCCCCAAATTCAGGGCGATCAGAGGTTTTTCGCCCCTTCCAGTTATCGGAATCTGCTCGGATGCAAACTGTGTATCATCCTCGCCAAGATACAGTTCCAGGTTAAAGTCGGCATCTTTCACATTAATTCCAAGCGGGGCAAGGGTTTCAAGGTGGTTCGCTACCGCATGTACCCTCCTGTGCCTTGTCTTATGGTAGACTAGCACTCTGCAAGGGAAAGCGGCCATAACCAGTAACCAGACCTTTAAAGTGCTTCGTTGGAAATTAATCACCAGATCATAGTTTTCGTTATGTACTTCATGCCAGAGTGCAGTAAAAGCGCTCAAGCTGCGATGATCTCCTTTACGGTCAAAGTGCAGCACCCTGCGGATATGAGGATTGTGCTCAAAGAGACACTTTGTCCCCCGTGCACCGACCATGATGTCAACGTGCGCATCAGGAAGATGTTCCTTGAGTGCGCGGAGTGCAGGGGAAATATGCAGCAGGTCACCAATGGCACCCGGCTTGATGATGAGGATACGCTCTGCTTTCAGATTCATACGGCCCCTGTCTAAGAATGTCAGCATCAGAAAGGATGGTGCCTGATAATTCGCGGGCCACTGGCCATCTGCTGTAAAACAGCATGGTTTTCGCGGCACAATTTTCGGAACGGCTCCGAAATTCTCATATCCTCGCATGTCTCCCGCCAAAACCGCATGGCGTGTTCATACATGTCACCAAAATCACCGGTTATGGGTGGTCGATACGTACCTGACGATAGCTCTTCGCCTTCCTTTGGCCTGTAAAACATCGGCAGCATATCATAAATTGGAGCGAGCTTGAACTTTGTACGCTCCTCATTTACCGGGATCAACGAGATATTGCCGTGATGTCGGTCCGTGTTGGCGATCAAGCGGCCAAACAGATCCAGTTTAGTGATGTTTGCAGCATCTTCCGAGGAGAGCATTTTCCCGGAGAGTAATTTATCTGCTGCTGCAGTCCAATTGCTTCCAACCCCAATAAATTCGGCGTCTACAACAGATAACGAGTTAACCGGAGTTCTTCCGAATAATCCGGCACGGTCAAAACGGTCCACTTCCAGAAAAGTCCTGTTACCGATCTGATGAATTCTTGACAGCGCTGAAGTTATCCCCATATCTCTAATAATGGTGAGGGCAATATGTTCACATACCAGCAGGTCTGACCAACGCTGACCGTAAGGAGTTGACAACAGGGGGGAAAACTTGACCAATACTCTTGTGGGAGCGTCACTGATCTCAGTTAATGTCGTAAACTTCGGCTGCTCACCGCCAGCAGAAGAGCCGATCGTGTCACCGGCCATCACTTTATTTGCTAATTCAGGGTAATCATCCGGAGCGCAGAGAGCCGGTTGAAGCCGTGAAGCGGTCATATAACGGGAGAGTGATTCTTCGCCAACAATCAGGTCGCCTACGGTATCTTCACCACGCCTTGACAGAGCAATGAGAATATCCTCCTCCTGCCAACTCGTGAGGCGTTCAGAAAGTCCAAGTTCCACTGCGAAGCGCTGCGCAAAGGCACGCCCGACAAAACCATCCGGTTTCTGATCATAAATGAACCAGGGGATAGCCGGATAATGCCGTGTCGCCCAACCCTTACCCACCCACCAATAGCCGCCATGCAGTGACCATAACGTACCGGTTAGGTAGGCATCACCATTCACGTCAATCCGATATACGGGCAGTTGGTGGCCAATGCCGCGCAGATCACGCGGTCGGGCATAGGTGCTTGCTCTGGCCTGGCCAAAGGAGATAACTCTTGTGCCGACTTGTTTCACCAGGCGCGAAAGTGTTGCCGGGCTTATGTCACCCAGAAGCTGCCTTAGTTTCCTTGATGGTAGCGGCCTATCGTAGAGGAGTGTGAACAGCTTGTTTGTTGTTTCGTTGTTAACAGTCATTTTTGTCACGCTTTACTGAAATGATACTGGAATGATAATGTCTAAATATAGTTTATAGTAATTAGTAACATATATAATATCAAGTGGCACTAAATGCAATAATAATGACACTTATTTTAAGCTGGCCAATCACTGCAGGGTGGGCGGTGCCCAGAAAAAATGAGGGTTGTTTAGGCGGGCTGAAAAAAGTTGGGAAAAGGTGGCTTTTCAGAACAACCTGAGCAATAGGCTCAATATCTTTGTTAAAACCTTTGGGGCCATAATCGTGAGGAGTGATAAACCCTCAGTATTTCTATTCGTTCCCCTTTTTTGCGATACGGGACGATATAAGGTGTCCCATCAATAACCAGCTCTTTTGTCCCCTCCACACGTCCTGCTCGCCCTATCCCAGGGAAATGCTCAAGACGTTCAACCGCTAAAATAATCTTCACAACCATATCAACGGCTGCTTTGGGATTGTCTTGGGCAATATACTTTTCAACCTCTTCAAGGTCACGTTCTGCACGCCTAAGCCATTTGAACACGCTTTGTCTCCCACTTGGCTTTTAGTTCATCGTGACTGATCCATTCGGCTGTTGGTGATTCCGCTTCTTGAAGAGCTTCCTGAATCCCCTTAATTTGCCACTCATTCACATCAAGATATGATTCAAGGGCGTTACCAACAATAAACGATTTGGAACGATTGGTAGCTTTCGCCAGTTTTTCCAAGCGGGTTTTTATGCCCGGCTCTATTCTCAAATTGATGGCAGCAGCTTTTTGCATAACGGCCTCCTTGTGATACAATGTATTGCAAATGTACCTTGTTTGCCGGTACATGGCAATAACTTAAAACCGCCAACGTAGACCCGCTAAAACTGACGAACCAGCCAGGTCGACAGACCCAACCCCACCAACTAACTGACCACCGCAAGTAATAGGAGCAACAAGTGCCAGCCCAACCGGCATCTCCGTTTACAGGCAGCTTCATCGGTTTCTGACAGAAGCCACTCCGCTCATGACTTGCAGCAGATGGATCGGATCGTGCTCCTGTGCCAGTATACTCGAAGCAGCACAGGCTCTGGCGCTATAGGTTGCCCAATCGGTCAGTACCCGGTCAATGGCGATTGCAAGAGCGGCAGGTGTTCGCTCGGCAATAGTAATGCCGGCACCGAAGCGCTCTACCTGATCCCCGGGCCATGTGCCCTTGGTGGCGATCACCGGTGCGCCATGCAGCAGCGCGTCAAGGACAATACCGCTTACCTGACTGGAAAACTGCTCTTGTGCATAGGGAGCAAGTACCAGTGCCCCTCGAAAGCGGGCCAGATATTCTACTCTGTCCGGTGCCGTGGCATCAGCCTGGAGTCCCTGATATCCCGAAGAAAGCAGCGCACGTACCGCTGCCCCCTCACGGTGCCCGTGCCTATCGGCATGTTTCTGCGACACCTGCACTATTAGTGGCAATATCCTCTCCTCATGAGCCCACTGGACAGCAAGTGAGGCAACAATATCTAAACCCTTGTTGATACGCGCTGCACCGGCCATGAGCAGGTGGGAAAACGGCTCTGGTTGCGGTAGATTGTTTTCCGCGAGGACAGGATAGGGGACGCAGACAACATGTTTCCAGCCTGTTTCGCGCAGCGCCTCGGCGACTATTTCAGTCGGAGTGATGGCAAGTGCATGTGTGCGGGCCAGATCTGCGAACGGCAGGAAGCATTTATCGCGGAGTGTTGTGGGGGGGCGATGGAAAAAAAGTCGTGCATGGATGGGCAGGCACCCGTTACGAGCCGCAGAGAGAGAAACGGCCGCTGCATGACGACCATCAGCGGTCAAAACCAGAAAAGGCTGATCCTCGCGCACGGCCCGAAAAATTGTTCTCCATTCGGCAAGCCTTGCACCAACTCGAGGTTCCCGGGAACAAACATGTACCCCCGGCATGTTGGCAAGCATATTGTCGGCGTCTGGATGGGCATATACCTCCAGCTCATTACCTTCAGCACTCGCACCAACGGCCCGGACAAAGTCAGCGTAGTGACCGCTTGCTGTGCGGAGATTTGGTTCAATGATTAGCTCCATAATTTCAAGGGCAGTTACGGCGATGTTGCCATTTAGTCAATCGCATCACCATCCGGCCAAGTTCCAAAATCAGCAATGCAAGCAACCTGTTTTTCCCTGTAAGCCTGGCAAGATAACCACGGTATCGAAGCGTTTCTGCCCAGAGGAAAACCCGAGGGAGCCCATGGTAAAGTTGCATATTCTTGCGTGCTGTTATCAGCATGGAATTGGTACACCGTATTTCCCGACTTTCATTATATCCTGGCGGTTTCGGGTACACCCGGTAAGCGCAGACAGGGTAGTCCACAAATCCCATCAAGCCTTTTGCAGCAATTCTCAGGCAGTAGTCCCAGTCCTCTATAACAAGATTTTCGTCATAGGTATAATCGCGATAAAGTTGACGCCTTCCGAGATATATTGACCCGGCGAGACACCAGTTAAAAATCAGTTCCGAAGCAATGGCCTTATCGTCAAGCAGATACTTCTTTCTGCCATGGTATATCTCTTCAATGCCGCTTTCATTCAACTGCTCATCTGACTCATCAACAACACGGTAATCCCCAACAACAAACATTTTTTCCGGGTGCTCAGACAAATATCTGGTTCTGACTTCAATCCCTCCGGACAGCAGATAATCGTCACTGGCAAGAATGACAATAAAATCACCGCACGATTTCTCAAAAAGCTCATTAAGCGTAGCTGACAATCCCTTGTTAGCCCGAGAGGTAAATTCAAATTTACAGTTGATTCGATCCCTGTTTGCTTCGTACCATTCATCCACAGTGCGGGTCGATGCATCAGTGGAACCATCATCGATAATCAGAATCTCAGTATTTGAATAGCCGTTATCAACAGCACTTTCCAGGCACCTGACAATATACCTGTCGTGATTGTACAGGGGAATTAGTATGCTGACCAAAGGGGAATTATCCATCAGACATTCTCAATTATTGCATCTACTAACGCTACCACTCGATCGACCGCCATGGCATCCATGTGTGGTCCGATCGGTAGGCTCAATGTTTCTAAAGCCATCTTTTCGGCCAAAGGAAAGGCACCGCTAGAAAAACCAAGTTCATTGTAAGCCTCCTGCCTGTGAGGAGGAATCGGATAATGAACAAGAGTGCCTATCCCGTCAGCGTACAGTTTGTCTTGTAGTTGTTGTCTTATTCCAGTCCTGATAACAAACAGATGCCAGACCGGGTCAACTTTCTCGGCAACATACGGTAACTTAAGGGTATTAGCACATATGTTTGTCAGATACTGCTGTGCAACAAGTCGCCGGCGCTCGTTCCATTCATCAAGCCTTGATAGCTTCACCCTTAAAAAAGCAGCCTGCAGCTCATCCAGACGCGAATTGTAGCCTTTTAAATCGTTTATATATTTGACTTTCGAACCATAATTACGTAACACACTAATCCGTTCAGCCAGAATATCATCGTTAGTAGTGACTGCACCACCGTCACCTATTGCTCCAAGATTTTTCCCCGGATAAAAACTAAATCCAGCAGCATCACCAAGACTCCCGGTCCGGCGGTCTTTGTAGCGTGCTCCATGCGCCTGCGCACAATCTTCAATAACCTTAAGACCATGTTTTTGCGCAATGACGTTGATAGGGTCCATATCTGCCGTTTGCCCGTACAGATGGACCACCATGATCGCTTTTGTTTTTGGGGTTATAGCTTGTTCGATTTTTGCCGGATCGATATTGTAGGTGCGCACATCGGGTTCAACGGGGACAGGGGTTGCCCCTGCATGGGTTACCGCCAACCATGTGGCAATATAGGTGTTGGATGGAACGATGACTTCGTCGCCCGGGCCGATTCCATACGCCCGAACGATCAGGTGGAGTGCGTCAAGTCCGTTGGCGACTCCGATACAATATTTCGATTCACAATAGGCGGCAAACTCAGCTTCAAATGCTTCCACTTCGGTGCCGAGAATGTACCAACCGGATTCCATTACGCGCCGATAGGCAGCATCAAGTTCGTCTTTCAGTTCGATATAGGGTGCTTTAAGATCGAGAAAAGGAATGTTCATTTGGTCGCTCTTTCATATTTTTTACAGTACTGTATCGTCCGTTCAATTCCGTCAAGTAAATGCGGTGTCAATAAAAGCACTTTACCAAATATCTCGTGAATTGCCTCCGGAAGATATTCATGTGCGATATCATTCCTAATCATACGAATCTCAACAAAAACATCACTACTCACGATCAGTTCTTTCTTCTCTGCCCTGTTGATTCTATCTCTGATTGTGCCTTGCGTGTCCAGGTCCAATTCATCGACCAACCGAAAAATTTTCTGAATCAAAATATCGCTCAAACGCGCAAATCTGCCGGTAAATGACTCAAAACTTTCGAGTTCTTCCGGTTCATACGATTCCTTTATGCCTATGGCACTGCATTTATTAAATGAATAGCGCAGTACTTCTCTGGCATCAACAAGCACCTTCAGCTCATTTTCCAACAGTTTCTGCATCTGATCGGTCATAACTTTACCCCTGTAGCAAGCGCCAGTTTCACAAATGGATCAGAATCATCAGCCGCCAGGACAATATCAATTTTCTGCTCACCGATAAGCTCATACAGCCTCATCTTGATAGTTCTTTTGTCGTCACTGGTAAGTCTGTCCGACATGACGAGCAGATCAATGTCACCGCCCTTTTTGGTGTCGTCAACGCGAGAGCCAAACAGATAGACACCGGCATTGCTGTCAAGCTGTTTCACGGTAGATACAATCGCGGTCTGCTCAACATCCTTAAGCCTCATAAACTGTTTTTACCCCGTACTGCTTCGATAAATGGAGCATAATCACGATAGTAATCATCCTCATCATACAGGTTGGAAGCAAGCACCATACAGACCGAGCCGGAGGAGAAGTTGTCAAGCTCGCGCCAGATCATTGGGCAGACATACAGTCCGTAGTATGATCGATTGAGATTAAAACGTTTCTTCTCATAGCCATCATCCAGTACAACATCAAAACTTCCCGACATGGCAATTATCAGTTGATGAAGCCCTCTGTGTCCATGCCCACCACGTTCAGCGCCGCCTGGGACGTCGTAGAGATAGTAGACACGTTTGATATCAAAAGGGACATGTCTTCCTCCGCCTTCAATAAAGGTGAGGTTGCCACGAGGGTCGGTGATTTTGGGAAGATTAATGATTCGGCAATCTTTAATATTCATAAGTAACCTGTTCCGGCAAAAATTTTGAGTATTTTGGCTTTATAGACTCGTATGCTGATAAAGGTAATTCATAATATACATCCAATTCGTCTGATTTTATTATTGAAGACCCCATTCTTTCATGGAAAACCCTGACTTTGACATTCTCTACCCTGACATCAAAGTGGCAATGATTAAAATTGAGATGATAAAAGGCAAATTCGTATACCAGTAGTGCAGATTCAATCCCGGCTGTAGCCGGTGCGCTGGAATTTAGTAACCAGCTCCCCCAGCAAAAGGAATTATCATTAAAGTCATAAACTCGGACGGCTCCGCAGGCTTCATTGCTCTTCGTACAAATAATGAAATAGTACTCTAATTTTGCACTCTCCCTTGTTTTATAGTCAGTCAGCCATTTGAGTTGATCTTCTATATCAATTTTAGTGAGAAATTTATTTTTTTTATCGACTCGTAAACTTACTATAAATTCTGCGTCTGTAAGCTCTACCAAGCGCATAAATATGTTTTTACCTATGATGATCATGATATCTCTCGGTTTTCACTACTACGCCCATTTTGTCCAGCCGAACTTTTTCAATGATGGATCGATCACTCCTCGTACAGACCAGGCGGCGTCGGCTGCGCTCGCGCACTACTTCGGCAATTTTCGGCAAGGCCATAAAAAAGCCCACAAACTTATATTTCCGAAAAGAAAGAATATCCCAGATCATTGATGGCAGCAGCAACAGAAAATACCTGAAAATCAGAATGGGATCAGTGATATTCACCCACATGAAAATATGCTTGTTGCGAGCAGTTGTGAACCGAATTCTGCGATAGTTATGATACTTCTTGATAGTAGAACTCGATTCGTGCCAGACCGTGGCCCGAGGCTCCAGCAGGCACTTCCACCCGGCTTTCCATCCTTGATAGGAAAGGTCCACATCTTCGATATAGAAAGGATGATAAATGGTTGGAAAGCCGCCTAACTGCATAAGTCGCGCACGATGGTAACACGTTGCCCCGCCGGATGCGAAAAATACCGGGAATTCTCCGTTCATTTCCTGCGGCGTAAAGGACTGCACACAGCGATCGATAAACCAGCATACTCCGGGCATCAGGCGGTATGATGCTTGATTGCGACCATCCTTGGGGTCGATAATACTTGGTGATAAGGCGAATAAATCAGGATCGGCAAATCGGGGAAGTAAGGTGGCAAAGGTATCCTTCTCAACCAGTACATCGCTGTTCAGGGTCATCACCACATAATGTAAAGCAGCAAATATACCACTATTTACCGTCGCTGCGAAACCACAGTTGGTTTCATTGCGCAGCAGTTTGACCTCCGGGAAAGATTCGGCAACAAACGCGGCCGAATCGTCGCTACTGGCATCGTCAACAACGATGACTTCCCACGGCACCCCGGCATACTGCAGTGCCTCAAGCAGCGGTGCGATATTACGCTCCAGAAGAGAGCGACCATTATAATTGGGTATAACAACCGAAACTGAATACATCATTTAATAAGACATCCCGTCATAACAAAATCATGACAACAGCTCATGAAAATACTCAATATGATTCTTCACCATCATATCAAGCGTGAAATTTTCTTCGAAAACTCTGCGTCCCTCTTCTCCCATCGCCAGGCGCCTGTCATCATTGTTCAGCAGCGTAATAATTTCTCTCGAAAAATCATCGGTAACACCGTTAACAAGGATACCTCCACCTTTGCGGACGATTTCCACAAGTCCCCCATTATTGTAGGCAATGACCGGTGTGCGTGCGGCTAAAGATTCAATATGCACAATTCCGAAACCTTCATTTCGATGTGTAGAAACTGACAGATCAAGGTCGTAGAATAGGTCAGGAATCTGCTCCCGGGGGATACGACCGGTGAGGATAAAATTTTTCTCCAAGCCATAAGCGGCAATTCTTTTTGTCAAAAGATCGGTTCCGCCGCCACCGACAATTGCTATGGTTATCTCAGGAAAAGCGGCGCACAGTTTTACCCCGGCATCAACCAGTTCATCCTGGTTTTTCCATAACTCTCCAACCATGCCGATGATAGGAAATTTTCTCCCTTTAAGAACTCTCCGCTCGCGATTTTTATCTGTCTTGTCTGGTTGGCATTCAGGTACCGGGATGCCGTAATGGATTATCCGTGTCATCTGCTCAAGCCCCGGATTTTTGGGGTAGAATGAGGCACCGGTGTATTCTGATGTGGCGATTACCCCGTCATACATTGTTGTCAGCAGCGGATAGCTGCGAGCGGTCGGAGTTTGAAAAACAGCCAGCAGTTTTGGTTTGCGCTTGAGCCACGGTCGGGCAAGAAGCGACCCTGCCAACACGGCATAGATGTTATGTTCCCGGGCGACTAATATGATCTCAGGCTCTTCAGCACGAATCGCCCCGGCAATACGAAATGGTACGGCTACCTTCTGGCGGTTGAATACCGGGTGAAAGCGGTAGCCTCGTTCTTTAACTTTCTGATTGAGAACGCCTTCTTCATGAACAAAAAATACCGGATCAAAACCGAATTGACCAATACGCTGTGCAAGGTCGAGAAGGTATTCTTCACCGCCACTCACCATTGTAGAATTATTAACGAGTACTACCTTCATACACTCATCTCTCCCCTCAAAATTAAATCCATTTTTATGTTAGAAGTGGTCCCATGAGTGATTTCAATTCGGCCATAACATCTGAGACTGATACTGCCTGAAAACAGGGGGGAATATTCATCGTATTGCCTACACAGGCTGTAAGATCACATGAGGTGCATCCAGGAACTTTGATAATAGTCCGGATACACGGCGCTGAAGGATACCAAACCTTTGTTACATGATACCCAATGACAATCCCCTTTGTACCGACAGCGCCGGCTATATGAGCAAGCCCGCTGTCGTTACCTACAAAAGCAGTTGCCTTTTTTATGATGGCAGCCGATTGTCGAATGGACAGTTTTCCAACCAGATTTGCAACCTTTTTGCCTACAGGAAGCTGACTGTTTTCCATCAGAGAACAATCAGATGGTGAGCCAATGATTACAACAAAATATCCTTCAGAATTGCAGCGCAATATCAATTTGGAAAACGCAGGGAGGCCCCAGGTCCTGCGCATATCGGCTGAAAAGGGAGCAATTGCAACTATAGATTTTGAGTCGGGGCTGATTTTATTAAGCATCCGCTCAGATTCTGAAATTTCGTCTTCGAGAAGATTTATCTCCACCGTATTGTTTTTGACCGTAAGCCCATCTATTTGCAGGAGATCCAGAAAACGATCAACAAGATTTTTAGAAACTGGCTCATCCCAGGAGCGGGTTAGCAGAAACTCTCGATGATAAGATGCAAAACCAATCCGCACCGGTGCCCCGGAGAGAAAGGCGACGATAGCGTGGCGCAGCTTGGTACTCAGCACATAGACCCGGTCATAGCCTTTTCTTCTGATCCATAAGATGTAGGAAATTTTTTTGAGTATTGACAGTCTTCCTCCGAAGCGGAAGCAGTCCATATCCAAAACGAAACTGTCTCTGAGGTAGGGGGCATGCTGAAGTAGCTCAACCCCCACCTGGCTTGATGCGGCGAAATCAACGGTTGCTTCCGGGAAATTAAAGGCAAGATTGCGAATGAAAGGAGTTGCGATAACCTGGTCGCCAACCCCTTTACCCCCGAACCCTATGACAAGTATCGACTTGGGGCTTCGCATTCAATTGACGATTCGTGCCAAGCTGTTGACACGGCACTTTATGGTATTACACGCATAAACAACAAATAATGTCATATTTACACTATTGCGGAGATGTTTTGACATGATAGTTGTTCCATTTCAGATGTGCGTATTTACGATAGATTCGATGATATGGTCGACTGTGATTCCTTCTAAACACATTGGCTTCCCACGAGGTGACGGTTCGCATTCGGTAAAAAATCTCTGTTTACAGGGACTGCACGGGAACTGCTGAGAGACCACCCGGCATTTATCTCCCCATGGTCCGAATTTGACCGGCGATTGTGGGCCGAACAGAGCTACTAGTGGCACCTGCAACGATGCGGCGAGATGCATTATGCCGCTGTCATTGCATACCAGCAGGCGACATCGGGAAAGGAGCGCCATCGTCTGACGCAGAGAAGTTGTGCCCACAGCCTCCAGTGGCGGATTCTTCATAGCAGAGCGAATGGCCGGCAACGCTTCCTGATCCCGAGGGCCACCTAAAAAAAGAATGCGGGCTTTGTAGCGCTCCTGTAACTGTCGCGCAAGTTCAATGAAATTATCCAGATGCCACGCCCGGGGAGGGTTGGCGGCAAACGGGTGAATGCCGATCACCAATTCCTCTGGCTTTACCCCCGCTTCCTCAAAAAAACGGTCGGCGAAGTGGCGCTCCTCGCTCGAAAGCCATGCTTCCAGATGATCATCAGTCACAGAAATTCCATCCGCTCGCAGCAGATCAAGAAAGTTTTGCACCTCATGCTGGTCGTGACGATACGGCACGCCCGTGGTCAACAGAAAACTCCGCCCCTCGGTGGCAAAGCCGATTCGTTTTCCTGCACCAGAGAGAAACGCCATCAAGGCACTACCGAAGGAGCGTTTCAGCACATAGACCTTGTCGAACCGGCGGGCTCTAAGGTCGCGGATAAATCCCAGCTTATCGCCAAGCGTCTTGTGCGTTCCCCTGCTGTCGGCGTGAATGGTCACCGGGTCCCAGAAAAGCAATTCATCCACATAGGGGATCCCCTGTACGACATCCGATGAACCGGGTGCGACCACCCAGGCGATGTAGGCGTCCGGTTCGGCTCGCCGCAGATTGCGCAGAAAAGGTATCGTGAGAATGGTATCGCCAATAAAGCGGTAGCGCAAAACCAGAATTCTCTTTCCTGCTTTTTCGCACTCCATTCAGGAAATCCGCTCAGCTTCGTCAAGCAGCATGACAGGTATGCCGTCACGTATCGGAAAGGCCAGAGTGCAGTGGCGGCAGAACAGAGCAGAACAATCCCTATTCGGTTCGAGGTCACCCGTGCAGGCGGGGCAGGCAAGTATGGTACGCAGCTCTTCTGAAATCATTTGGTTAACCGTTACTCCTGATCCCAGTCTTCAAGTTGTAGCCCTGCAATTCTGCTAAACTCCCGGGTGTTATGGGTTATAAGTATCAATCTACCTACCAATGCAATTGCAGCTATTTGAAGGTCATAGGGACCGATTGGGGTACCTGCTTTTGCTAAATCAGCACGAATGCGGCCAAATTCGTAAGCAGCTTCGCTGTCAAAAGGAAGTGAGGTAAACTGGCTGAGAAATGGGGTGAGTTTTGCGAGGTTTTTTAACGGAGTTGCACTCTTCATAACTCCGTAGTAAAGCTCAGCCTCTACCACCGAACAGAGCATAATTTCGGATGGTTGCAAAGCCTGCATCCGCGACCGCACAGGCGACGAAGCGTTGTTGAGGTACGAGATGCAGGCATTTGTATCAAGCAGATATTTCATTGGATGGTATTTCGCACTTCATATTCACCCTGATCTTCCCGAACTAAAGGTGCGTCTGCAAGGCACCCGGCTGTCTTGGCAAAAAAATCTTTTGGCCATGCAGTAGATGTCTCAGACGCCGCCTTCGAATTATCAATGGGCATAATAATTATTTCAAGGGAACGTTTCATGAACGCCTTTGGTATCTTTATAAATACATGGTCCGAATCAACGATCTGGATTCTACGTAAAGCTTGCATGCTGTTTTCTCCTTCATCTAAATGAGTGACACAAAATGCCATAATAACCGCTTTTATGGAAGTAAATTGCGCAACAAAACAAGTAAATTCGCCGGTTTTTCGATCTCAATCTCGAGTCTGGCAACATAGGTGACTGCGGCAATGCCGGGTGCCAGTTTCTTCAACTTGACCCCGTCCTTTTCGGTTGTAATCGCGTATTCGGCGCCGCTGCTCTGCATTGCGGCTCTGATCTCTTCGAGACGGGTATGGTCGTAGCCGGCATGATCCGGAAAGGGTAGGGTGTGTACGATGGTAAGTCCCTTGTCCCGTAAAGCGCTAAAAAATGATTCCGGTTGTGCTATGCCGGCAAAAGCCAGCAACCTGTGACCACTCAGGGCAGGTAAGGGCACCGGTTCCCCTCCTCGCAGCGGAACTGCATCAACCAGACGATGCGCTGCCGCAAAGGTTGGTATCCCGGAGCGAGTGGCGCTGCTGCTTGTGCCTTCAGGAGAGCGCGTTATAATGGTCAGGTCGGCGCGGCGTGTCGCGGTTGCCGGTTCCCGCAGTAACCCGGCCGGGAGAGTCCAACCATTACCAAGCGGGCTGGTATGGTCAAGCAGCAGGATATTCAGGTCACGCCAGAGGCGCAGATGCTGAAAACCGTCATCGAGCAGGAATATATCCGGTGAAAGCTGCTGCATCGCCAGTTGGCCGGCAGCATAGCGATCCGTGCCGATCACGACCATAAGCCCCGGTACTGTTGATGCCAGCAGATACGGTTCGTCACCACATTCGTGAGGCCCCAGCATGACCGTGACTCCATCGCTGACAACGATGCTCTGTCCTTCAAGGGAACCGCCATACCCCCGTGAAAGTACCGCAACACGATAACCCTGCTGAATCAACATGCGGGCAATAAAAGCTGTTATCGGTGTCTTGCCGGTACCGCCGACGGTAATGTTTCCGATTGAGACAACCGGTCGTGGCAGGCGGTTGGTTGTCAGGATGCCGGTTCGATACAGGCCGGCTCGCAGCTGCTGGATACACGAATAAACCTGACTGAACGGTGCGAGCAGCAGGATCGCCAGCCGGTCAGCGGGTGTCGAGCGACTGCCGGTAGCCAGTTCGCGCCAGTATGTGAGAAAGGGAACATTCATAAATACCGCGCTATCTCCTGCATATGATGCTTTGTCGCTCCACCGGTATCGCGCATCATCTTCAAGCCGTTCTGTCCCAGAACCTGCCGCAGTGTTTCATTCGTGACAACAGTGCGCACGGTTTCAGCCAGCTTCTCAGGCGTTTCCAGCTGAATTCCGGCGCCGTACTGCAGAACCAGGTGCGCAATTTCCCTGAAGTTATTCATATGCGGCCCAAAGATGCTTGGAATGCCGAGTGATGCCGGTTCCAAGAGATTGTGCCCGCCGGTCGGCTTCAGGCTGCCGCCAACAAAGGCCAGGTCCGACAGGGCATACAGCCCCATCATTTCTCCAATTGAATCAACCAGTAGCACCTCTCCGGCTTGAAACAGGGTTTCATCTGATGGCGTCAGAGTCGTACGCCGTCGATATGACAGACTCATTCTCTCGAGGAGCAGTGCAACCTCGGTGGCCCGCTCGGGGTGACGCGGGACGAGCACAAGAAACAGGTTGTCGCATGTCGCCAATAGCTCGTGGTACGCGGAGAGAATCAGCTCCTCTTCTCCCGGATGGGTGCTGGCAGCGACCATTACCATCAGGTCGACCGGAATGGCGTACTGCCCGCGAAGCTCGGCCCTCTCTTCATTTTGTACCGGATGGTAGGGGATGTCGTACTTGAGATTGCCGCTTACGAACGTCCGCTCCGGTGCTGCGCCGATGGCAATAATCCGCTCCCGGTCAACCTTTGTCTGCATGCAGAGGGATGAAAACTGCTGCAGTGAGTGGCGGAAAAACCAGTCAAACTTCAGGTAGCGACTATAGGAGCGATCGGATATGCGCCCATTGGCCAACATGACCGGAATACCCCGGTTGGTCGCTTCGCGGGTAAAATTCGGCCAGATCTCGGTTTCCATAATAATGATCAGCACCGGCTTGATGCTCTGCAAAACTGAGTGGACTGCAGGGAGAAAATCAAAGGGGAAGTAGATGCAGAGATCTTTTTCCGGGAAAGTTGAGCTGATCGCCCGCCCGGTCTCGGTGGTATTGGAGACAAGAATGGCGTGATCCGGGTACTGCATCCGCAGAGCTTTGAGCAGTGGACGGGCGGCTATCGATTCTCCCACTGAAACGGCGTGCAGCCAGATTACCGGTTTTTTTCCGATAACTGCCAACTCTGTTGGGTCGACAAGCCCGAAGCGTTCGCGAAAAGCGGGAGGTCTGCCCCGACTGACGGAGCGGTAGAGATGGTAGAAGATGACCGGAACCAGCAGGAAGATGGAGAGTATGTTGTAGGCGAAAAAAAACATTATTAAGATGTCCTGAAACGGTTTTAAACCCGGACAAGCCGGAACAAAAAAACTTTTACCACGGAGGCACGGAGGCACGGAGGCACGGAGGCACGGAGAAAGTCAAAGACGAAGGACTTTTTTGTTTAACCACTAAAAGCTTCTAGCTTTTGTTTTTGGTCTTCTCCGTGCCTCGCTTGGAAGCGCCTACTTTGGCCGTGTCTCCGTGGTGAACTGCTTTTACTAGGTTTAACACAAAGATGAACACAGTCTTTTATGGCTGAAGCATGTCAGTTCGGTCTCTCCTTGCAACCCAGCGCCCTTGCGTTGCAGCTTTTGATATTTAGTAACTACTCAGCACTTTCCACAACAAGCTCAACAACCATGCAATACCAAGTCAAAATCATTAACGCAAAGACGCAAAGACACAAAGAAAACCGGAAAAAAGCTACTAAAGTCTTTGGGGTAAAACAATAATTCTTTATTTTTGACGTTCTTTGCGTCTTTGCAACTTTGCGCCTTTGCGTTAGATGGCTTTTAATCTTTTGATCTGAGTAGTTACGATATTTATACTGCCGGCTCACCCGCCCGCTTCCAGCGGCGGTGCACCCAGTACCAGTCGGCAGGGTGTGCGCAGACAAACTCTTCAAGATACCGCGATAACGCCTGGACATCCTGAGCGATACCGGTCTCGGTACGATCGCCGCAGAGCGTGTATTCGGGAAGAAACAGCAGTACGTGCCGGCCATCCTCTCCATTCTCTCTGTAGCCAAGAACCGGGACAACAGGCACGCCGGTTTTATGCGCAATGACGACAGGAGCCTTGAGAGCCCACGCTTTTCTGCCAAGAAAGTCAATCAGGACGCCGTTTTGATCACCTGCCGCCTGATCGGTCAGCATGCCGATGACGCCATTGTTCTTAATAACGCCAAGCATAGGTTTTAAGGCGGATTTAGTGTAAATCACCTTGTTGCCGTATCCCATCCTCATCTTCTCAATAATCGTGTTCAGGTACGGATTATTCTGCTTGCGGACAATTGCCCAGACGCTTACGTCAAGGTGCTTTTTGAAGGAGAGTGAAATCAGTTCCCAGTTGCCGCAATGGCCGCTGACGCAGAGTACGCCGAGGTTCTTTTCTTTGGCGCACTGAAAATTATCCAGACCCTGTACCGCCATCGTGTTAAATAGCTCGTCGCCTTTGCCATGATAGAGTCGGCAGACCTCAACTATGGAGGTCCCCAGATTTATGAACGTTGCCAGAGCTATCTCTTCAGCGGTATCAAAAACACCGGTCCAGGCGGGATGGCGCTTCATGTAAGGGAGGGCCTGGCGGATGTTGTCAATGGCAATGGTGCGTCGCCTGGCCAGCAGACGATACATGAGGTGTCCGATAAGACGTCCGGTTGTTCGGGAAAAACGCCGGGGGATGGCTGCCATTGCCCTGGTAAACAGATAAAACGCCGCTGCCTGAATAGCCCAGAGGATTCGTGTCATGGTTAGTTGATGGACGCGTTACTGTCACTGTTGGGACTGTCACTGTCACCGAACTGCAGGGAACAGAGCCGGCTGTAGAGGCCGCTGTTTTCGAGAAGTTCTTTATGTGAGCCGCTTTCGACGATCCGGCCATTCTCCAGGACGAGAATTTTGTCCGCATGCAGAATGGTTGATAGACGGTGGGCGATGACAAAGGTAGTCCGGTTAGTCATCAGATTATTCAGCGCTTGTTGCACCATCTGTTCACTTTCTGTGTCAAGGGCGCTGGTCGCTTCATCAAGAATAAGAATCGGCGCATTCTTAATCAGTGCGCGGGCAATACAGAGTCGTTGACGCTGACCACCGGATAGTCGCGTGCCGCGGTCGCCGATGATTGTGGCGTAGCCGTCAGGCATCTCCAGGATGAAGTCGTGAGCAAAAGCTGCTTGTGCAGCGCTTTCAACTTCGGCGTCGGTAGCCGTAAAATTACCATAGCGGATATTATTGGCAATAGTGTCGTTAAAGAGCATGGTTTCCTGATCAACCAGCGCCACCTGGCGGATGAGATCCTTCATGCCGATGGTGCGGATATCGACACCGTCAAACAAAATGGCACCGTCGGTTACATCGTAAAAGCGTGGTATCAGCGAGACCAGCGTTGATTTGCCGCCACCTGACGGGCCGACCAGAGCGATGATTTCACCATGGCGGGCGGAGAGATTAACGTGATTAATAACCATCTCCCCTTCATAGGCAAAGGAAACATCCCTGAACTCGACGTTTCCGGCTACGCGGTCTATTGAAACGGCCTTTTCTGCATCACAAATTTCAGGCTTCTCGTCTATAACTTCAAACACCCGCACGGCGGCACCGATAGAGGCCTGAATGATATTATACGAATTATTAAGGCTTTTAATCGGCTTGTATACCAGCACCATCGCGGTTAAAAACGAAAAAAATTCAGCCGAGGTGAGTTGGCCACTCATGACCATGCTGCCTCCGACCCAGATGACTCCGGCAATGCCGAGAGAGGTGATCATTTCGATTACCGGTGCTGAGAGGCTGTTATACTTGATCGCCTTACGGATAAAGGTATAGTAGTGGGTTGTCGCGGCATGAAAACGCCCGGTCATCCGCTCTCCAAGACCGAAGGCTTTGACTACTTTAATGCCGGAAAACGTTTCCTGCAGAATAGAGCCAACATCGCCGATCATCTCCTGGCTTTTGCCCGAAAGGCTTTTGATCCGTTTGCCGATCTTCTGTGCCGAAAAAACGGTAAGCGGGATAACGATAAACGTGATCAGCGCCAGTTGCCAGCTGCGGTAAAAAATAACGATAAGGAGTGAAATAGCAGAAAAGCCGTCGCGACAGATGCTCGTCACCACGTTGGCAATACCGTTCTGCATAACAGCAACATCGGACATAACCCGTGACATAAGCGCGCCGGTAGAGTTTTTTTGAAAGAAACGGAGGCCAAGAGTCATGCAGCTTCGATAGAGATCATTGCGGATATCCTGTATTGCAAGCTCTCCAGCGGTTCTGATGAAATAATCATTGAGGAAGCGGCACGCGGCTCTAACAGCAAATAAAATTAAAACGCCAATAGGGAGAAGGGTGAAGATCGTTTTGTCATTGGTGGCGAAGGTCTTCTTCAGCAGCGGTTCCACCAGATAGGCAAACGCTCCATCCATACTCCCGACCGTAATGGAAGCGATTGTCGAGATGACAATTCTGCCCCAGTACGGTTTGCAATAATGGAGAATGCGGCCAAAGGTACTCATACTCTATCCTGTTTTTCATTAATAAGATCAAGCGCCAGCGACGCCGTGCGCAGGGCTGCTCCGCCACCGCCGAGTTTTTCGCAGATGGAGGCCAGATCAGTATTCATTGTTGCCCGGTAGGTTTCGTTTGAAAGAATCATCGTTATCTCGGCTGCAATCGCCTCAGGGTTAGCCTGATCCTGAATCAGCTCCTTGACAATGCTCCGGTCTGCGACGATGTTACATAGTCCGATATGCTTGATCTTTACGACCCTTCTGGCCACTTGGTAGGTAAGCGGGGCGAGTTTGTAGATTATGACCATCGGTGTGCCTACCAGCGCTATTTCAAGGGTGACAGTGCCGGATACGGAAATAATGGCATCGCATGCCCGGATCAGGTCGTGAATCCTCTCGGTGGTAATAATCGGTGTAATGCCGCTGCTGTTCAGGTAGGGAAGTATTTCCTCTTCACAGAGTGTTGATGCCAAAGGCAGGACGAATTGCAGGTCGGGAAAGCTTTTGTGCAGCCGGTCTGCGGCAGCAAGGATTGCCGGCAGGATACGCTCTATCTCGCTTCTGCGACTGCCGGGAAAAAGGCCGACAGTTTTTCTGGAGGGATCAAGGCCAAAACTTGCCGCCGCTTCTACCCGGTTCATCTCCACATTTACGAGGTCAAGCATTGGGTGGCCGACAAAGCTGACCGGCACCCCCGCTTTTTCGTATATGGGAACTTCAAAGGGGAAAATAACTGCCATCCGATTTACCGTAGCAGCAATTTTTCTAACTCGTCCCGCTTTCCAGGCCCATACTTTGGGGCTGATATAGTAGAGAATTTTCACTCCGGCTTTTTTCGCCACTGTTGCCAAGCGGAGGTTAAAGCCGGGGTAGTCGATCAGGATGAGCAGTTCAGGCGGGTCTTCCAGCAGAATTTTTTTGAGCGTAAGAAATGCAGCGGATATGACGCCAAAATGTTTGAATACTTCGACCAGGCCCATTACGGCAATGTCAGCCGAATCCACTAGCGTTGTCACCCCCGCCTCACGCATGCGGGAGCCGCCGATGCCGAAGAAATGAAGTCCGGAATCGAGTGAAAGCGCTTTATGTACCAGGTCGGCGCCGTAGATGTCGCCGGATGCCTCTCCGGCAACAATCATAATACGTCGACGCCGGGAAATGTCAGGCGGATTTACATCAGCCCCGCCATGCCTGGACGTCATCCGCGACAAATCCCTCGTTCGGAGCGTTTTATGAAGGCCAGCAGATAATCAACTTCGGCGCATGCTGTTATTTCCGCATTAATGCGGTCGATCGCGTCAGGCAGTTTCAGCCCCGCCATGAAAAGAATTTTATAGGCCTTCTTCAATTTATGGATAGTGTCTTCAGAAAATCCGCGGCGTTTGAGACCTACCAGATTGAGGCCGCGCAGTTTGGCATCGCCTGTGCCCGGCGTCGCGATCAGGTAGGGGGGAAGGTCAAGACTGACCAGAGTGCCGCCTCCCGCCATGGCGTGAGCGCCAATGGTTACAAACTGATGAACCGCCACCAGGCCGCCAAGAATAACATTATCTTCCACGGTTACGTGTCCGGCTAGAGTCGCTGCATTCGCCATAACCACATTATTGCCGATCCGGCAGTCGTGGGCGACATGCGAATACGCCATGAACAGGTTGTTATCTCCTACGACCGTCTCACTGATTCCGGTAACGGTGCCGCGATGAATGGTCGCAAATTCGCGGATGATGTTGTTGCTGCCAATGCGCGTCCAGCACTCTTCGCCACGATATTTCAGGTCTTGGGGGGCGGGGCCGACCGATGCGAGATGGTAAATCTGGTTGTTTTCACCAATCTCGGTCCAGTCTCCGACGACGGTATGAGCGCCGATAGAGGTCCCTCTGCCGATGGTGACATGTTTGCCGACGATGACATATGGGGCAATTTCAACATCGGTTGCAAGTATCGCGGATGAATCAATTACCGCAGTCGGGTGGATCATGATGTTTCTCCCGTAAATGTACTATTTCTGTGAATCCGCAAATGTCGCCTTAAGGTCGGCTTCGGTTACCAGGGTGGTGCCAACAAACGCTTTTCCGGCGACTCCCCAGATTCCTCTTCTCTGCATAGTCGTTGTGACCTCAATGCGCAGCTGATCACCGGGCGAGACCGGTTTGCGGAAGCGGGCGTTATCAATTGCCAGAAAGTAGGTCACTTTGGCGCGGGTCGCTTCATCTGAAGCAAGGTATGCCATGATACCGGCGACCTGAGCCATCGCTTCAATGATCAGAACCCCCGGCATGACCGGGTGCCCAGGAAAATGACCCTGGAAAAACGGCTCGTTGATGGTAACATTTTTTATCCCTACGCAGCGTTTCCCCTGCTCCCCTTCGATAATCCGGTCTACCATCAGAAACGGATAGCGGTGGGGGAGTATTCTCATGATTTCATTGATGTCTAGTTGCATGTCAGTTCTCCTGGCGGGGCTGTTTCAGTATGGCTTCAAGTTCTGTAATCCGTTTTTCAAGGGCTGAGACGGTTTTCCGTAATTCCGGCAATCGGGGCACGATCATGGAAGATTTCAGCCATTCCTTATGCGGCATGGTAGGTGTGCCACTATACGCTGCATTTGCCGGCAGCGAACTTGGTACGCCGGACTGGGCGCCAACCAGCACGTTGTCACCGATCGTAAGATGACCGGCTACGCCGACCTGGCCAGCCAGGGTGACGTGATTGCCTATTTTCGCACTGCCCGATATGCCAACTTGAGACACGATCATGCAATCTTCACCGATCTCGCAGTTGTGAGCAATCTGCACCAGATTGTCGAGCTTGGTGCCTCTCCTGATCCGGGTTACTTCAACGGCGGCCCGATCGATGCAGCTGTTCGCCCCGATTTCGACATCATCATCAAGGACGACAATACCTATTTGCGGGATGCGATAGTAGCCTCTGCCATCCGGTGCGTAACCGAAACCGTCAGAACCGATCACGGCGCCAGGCTGGATAATGCAGCGATTACCGAGTCGGCAGCGTTCACGGATAACGGCGTTAGCGTGGATAATGCACTCTTCACCAACGATAACGTTGTCATACAGCACAGCTCCCGGATAGATAACCGTGCGACTCCCGATGGTAACATTCTTGCCGATAAAGGCCCCCGGATACACTGTGACATCTCTGCCAAGGGTCGCCGTGGCGTCAACAATCGCTGCCGGGAGCACCCCGAGCGGTTCGTGGGGTGCTGTGTAGAAGAGTGCCAGAAGTTTGGCAAAGCCGAGATACGGGTTGGCAACTTCAATGGCTGTGCGCCCATAGCGCTCGCCTCCCGGAGACATAAGCACAGCACCAGCCGAAGTTTCGGCAACTTTTGACGCATACCTCGGGTTTGCAAGAAACGTCAGCGCGTCTGGTCCGGCGGTTTCGAGCGTACCCAGTCCGGAAATCAGTTTCGCTCCATCTCCCTGTACGGTACCGCCAAGATAGCTGGCTATTTCTGCAACTGTCCGTGCTTGTGTCATAACGTTACTTCTTTCGGTTAGAATTGAACAGCTTCAACACTTCTTCAGTGAGATCAGCTTTTTCATCGACAAACAGCAGCATGCTGTCATTTTTCACGAAGATGAAGGTGTACCCATTCTGACGTCCGTAAGACTGAATGACTTTCTCCATTCCTTCAAGAATTCTGCGGGTAAGCTCTTCGTCCTTGCCCTGCAGTTCATCTTGCGCATCTTTTGTGAAACGTTGAAACTCTTTCAATTTATTTTGATAGTCTTTCTCTTTGGAAGCGCGGGCTGAATCGGAAAGCAGCATACCCTGTTTTTCCAGTTCCTCTTTCAGCTTCTTGAGCTCTTCCTGCTTTGTATTGATCTCTTCCTGATACTTTTTAACTTTTGTGGCCAGTTGTTCCTTGGCCTCTTTTCCAGCTTCGGAGCCATTCAGTGCCCGCTGCATGTCGATATAACCGAGCTTCAGATCAGCGGCAAAAACAGATGTTGATGCAATACACGCTGCTACGATACCTGCCAGAAAAATGCGTTTCATAAATCCTTCTCCTTTAATTGGTGGTGGGCATCAAACCCCTAAAATAATTGTTTATTAAAACATACTTCCAATTGAAAACTCGAGTCGGCCGCTTTTACTGTCGATTCCTAACCGAGGATTGAGCGGGATACCATATTCAAGGCGCAACGGTCCCATGGGGGAGGCCCAGCGGATACCAAAGCCGTAGCTTGTAAGCAGTGGATTGAAAGCTGCTGAAGTATCCGTAAAAGAGTTGCCATAGTCGTAAAAGAGGACACCTTTAAGGCCAGCTTCGGCAATCAGCGGAAAGGTCAGTTCGATATTCCCGAAGAATTCTTTTTCTCCGCCGAGGTATATCCGCTCGTTTGTGTGGTTGCCGTTAATATCTTTTGCAAGCATGGTGCTTGTCGGAGACACCGTGCGGGATTGATAGCCGCGCAAGGAGCCGATGCCCCCAAGATAAAACTTTTCATCGATCGGGATCGGTTGGCCGATTTCCGCTATGTATCCTAACGTTAATTTGGTTGAAGCGATCAATTTCTTGTAGATCGGGTGAAAGTAGGTGTGATCAGTTGTAAAACGGGCAAATTTATTGTCTCCTCCAAGACCGGCGTACTCTGCAGAAAGCGAGTTGATAAAACCGATAGACGGGTCCATCCGGTAGTCGGTGTTGTTGTGGGTGATACTGCTGAATACGGCACTGGTCGTTGTCTCGCCGAGTGGGTATGTGCCATTAATATCGGCATCATTGAGAGCCTGATACGCGGCGCTCGGTTTTAAAATGTCCTTTAATTCATACTTGTACATCACAAAGGTACCGATAGAATCACTGATCGGATAGCCGCCTTTGATGTCTGCACCGGTAAGTCTCCGCGAATAGTCAGTATACTGACGCTCTGAACGGTAGATGTCACCACCTAACGTCCATTTGGTATCCATGAAATGTGGGTCAGTCAGCCCCAGTGCGTATGTCTGCGATTTTCCACCGAGCGAAGCGGAAAGATTAGCCTTCAGCCCCAAGCCGAGGAAGTTGGCCTGCTGTACGGAACCCTGGGCGATAAAACCATCCAAAGAGCTGTAACCACCACCGATACTAAAGGTTCCGGTCGGTTTCTCTTTGACTTCAACATTAACATTAAGTTTATTACCCGCGCTCCCTTTGGCGGTAGCAACATTCGCTTCCTCGAAGAAGCCGAGGTTCATAAGGTTCTGCTTGCTCCGCTTCAGGCCGGATGAATTGTACAAACCCCCTTCAGTAACGCGGACTTCACGGCGGATAACCTTGTCACGGGTTTTGGGATTGCCGGAAATATTGATCCGTTCAATTGTTACCAGTTCGCCTTTGTCAACGTCAAACGTCATATCAACGGTTTTCTTCTCGTTGTCAAGTCGGGTCTGGGGATTAATCGTGGCGAAGGCATACCCCTTGTCTCCATACACGTCGGTGAGTACGCCGATATCGGTGCGCAGGGTTGAGCGGTTGAATACAGTCCCCGGTTCACTTTTCAGTTTCGTGCGCAGATACGCTTCCGGATCAAGCAGTTCCCCTTTGAAGCCGATTGCGCCAATCCGGTACTGTTCCCCCTCGGTAATACCAATGGAGACATCAAGCGCTGTTTTTGCTTCATTCAACGTTACTACCGGTTCGCCGACCTTGACATTGATAAAGCCATTATTGAGGTAATGGTCGGTAATCAGAAGGGCATCATTTTTCAACACCTCTTCTTTGTAGGTACCGGCGCCGGTCAGCCAGGACATGAACCATTTTTCTTTCGTTTCCATGAGTCCCTTGACTTTGCTGTTGCTGAATGCCTTGTTACCGTCAAGTCGGATCTCTTTAATAAGAATCTTTTCTCCCTCAACAATTTTGAAAATAACCTTCATATCACTGGACGCACTTTTCTTCGCTTCAGTCTGTATGTCTGCCAGATAATAGCCGTCATCGCCATATAATTTCTTTATTTTCAAGACACTTTTGGCCAGATCTTTTGGCGAAAAAACGGCATTCAGGCGAAACTCAAGTGCTTCTTTCAGTTTATCCGTTGAGATTTCCTTATTGCCTTCAAAAATGATCTCACGAACAATAGCCTTTTCCTGGACCAGATAGACCAGTACTACGCCTTTGTCAGATTCCTCCTGTAAGGCCTGAACATCTACAAAATGCCCCAGCTTGTAAATCGCCCGAATATCTGCATCAGTCTTGTCACCTGTTAGAGAATCGCCTGCACGCATCTTGATCGTATTCAGAATTGCCGCCGATTCTATACGGCGATTTCCCTGAATTCTTATTTCTACTAGTTTTTCACCCTCTGCGCAGGCGAGAGTTGACCAGCTAATGAACGTGATCAGCGTTACAGGCAGTAAGTTTTTAAAACTGGACATGCTTTCCTCGGATACTAGGTCGTTTTTTCAATTTTGCCATCTAACAGGTGAATGGTGGTTCCCATGGCGGCTGCCAGTCGCTCGTTATGAGTTACTATTACCAGGGTTAATTTCTTTTTGCTCTGCAGTTCAGCCAGCATGGCGTGTATGCTGTCGCTTGTTTTCATATCAAGATTTCCGGTCGGCTCATCAGCCAGCAATAGTTCCGGTTCAAGAGCAAGTGCCCGTGCAATGGCTACCCGCTGCTGTTCTCCGCCGGATAGCTCTCCGGGACGATGTGTCATCCGCTGCCCAAGGCCAACGTCCTGCAGCAGGGATTTTGCCATGTCCATGGCAGTGGCTCGTGGCACTCTGGCAATCAACGCCGGTATCATAACATTTTCGAGTGCGGTGAATTCCGGCAGCAGATGGTGAAACTGGAACACAAAACCGATGCTCCGATTTCTGAAAGCCGCCAGTTGCCGCTCGTTTTTTTTGAAAATATTCTCGCCGCGAAAGCTGACTGAACCGGCTGTCGGACGGTCGAGTGCCCCCAAAAGGTGCATCAACGTGCTCTTGCCGGCACCGGATGCCCCGACGAGTGCGGTCGTCGTTCCGGCCGCCAGGTCCAGGTCAATGCCGCTCAGCACTTTAAGCGAATTCACACCGCTGCCATAGGATTTGCTGAGACCGCGCACCTCAAGAAGATTACTCATAGCGCAGCGCCTCGGCCGGCAGCATTCTCGACGCCTGCCAGGCGGGGTAGAGCGTCGCAAGAAACGATATCAGTATCGCCGTAACTGATATCAGCAGTACATCAGCCGGCACAACCAGAGAAGGGAAGTGGTCAAGGTAATAGATATCCTTGTTGAAAAAATCCTGTCCGGTGACTTTCTGGATCACACTGATGATCGGTTCCAGGTTGAGTGCTATCAGAAGGCCCGAAATAACGCCAAAAGCAGTCCCGATAATGCCGATTATCAACCCCTCAAGAACAAAAATTTTCATGATGCTGGCAGCAGTGGCGCCCATTGATTTGAGGATAGCGATATCTCTGTTTTTTTCCATGACTACCATAAAAAGTGTTGAAGCGATCCCAAATGCGGCAACCAGAACTATCAGTGTCAGGATGACGAACATGACGACTTTTTCAGTCTTCAGCGCAAACAGAATATTCTTGTTCATCTGCATCCAGTCACGCGCGTAGAAGTTAATCCCCATGTCACGATTGATGCTGCGAGCCAGCGCATCAGTGTGATACACATCCTCTACTTTCAGCTGAATACCGGTGACGGTATCGCCGAGATCAAAAAAACGCTGGGCCTGATCGAGGCTGACATAGGCCAGGGTAGAGTCATATTCAAACATGCCGGTATTAAAAATCCCGGTGACCCTGAACGGCTTCATGCGCGGCATCATGCCGAGCGGTGTGATATTACCCATCGGAGAAATTACGTTTACCTTGTCGCCCAAAAACAGGTTGAGATGTTTTGCCAGCTCTTTGCCAACCATCAAGCCGGGGGTCGTGTCGGTCCCCTGACCCATTTTAGGTTCGAGGCCGTCGATACTTCCCTCAACGATTGACTTGCTGAGACGGGTAACCTGGCGGTCAGTGATGACATCGATGCCACGCAGGACGACACCGGACACGTTTTTGCCGGAAGAGAGCATGACCTGATTATAGATAAACGGTGTTGCTGCCTGTACGCCCTTGAACCCTTTAAGCTTTTCCATTACCGCCCGATATTCCTGCATCGGTGCGCCGCTCCTGATGACGACTATATGGGCGTTTGTGCCCAGAATCTTCTCTTTCAGGTCATTTTCAAAACCGGTCATAACCGCCAGTACGACAATCAATGCCATAACGCCGAGCGCAACGCCGGCGGTGGAAATAAATGTGATAATGGAAATGAAGGTGGATTTGCGTTTGGCTTTCAGGTAGCGCAAGCCGATGAAAAGTTCAAAGGGCATCGGCTATTTTACTTCCTTGCGCAGCTGCGGAAACAGTATGACGTCCCGGATCGACGGAGAGTCAGTCAACAGCATGACGAGGCGGTCGATGCCGATGCCTTCGCCTGCCGTAGGCGGCAGGCCGTACTCGAGCGCGCGGACATAATCCTCATCCATGTAGTGTGCCTCTTCGTCGCCCTTGTCTTTTTCGGCCACCTGAGCCAGAAAACGCTCTTTCTGGTCGACCGGATCATTCAATTCCGAGAAGGCGTTGGCAATTTCACGTCCACCGATGATCAGTTCAAAGCGATCAACAATTTCAGGGTTATGATCGTTTTTGCGCGATAACGGAGAAACCTCAGTCGGGTAGGCGGTGATAAACGTCGGCTGGATCAGTTTGTGTTCTGCGACCTCTTCAAAAATCTCCATCAAAAGCTTGCCGTACGTAATTCCATCAGGAAGTGTCAGTCCGATACTGCGGGCATACGACAGGGCAAGGTCTCGATCGTCAAGCTGCTTTGCCTCTATATCACCATACTCTAAAATCGCGTCGCGCACGGTTAAACGCTTCCATGGCCGCTGAAAGCTGATATCCAGCCCTTGGTTATTGAAATCAAGAGTGCCGAGAATATCCTGAGCGACGTGGCAGAAAAGCTCTTCAGTAAAGTCCATCAGATCTTCATACGTTGCATACGCCTGGTAGAATTCCATCATGGTGAATTCCGGATTGTGACGTACTGAAATGCCCTCATTGCGGAAGTTGCGATTGATTTCGAATACCCGTTCCAGGCCGCCGACGACGAGACGTTTCAGGTACAACTCGGGAGCAACCCGGAGGTACAGTTCCATGTCAAGGGTGTTGTGATGGGTGATAAAAGGGCGTGCCGTCGCACCGCCCGGAATCTGGTGCATCATCGGTGTCTCGACTTCGAGAAAATCGCGGTTGGTCATGAAGCTGCGGATCAGGTTGACGATGCGGGAGCGCTTGATGAATATTTCCCGAGCTTCAGGATTAACGATCAAATCGACATAGCGCTGCCGGTAGCGGGTTTCGACATCGGTCAGGCCGTGGAATTTTTCCGGCAACGGCAGGAGCGATTTGACCAGCAGCCGCAAGGTGCGGATATGGAGGGAGAGCTCACCGGTCTTGGTGCGGAACGGATAGCCTTCAGCGCCGATGATATCGCCAATGTCGAACGATTCAAACACGGCAAAGGCATCCTCGCCGATTTCATCTTTTTTGACGTAAAGCTGCACACGCCCCTTGCGGTCCTGAAGCTGAATAAAAGCGGCCTTGCCAAAAGATCTGCGGGCCAGTATGCGGCCGGCAACGCTAATGCTGACGTCTGCGGCGTCAA
The DNA here is from genome assembly GCA_903939115.1 of uncultured Geobacteraceae bacterium. Taxonomy (GTDB): domain Bacteria; phylum Desulfobacterota; class Desulfuromonadia; order Geobacterales; family Pseudopelobacteraceae; genus JACRCG01. Next base: position 96,297 of record CAJAFV010000077.1, read on the forward strand.
GTTGTTCAACAGAGCCGTACGTGGCAACAATATCTGCTGAAGTGTGTTGAGGCTTAAAATCGTTAGGGTAGGGATTTATGCCGGCTTCCCAGAGCGCATCAACTTTGCGGCGCCTTTGAAGCAGAAGTTCACTAAGCTCTTCCATGGTGGTTATTCAACCTTTCACAACAAAAATAATTCCTGAAAATAAAGCCTGCAAAAATATCTTTAACGATCTGGTACGTCAAGAAAAAAAGGGCTTCTACGTGCTGTTATTCATAAAACAATCTACTGACATTTTAGAGGTTTTACCGGTTACTTACTGATTTTGCGAATAGTGCTGTTTTCACTGTCAGCGACAAAGAGGCTGATCCCGTCGGTTGTAATGCCGATAGGGGAGAAAAAACTTGGCGTTCCGGGAGAATCAACAGCACCACCGATACCAAGAGTCGGATCTGAAAAGGCCTTGGCTACGCCGGATATGGTTGTGACGGTATATGGGGAAGATTTGTCTACTCTTCGAACCGTGTTTTGGTATGTGTCTGTGACATACAGATAAGTGCCATCCGTAGTAATGCCATTCGGCTGGAAGAAGCGCGCTGCGGTGCCGATCCCGTCAGCAGTGCCGTTGTTGTCCTGACTGATCTTTTCAGCGACCCCTGGGGTTGAAGAGCCGGCTATAGTGGTGACCGTGCCGGACAGAATCTCAATCTTGCGGATAGCCCGGTTACCGAAGTCGGCCAGGTAGAGATTAACGCCATCGGTGGTGATGCGTCCCGGTCGGTTTAAACGTGCGACCCCCTGCCCACCGTCAGTTGCGCCACTTGTGCGTGAGATGCCGGCGAAAGTGGTGACCGCTTTTGTGGTGATATTTATACGGCGTATGGTGTGGTTGCCGGAATCAGTGACGTAGAGATCTATACCGTCGGTCGTTATGCCGATGGGAATGAAAAAACGAACATCAGCAGGATTGGCTGAATCAACCGAGCCGGCCAGGCTACTGGTGCTGCCTATTATCGTGACCGCATTAGTGGCAATTTCGATGATACGAACCGTGTTGGAGCCTGAATCGGTGACGTAGAGATTTACTCCATCGGTCGTGATGCTTGATGGCCGGTTGAATCCTGTTACCAAAGTTGTAACAATGCCTTCGGGGGTCACCCGGCGGACCGCATTATTCCAATAATCTGCGACATAAAAATTAACTCCGTTGGTTGTAATATCAGTTGGATGGTAAAACCTTGCGTTAGTACCGATGATAGCGTCTAACCAACCGGCGCTCCCGGCACTGCCTGCAAAAGTTGTTACCGTGTTACTAGTAACGCTAAGATCGAGTGCAGTCCCTTGAATTGTCCCACCCATACGCGTGTTTGGCGGGAGTGGAAGTGACGGCAGGGTATGGGATGGCTGGCTGTAGACTTGAGTCGTTGTTGTGTTACTGCTCCCACTGCCACATGCGGCAATGCAGGCGGAAAAGAGAAGAACTACTATGTAAGATACTGATTTGTGCATGTTAAATTCCCCGTGGGACTCTGGCATTGTGCGAGTGTGACTTACTGGATTTCTTCATCCTTTTTCTTGCGCCGCGGTCGGGCAGCCGGCTTGGCCGGTACGGTCTCTGGTTCCGCTGCCGTTACGTCCGACGACGCGGCTTCTTTTTTAGGGGCGGTCCGTCGCGGTTTCTTTTTTACCGGAAGAGGTTCTGAAGTGACCGGTGATGCCACAGGCAGAGCCGGTTCAGAAGGTGCGGGGCTTTCGACCGTGGCTTCTGTGCTTTTCTTGCGCGCAGTCCGGGGCCGTTTAGGCTTGGCTGGTGTCGAAATCTCCTCCGGTGGTGTAGCATCCGGGAATGCGGGATCCAACTCTTCTCGTTCAGGTGTTAATCCGGCTGCAGTATCCTCTCCAGAGCTTTCCGGTGTTTTATAGGCTTTACTGCGACTGCGCCGCCGTTTACGCTTTTTCGGTTTCACGGTCAAATCGACAGCACTCTCCTCCGGGTCTGAAGCAGATACATTGCCAATGTCAGAAACAGATACCTCTGCTGTTTCAGGAGATTGTTCAGACAGAGAGCTGTCGTTATGATCGGGAGCAGTATCTGCCTGGTCAGCCGTCGTTGCATCGAGATGAAGGTCACTAGCAGACTTTTTCTTCTTTTTGCGACGTTTACGTTTTTTGCCCCCCTCGACAACTGCGCCCGCTTCGGTTTTCGGCTCTTCATCAGCATCGATCAGAGGAGGGGCAGTGTCTGGAACGACCGTTTTATGAGCTTCTTCGGCTTCAGCCTCACTCTTGAGCACGTCATCAAGATGCGGTTTTTCGCGTTTTACTATTTCAAGCTCCAACTGATTGAGCAGGAAAGATGTTTTTCCTTTGACGGTTACTTCGATCTCGTAATCGTTTTCAATCTGGGTCAACTCACGTTTTTTACGATTGAGCAGGTAATACGCCACTTCAAGCGGCAGCCCCCCGCGAACTTCGCCAACAGTTCCCTTGGCGGCGGCAGCGTGAACTTTGCGGAGGAAAGAGACCGCCATCGCCTCAACCGATTTAACTTTACCGCGACCCTCGCAGTGAGGACATTCCAGATAGATAGCGTCATTTAATGTTTTGGCAATCCGCTGGCGTGACATTTCCATGATGCCGAATTGAGAAATACGGCCGACGTTAACCCGCGCTTTGTCCATTTTGAGAGCATTTTTGAGTGTTTTTTCAACTTCGCTGTTATGCTTGTTTTCGCGCATGTCGATGAAGTCAATAACAATCAGGCCGCCGAGGTCACGCAGTCGCAGTTGGCGGGCGACCTCTTCAGCAGCCTCCATATTGGCCTTGAAGGCGGTATCTTCAATGCCTCTCTCGCCGCTTGATTTCCCTGAATTGACATCAATCGAGACCAGCGCCTCAGTCGGCTCAATAATCAATGAACCGCCTGATGGCAGCGGCACGCGCTTTTCGTAAATCTGGTCGATCTGCTCTTCCAGTTGGAAACGGGAAAAGATCGGTCGTTTCTCTTTATGCAGTTTGACCCGCTTTTCACAGGCCGGCATGGTATCGCGGAAAAACTCTTTCGCTTCACGGTACGCATCCTTGCTGTCGACCAGAACCTCGTCAATGTCATCTGAAAAATAGTCTCGTATCGTGCGAATGATCAGGCCGCTGTCGCGATAAATTTCGCCCGCCCCATTTATCGCAGTAGCCTTCAGTTTGATCGATTCGTACAGATCGGTCAGGTTGGTGAAATCCTTCTGCAGCTCTTCAGGGGTTCGGCCGACCGCCTCAGTGCGCATGATGTAGCCGGTCCCCTCCGGAATTTCCATTCCGGCGACAATCTCTTTCAGCTTTTTTCTGGCGCCTTCCTGCTCAACCTTGCGGGAGATGCCGGTAGAATCGCTCCCCGGCATCATCACCATGTAGCGGCCGGGGAGGGAAATGTACGTTGTCAGGGCAGAACCCTTGTTGTCCCGTTCATCCTTTTCAACCTGTACCAGCAGCTCCTGTCCGCGATGGAGTACCTCCTGGATGCGCGGGAAACGTTTCCGCTTATCTTCCGGAATATCATCACGCCATTCAAAATAATCGGGATGCAGTTCGCCGATCTGGAGGAAGCCCGGTTTCGCACGGCCGATATCGACAAATGCGGCCTGAAGTCCCGGTTCGACACGGAGGACGACCCCTTTGTAAATATTCCCTTTGATCTGCTCTTTGCCGCTGATTTCAATGTTCAGCTCCATCAAACGGCCGTCGTGAACGATGGCGACGCGAGTCTCCTCGGGGTGCATGACATTAATCAACATTTTCTTACTTATCGGTGTGCTCATTTTTGTGTAGTGCCTTTCAGGGTGCTGCTTCAGGTTTAGGTGTAAAACGGGCGGATTATATATCTTTTGGCACCGAAAGCAAAGAAAAAGGCGGTACAGGCAAATCCTGCTGTTGTCGCCACATGACATACGCCGGTTTCTACGGCATTTCTTGAAATGGTGCGTAGTGTGTGCTATATAACGGCACATCCGGAGTTTCTACATCGGAACTCACACCCTCCGCCTGAAGGAGAATATCTAATGAAATTAATGAATGCGATGCTGCTGCTTGTCACATGTCTGGCCGGATGTGCTTCTCAGGGCTCTCTTGATAATGTCAGAAATGATATCGATTCTGTAAAAACCCGCCTGTTTTCTATAGATAGAGATCTTGCCAGCGTCCGTGAGGAATCAAAGGGAAAGGTCGAGGCGATTGAAAAGGGTTTCAAGGCTGATGTTGCTGCCGTGCGGAAAATGTCGGCTGATATTCAGGCCTCAATTGACGGCACCAAAGGTGAAATGCAGGCGCTGAATGGTAAGCTTGACGATACATTTCTCTCCGCAAAAAAACCTGCTGAGGATCTTGTCCGGTATCGTGAAGACGCCGACAAACGTATTCTTGCCTTGGAAGAACGCATTCTGAAGCAACAAGTCATCCTTGATTCTCTTGCGAAAAAAATGGCCGAATCGGGTACGGTAAAAAAGGAAGAAGCGGCCTCGACCCCTGACTCACTCTACCTGAAAGGGCTTGACTCACTCAAAACGGGTGAAGTTGTCGCAGCGCGGGAGCAGTTCACCAAATTTCTTGAGCAAAATCCGAAGCATGAGCTGGCAGCAAATGCGCACTATTGGATTGGCGAGACGTACTACAGTGAAAAAAATTATGAATCGGCAATTTTGTCCTATCAGGATGTCATTAAAAACTATCCCGGCAATGAGAAGGTCGTTGCTGCCATGCTGAAGCAGGCCATGGCTTTCAATGAAATAAAGGACACCAAAAGCGCCAAATTTGTGTTGAAAAAACTGGTTGAGGGTTTCCCCAAAAGCGAGGAGGCCAAAAAGGCCAAGGAGCTGCTGAAGGAAATGAAGTAATTACGTCACAATACCCCTTTTGTTGACATGACCCCTTCAACCCGTGGATCAAGCTGGCTTGCCGCATCAAGCGCCCGGGCAAAAGCCTTGAAGCAGGCTTCAATGATGTGATGAACATTGTCGCCATACATGACGTTAATATGCAGGTTAAGGCCGCAGTGGTTGACAAAGGCCTGGAAAAACTCCCGCGCCAGCTCTACGTCGAAATCCCCGATTTTTACCTTCGGCAGGTTGACGTGATACACAAGGTACGGTCTTCCGGAGATGTCAACAGCTACACTTGCCAACGTTTCATCCATCGGAACTGAAGCCTGGCCATAGCGACGGATTCCCTTTTTATCTCCCAACGCCTGCTTGAACGCCTCCCCTAATACTATGCCGATATCTTCAACCGTGTGGTGAAAATCAATATCAATGTCGCCGCATGCTTCAACGTTCAGGTCAAAAAGACCATGGCGGGCAAACAGGTTGAGCATATGGTCAAGAAACGGTACCGACGTGCAGATGGTGGCGTTTCCCGACCCATCAACGGTCAGAGACAGTTTTATTTTTGTTTCTTTCGTAATCCGTTCAATCGTCGCACTTCGTGACATAGTATCTCCTCGCTCAATTATCCGATTTCTGACAGTGCAGTATATGTTTGTTCCATCTCTTCCCGGGTCCCGATTGAAATTCTGAGACCGTGAGCCAACAGCGGATCAGAGAGCAGTCGTACCAGAATCTTGCGCTCAAACAAGGCGTCATACACCCGCTTGCCGTTTTTATCCGGCGGGGTGGCAAAGACAAAATTTGCCTGCGATGGTATGACGCTATAGCCGATTGCAGTCAACTCCGCCGTAAACCACTCGCGGGTTGCAATGATTCTGCGGCACGATTCACGGAAATAGGTCTGATCCTTAAGTGCGGCAACGCACGCCGCCTGTGCCAGTCGGTCAAGGTTGTAATGATCACGGATCTTATCAAGCGCGGCGATAATTTCAGGTCGGGCAATTGCCAACCCGAGGCGCATGCCGGCAAGGGCGTAGCTCTTTGACAGAGTACGGGTGACGACAACATTTTCGTATTTTTTCACCAGTTCGAGCGCGTTCCAATCGGCAAAGTCGGCATACGCCTCGTCAATCACCAACAGTCCGCCGCAGTTCCGCGCAAGCTCTTCAATATATGCCGGAGGAAAAGCGAAGCCGAGTGGCGAGTTGGGGGTGGTCAGGAAAAACACCGTGCCGTGATACTGCTCGGGAAATGCTTCAATTCTGAACGATTCGGTCAAGCCATAGGTGCAGACATTCGCCCCCTGAATTTCAGCAAGCGTTGAATAGTAGGAGTATGATGGATGCACATAGCCAATCTCCTGACCCTGGCCGGCACAGGCTCTGATCAGATTGTTGAGCACCTCGTCGGAACCGTTGGCCATGATGATCCAGGATGGGTCAAAGCCGTACAGTTCAGCTGCCGCTTCGCGTAGTTTCTGGCTCGATGCGCTTGGGTACGTGCGCAGCGATGCCCCGTCAGTCCCAATCTCTGACAATATCGCTTCAACCACTTTCGGGGAGGGTGGATAGGGGTTTTCATTGGTGTTTAATTTGATCCAGGACGCAACGTCGTCAGGCTGAAAGCCGGGGACGTAGCCTTTCATGGCTGCTATGGCAGGGCGAAGATACGTCACGTTATTGCTCCAGTCTGATTGTTACTGATCGGCCATGCGCTTCCAGTCCTTCCAATTCGGCGATTCTGACGATGTCATTTCCGAGTCGTTCCAACCCACCCTTTGAAAAATAAATGATCGAGGACTTTTTGACAAAATCATCAACGGAGAGCGGCGAGAAAAAGCGGGACGTACCGCCGGTCGGCAGCGTGTGATTCGGTCCGGCCAGATAATCTCCCGCCGCCTCGGGTGTCCAGTGCCCCATGAAGATGGCACCGGCATTGGTGATCTGCGCCAGGATGGCAAACGGATTGGCCACGGCCAGTTCCAGGTGCTCCGGTGCAATGCGGTTCGAGAAAGCAATCACTTCATCCAACGTGTCTGCCACAATAATCGCCCCATATTTTTCCCATGACGCGCGGGCAATTGTTTCACGGGAAAGCGTGGCCAACTGCCGCTCCACTTCTGCAGTTACTTTTTCTGCAAAAGTTCGATCCGTTGTTATCAGAATCGATGATGCCAGTTCATCATGCTCCGCCTGAGAGAGGAGATCTGCGGCGATATGGGCCGGATTACCGCTGCCGTCATTGATAACCAGAATTTCACTCGGCCCGGCGATCATGTCAATGCCGACCTGCCCGAACACCAGTTTTTTTGCAGTGGCGACATAAATGTTGCCCGGTCCGGTAATCTTGTCGACACGCGGAATTGTTGCCGTACCGTATGCCAGAGCAGCGACCGCCTGCGCTCCGCCGATCCGGAAAATACGGTCCACGCCGGAGAGACGAGCCGCCACCAGAACATGAGGGCTGATCTCGCCGCCGGGGGAGGGGGCCACCATGATGATTTCGCCAACCCCCGCCACACGGGCCGGAACGGCGTTCATGATCACGCTGCTCGGGTAGCTGGCTTTGCCGCCGGGAACGTAGATTCCTACCCGTGTCAGCGGTGTAACCTTCTGCCCCAGCATGATGTCCGGCTCTTCAGTGGAAAGCCAGGTCTGCTGCTTCTGCTTTTCATGGAAACGGGTGACGCGCGCCACTGCCAGTCGGAGTGCAGAGACATCGTCTGCCGAAACCAGGGCAAAAGCCGCTTCAATCTCGGCAGCGGTCACTTCCAGATCGGCCACCGATTCAGCTTCCACACGATCGAACCGGCGGCTGAGTTCAAGCACCGCTTCATCACCACGGCTGCGGACATCGGCAATAATGCCGAGCACGACCTGCTCAACTTCACGGCCGCTCTCTTCTCCACGCGCAAGGATAGCGGAGAACTTTAAGTCAAAATCGACGTCTTTTATATCAAGAAAAAGCATAGTATACCCTGCTCAGTTAGACTGGAGCAACCGCTCCAGCCCCTGTATGATTTTAGAAATACGGGCGTTCTTTGTCTTCAGACTCGCCCGGTTAACGATGAGGCGGGTCGTTATTTCAGCGATGGTTTCCACCTCGACAAGGCCATTTTGACGCATCGTTTCGCCGGTTGAAACGAGATCGACAATCCGGTCTGAGAGGCCGACCAGTGGTGCCAGTTCGATTGAACCGTAAAGTTTGATGATTTCTACCTGGACCCCTTTCGAGGCAAAATAGTTTTCCGTTACATGAGGATATTTAGTCGCAATACGAATATGCGACCAGCAGGAGGGATCATCGGTCCCTGCCCGGTTAGCCGGTTCAGCAACCATCATGCGGCAGTAGCCGAATTTCAGGTCAAGCGG
>CAJAFV010000078.1 GCA_903939115.1 uncultured Geobacteraceae bacterium
CATATATCTGCAAACTATGCCGGACCGTTTTTTCACCGCCAAGCCGTACGGCAAGCATTATCGCCAGCACACTGACGACCGGTTCAGCTGGGTTGCTGCGGCTGAATTGCACTGCATAATAGAAAAAAACCGGGACAATTGCGCCATTCTGCATCCAGGGTTTCAGCTGCCAGATCCCCCGCCGCTCCTGCCAGAGTCCTGAGACTATTCCGCACGCCAGAGCCACGCGAGGAAAGGTTGACAACCAGGGGAGGAGCGGCAGCATTCCGCAGCAACCGATGACATACGTACATATGACAACTAGTTTTCTAATCGCTATCATAGAGCGCCAACTCTTTCAGCAGCTGCAGGCCGTGCTGCTTACCAATTCCGGCAGAAATGAGCCGGCCACCGAGAATCATCCCGACCGGCCGCTCTCGCACCCACCGCTGCACCAGCCAGGCGGCACGGGACAATCTCTCTTCAAGCCCCTGCCCCGAGATCAGATCCAGATTAATTACCAATGGAGCGGCCACACTCCGGCCAAAACCCTTGACCAGAAAATCAAGAGTGCGGGCCGAATGTTTCCAATGAATCATGCGGAGCGGCTCCGACCCGGAATAGGGATATATTCGCTCCAGTTCTCCGCTCTCCCCCCTCTCGCGACGAAGACCGGCCCCTACAGACAGAGACTCATCGCCGCTGCCGCTCAGCAATGTGGCTATTGGGCAGGGAAATACAGTCACGGTGTCAGTTATAGTAAAACTCCAGTAACGTCTGAAAAAGCCGACCGGATATGGTGAACTGATAGTGATTCTGCCGACCGGGACCGATCCCCTCCGGTTAAACGTCAGTAAGATCGTATCACTACGTGTCGCGTAATTGAGTACGACCGGAAAAACAAGGGATTGGCCGGTGTGGTACTCAAGAGATACAAGGAATGAGGGGAGAAACCGTTTGGAGTTTTTCACTGACATACGGAATGGTGCCGGTATTCCGGCATACATTTCTTCCGGAGGGTGGAGATCTGGAATCAGCTTCTTAATGTTATACATTCCGGCAAGACCGGTTACCGACATAAATGCCAGCAAACCGGACACAACCAGGAAGAGCAGGTTATTACCGGTGTTGACCGCAGCAAAACCGATCAGGAGCGTGACAAGCACATAGAGCGCTCCGGAAGTGTTGATCTTCAGGCCAAAGGCCACACTATGCCGGCGATGGTCGTTCGTAACATTCCTCCCAAGTGCTCATCGATACTCTTGCATTCACAGTACAAACCTTCCGGACGTGAAGTCAAGGGCTCATCCGCCATACCCTTGCAGAAACGATTCTGTTACATCTATTTTAAGACAATGGTGCTACCATAAAACATATCTTAACTCATTCTACCCACTCTGCTGAGACAACCATGACAAACAAGCGAACTGATGCAGCGTTGAATCTCCGCAAACGTGCGGAGGAGAAAGCCAGTCTCGATGGCAGGCAAGCCACAAAATCATCGTCACCCGGTGATGAGCATAGGTTAATTCATGAAATACAGGTACATCAAATAGAGTTTGAGCTGCAAAACGAGGAGCTGCACAACAAACAGGAAGAGCTTGAGACTGCGCTGGCTCACGTTAAAATTAGCGAACTTTTTAAACAGACCATTATTGATTCACTTCCTGCCAATATCGCAGTCATTGACCAAAATGGTCTGATTACCGCTGTCAACAAACCCTGGCTACAGTTTGGTCTCGATAATGAGGTTATGGATGACAAGTGTATTTCGGTGGGTGCGGATTATTTAGCACCATACAGAAAAACCTTCACACTTGATGACAGCGACGATGGGACGGCAAACAGATCTTTTCAGGGTATCACTTCAGTGCTTGAGGGGCGAGAGACTTCTTTTGTCATAGAATATCCCTGTCACTCCCCGACCGATAAACGCTGGTATCAGATGTCGGTTATGCGGCCTGATGTTGAGTCTGTGGGGGCTGTTATTTCCCATGTTGATATTTCCTCTCTCAAACAGCTTGAGGAGGATCGACGTTCCTATATATTACACCTCGTTGAAGTGATTGAGCAGGAGCGGTTCAGGACTGCCCGTGAATTGCATGACGATATTGGGCAGAAATTAACAATTCTCTCATTTGCAATAAACAAGCTCAAACATATCAGTTCTGCCGGAAGTAAAGACTGGGAAACACTCCTTGAAATGCAATCCGGTGTTGACAGCATGATGACATCAGTCCGGCGCATATGCACAAATCTGAGACCGGCGCTTTTGGATGAACTTGGTCTGCCGGCCGCTCTGGAATGGTTGTGCAAGGATTTTACACGTCAGAGTAAAATTCCATGCAGATTCACGTTTAAATCCACTTGTTGCGACAAGAATATGGAATGTTCGATGACTATTTTCAGGATTATTCAGGAGTCACTTAATAATATAATGAAGCATGCAGGCGCTTCCAAGGTCGGAGTCTCATTGTGCAAAAAAGGTGGTTTGTTATCAGTTGAGATCAACGATGATGGCTGCGGCATTACAGCCGATAGACACTCTGCAGTCAAGACGTTTGGCATCCTGGGAATGAAAGAACGGGCACTTGCCCTTGGAGCCACTTTCAACATTACCGGGAAAAAAGGTGCCGGAACGAGCGTAACGTTTGTTATTCCCTGTAAATACGAGGAGTCGACAGATGCAGTTTCTCATAGTTGATGATCACCCTTTTATTCGTAAGGGCTTGATACATGTGCTGCAGAATGAAACCAGTAACGGTGACATGGTCATTGATGAGGCGGATTCCTTCGAAACTGCCATGGAACTGATCCATATGAACGAATATGATATGGTGACCGTGGATATCTCGTTGAACGGCAAAAACGGCATTCAACTTCTCAAGCAGATCAAAGAGGAGAAACCGCTGGTGCCGGTGCTTATAATCAGTACGCACGGCGAGGATCAGTATGCCCTTGAAGCATTGAAACTTGGTGCGGCGGGTTATATGTCCAAACATACCGCAGCCGAAGAGTTGATACCCGCCATCGGACAGATCAGGAGCAGCGGAAAGTACATCAGTCCAAAGGTTGCCCTGCTGCTGGCCGAAGCGATAAGTATCAAGCCCCCTTCACAGGAATCATCGCATAAACCGCTTTCTGACAGAGAGATGGAGGTAGCTGCAATGCTGGCACAGGGTACGCAGGTCAAAGCGATAGCTTTTGAACTTGGCTTGAGTGCCAAGACAGTCAGCACTCATCGCACCCGTCTGCTCGCCAAGCTCGGCCTCAGCGGCAATGTTGCTCTGGCAAATTATTTTTCCCAAAACAAGCTCGCCTAGAATATCAAGCGGGGTAGGACAAAACCTACCCCCCCCCCGAAAGACTACTAGTTTATTCTAACTTATCCGACTGTTATTGTTACTGAAACACATCTATTCTCTCTCTACAGGTTAATTCAACTTCATTGCATAACAAAGTCATGCAAATAATCGTGGCAAAAGTTCAAGCAACAACCATGCCGAGCGACTGCTGATCATTATGGATATTCCGGCCTGCATGCCATGAAAATAATCAGAACGATAAAGCACCTTTCTGATTGTTCCTTTTAACAGCAATACCGAAAGTGGGCCATCATGCTAACGCACATTACTAACAATAACGGAGCGATCAAACGTAGTCACATACAGGCAATTCTCGCTGCTGCTCTTCTTCTCTGCGTGGCAAGCTATGGCTACTTCAACCATGTCAAGCAGATCATAATCAAAGAAGAGCAGAGCGAGTTGGCTGGCATTGCGACACTTAAGGCGAGCCAGATCACCCAGTGGCGCAAGGAACTGCTCGCCGATGGTGCGACTATACATGCCAACCCCATGCTTGACGCCCGACTCGGTGAGTATCTCAATGGTTCGGTGACCCCCATCATTCTGCATGAATTCAAAGTCTGGATGGAAAGCCTGCGCAAAAACTACGGCTATCGCAGCGCTATCCTCTATAAGACCGATGGGGCACAGATCGCCGCAGCCATTGATGCAGGCGATCAACAGGATATATTTTCCCGACGTCTTATTGATGGGGCGGTCCGAAAACCGAAAGTGTATTTATCGGATATTCACCGGGATGAAGATTCCGGAACGATTCATCTGAACCTGGTGATTCCTGTTGGCCATACCGGCAGCAAAGGTTTTCAAACACGTGCCGTACTGGTGCTTGATATCGATCCGCATCAATTTCTCTATCCTCTGATTAATACCTGGCCGAAAGAGAGTAAATCAGCCGAAGTGATATTGGTTGAACGAAGCGGCGCTGATGCTCTGTACCTGAACGATACAAGGTTTAAAACCGATACGGCGTTGACTCTGCGAAGATCACTGACAGAGACAAGCAGACCGGTAGTCCGGGCTGCTCTTGGACAGAATGCGGTGTTTGAGGGCACAGATTACCGGGGAGCTGCCGTACTGGCTGCAACCAGAACCGTTGCTGACTCGCCCTGGGCCATCGTCGCCAAGGTTGACCTTTCCGAAATTAACGAGCCGATCAAAACGCAAGCCTATTGGGTGGCCCTCCTGAATCTGATGCTGATACTTGGCGCAGGTCTGGCTATCAATCTGGCGTGGCACAGGAAGGTGGAAGAATCTCTTCATGAGCAGGAACAGTTCCTTCGCGCCACTATTGATGGACTGAGCGCGAATATTTGTGTGGTTGACGCTGAGGGAAAGATTATCAAGACCAATCGTGCCTGGAATTCGTTTGGTACAGAAAACAACGCTGATGAAAAAACAATCTGCGAAGGCTTTAATTATCTGGATGTGTGCAGAACAGCCACTGAAGCAGATAAAGTGGATGCAGATGATTCTGCTGCAGGCATCAGAGCCGTTATTGCCGGTACCCTACCGGAATTTGTCAAGGAATCCCCCTGTCATTCTCCTTACGAACAACGCTGGTTCATCTGCAGGGTTAATCCGCTGCACGTTGCCGGCGATCACTATGCGGTGATTTCACATGAGAACATCACTGACCGTAAGCGAGTAGAAGCTGAACTGGCAACCAAAAAAAACCAGCTACAGGCGTTAATGAATCACATTCCAGACCTGATCTGGTTAAAAGATGCTGATGGTGTGTTTTTACATTGCAACAGAAAATTCGAGCGCCTGTATGGAGCCAAAGAAGTCGACATTGTCGGCAAGACCGATTACGACTTTGTTGACAAGGAACTGGCGGATTTTTTCCGCAAAAACGACCGGCTGGCCATGCAGTCGGGCGAGCCGAGCAGTAACGAGGAATGGCTCACTTTTGCTGATGATGGACAATCCATCCTCGTTGAAACTATTAAGACTCCGGCGTACAACAGTGCCGGCGAAATTGTGGGCGTACTGGGCATTGCTCGCGACATCACTGAGCGCAAGCAATTGGATACGGCCCTTAAATCATCACTGTCCGTGCTGAACGCGACCCTCGAATCAACGGCTGACGGAATCCTTGTGGTTGACCTGAGCGGACACATTACCAGTTGGAATCAAAAATTTGTGGATCTCTGGCATATTCCGGAAGAAATCATAGCCAATAGAGTGGACAAGGCAGTACTCGACCACGTTCTTTCACAGATGGCCCAACCTGCAGAGTTCATTAACATAATTACAGAGTTGCATGAACACCCGGAGAAAACAAGTACCGATATGATCCTTTTTGACGACGGCAGGGTTATTGAGCGTTATTCGCAACCACAAAGAATCGGCGATGACATTGTGGGGCGGGTCTGGTCCTTCCGTGATATTTCCGCCGGCAAAATTGCAGAAAAAGAGCTTATTACAGCACGCGATGCGGCCAATGTGGCCAATCGTGCCAAATCAGAGTTCCTGGCCAACATGAGCCACGAGATCCGTACGCCGCTCAACGCCATCATCGGTTTTTCCGCCCTGACTCTGAAGACAAGTCTGCCGCCACGTCAAAAGGATTATATCGGAAACGTTCACTCTGCAGGTGAACTGTTGCTCAACATTATCAACGATATCCTCGATTTTTCCAAGATAGAAGCTGGTCAGTTGAAGATGGAACAGATTCCATTCCGTCTGGATATTATGATTGCCAATGCATACAGCATGGTGCAGGAAAAGGCTTTGGAGAAGGGATTGAATCTGCTGGTCAAAACGACACCTGAGGCCGCTGTCTGCCTGATCGGGGATCCACACCGGCTTGCCCAGATAATAGTCAACCTGTTGAACAATGCCGTTAAATTTACCGAGCATGGAGAGGTATCGCTTGAAACATCTCTGTTTGCTGAGAAAAACAACCGGGTGCAACTCCAATTCAGCATACGCGATACCGGCATTGGAATTTCGGCAGAGCAGATCAACAAACTGTTTCAACCATTCACCCAGGCCGACGGAAGTACGACCCGCAAGTTTGGCGGCACCGGATTAGGGCTCTCCATTTCAAAACAGTTGACAGAGTTGATGGGAGGCGAAATCTGGTGTGAAAGCACGCCCGGGGTGGGGAGCAGTTTCAGTTTCACAGCCTGGTTCGGCATAGGCCAGGCAAGCGATATCGACCAGTATGCAGCGGTTGACGCCATGAACAGGAGACAAAAGGAGCAGTACTTCGATTTCAGCGGTTCGCACGTTTTGCTGGTGGAAGACAACGAAATGAATCAGAAACTGGCGATCGAGCTATTGAAGGCGACCGGGGCCGTGGTGACGCTGGCCATCAACGGTGAGGAAGCCGTGACGATGATTACCGGCGGCGGCACAGAGTATGATCTGGTGCTGATGGATATTCAAATGCCGATTATGGACGGCTATGAGGCAACGCGGCGTATCAAATCAGACAGCCGTTTTACCCATCTACCGATCATAGCTATGACCTCCTATGCGATGGAGGAAGAACGGCAGAAGATCATTGAGGCCGGCATTGACGCTCATATCTCCAAACCGTTTGATGTCCGAACCATGCTGCAGGTAATGAAGTCTTTCCTTCGCGAGCAGGAGTCGAGTGTGCATTCGAATGAAAGGCTTGAATACGACGGCGAGGAGATAGCTATCCCCGACATAGCCGGGCTTGACAGTGCCGCTGCGCTTGATCGCCTTGACGGAGACAGAAAACTGTACCTCTGGGTACTTCGTACGTTTGTTGAAAACGACTCGCATGCACCATCAAAGATAGAAGAGGCTTTGAGAGTAGAAGATACGGACCTGGCTATTCGTCTCGCACATACGATCAAAGGTGCTGCGGGTGCCGTAGGCGCAGTTGAGTTGGAGGTACTGGGACGGTCACTCGAAAATGCCATCATCAAAGGTGATTCGTCTGTAGGCGTCATGGGAATTCTTGAATGTTTTGCCGCCGAGATGAATCGGCTGACGGCGGATCTGGCGAACCACCTTCCGGCCTCTCCACAAAATGACGGCGACACTCTGCCAGGAACGCTCGATATGGCTGCAGTCAGTCCCATTCTGAGTAGGCTGCTTGTCTATATTAAAGGTAATAATGGCCGGGCGGAACTATATCTGGACGACTATCAAAAAGAGCTGGCATGGCTGCCGGACAGCGAAGTCAAACAGCTAAAGACACATCTGAAAAATTTTAATTTTGATGCTGCCCATGATGCACTTCTG
Organism: uncultured Geobacteraceae bacterium; assembly: GCA_903939115.1. GTDB lineage: Bacteria > Desulfobacterota > Desulfuromonadia > Geobacterales > Pseudopelobacteraceae > JACRCG01. The sequence continues at coordinate 7,569 of CAJAFV010000078.1, forward strand.
TCACTTTCAGCCAGGAGCGGAATCGTTCTCTCCGTCAATGACACAGAGGATTACCAATTATGAAAACAGCCATTACAAAACCGACTGTCCTTATCGTCGACGATACGCCGCTCAACATCAGCTTACTTATTGCTGCACTGAAGGATGATTACATCTTAAGAGTAGCAACCAGAGGTGCGCAGGCCATCAATATATGCTTATCCATGCCTGTTGACATCATTCTACTGGATGTCATGATGCCGGAGATGGACGGTTTTGAAACCTGCCGGCGGCTCAAGAAAAATCCTAAGACCAGTTCTATTCCGGTAATTTTTGTTACCGCAAGAGGTGAAATTGAAGACGAATCGCTGGGGTTTGCCTGCGGCGCCGTTGATTATATCACCAAGCCGATTCGAGCGGCTATTGTGCGGGCTCGGGTTAAAACGCATCTTGCCCTGCATGATCAGAACCACGCCCTGACGTGTCTGGTGCTGGAGCGAACCGATGAGCTGGACAAAAGCCGCCTTGAAATTCTGCTCCGCCTCGGCAGGGCGGGAGAATATCGGGATAATGAAACCGGCCTGCATGTCGTCAGAGTCTGTCACTATTCACGCATCATCGCCATGGCACTTGGTCTTCCGGAACACGAAGCTGAGCTGATCTACAATACAGCCGCCCTGCATGACACGGGCAAGATCGGCATACCCGACAGTATACTCCTGAAGCCGGGCAAACTGGACGATGAGGAATGGAAGATCATGAAAACACACTGCGCGATCGGCCACGAGATCATTGGCGCCAATCAAAACAGTCTGTTGAAGTCAGCGGCAACAATCGCACTGACTCATCACGAACGCTGGGACGGCAGCGGCTATCCAAAGGGGCTTAAAGGGAGCGAAATACCGCTTTGTGGAAGAATAGTGTCTGTTGTCGATATGTTTGACGCCCTCACCAGTGAACGCCCATACAAAAGAGCCTGGTCAGTGGGTGATGCTGTCGCGGAAGTTGAGCGCTGCAGCGGAGGGCATTTTGATCCGCAGATTGTTGACGCGTTTGTGTTGAAGGTTCCTGAATTGACGGCAGTGCACCATCAATTTGTTGATGTGGTTTGCACGGATTAAACTTAATCTCAATAACAATGTCGCGTTCGCCAACTATTTTTCCCTAAAAAGCTCTCGTAGAAAATCAAGCGGGGTAGGACAAAACCTACCCCCCCCCCCGAAAGACTACTAGTTTATTCTAATTTATCCGACTGTTATTGTTACTGAAACACATCTATTATCTCTATACAGGTTAATTCAACTTCATTGGCCAACATGCACGCGATACATGAGGTATTACTTTGAGCGAATCCCCTAAACATCAGTATGTCGGCAGAGTCCTCTTTGTTGATAAAGACATCACCATGCGGAATGTGATGGCATTGATACTGAGAAGAGATCAATTCCAGGTTGTGACACTGCCTTCCGCAGAGGATGGGCTTGCACAGATGAAAACAGATGATCCGTTTGACTTCGTTATTAGCGGATTTGCTTTGCCAGGCATGAACGGCCTCAGTTTTCTGCACCACGTTGCCATGCTTTCCCGGAGGAGTGTGCGTATCCTTGTTTCAGCGGGGTGTGACGATTCCGACGGTGTAAACCGGTCCATGCGTGAAGGGCATATAAACCGCTACGTTTCAAAACCCTTTTGCTTTGACACGTTTCGGGCGGATCTGAAAAATGATCTTGAAGGTTTCAATTTGACGCAACATTTAAATCCGGATTAAAAGAGGAATTATGGTAACTCAGGTGACAAATTATGTTGGATCGGTCACTACCAATGCCTGCTGGATATCCATCTTGTGTCTGATACTGACGTTTGTCGCAGGCACGGGTATCAATCTCATGTGGCGCAGAAAACAGGAAGTGTTCCTTCTCAATCACAACGAAGAAGAACGCCGCTTCAACAAAGAACAGGCCGAAGTATGTGAAAAGCTGCAGATGAGCGATGAACGGTTCAAAACTATTACTTCGTCAGCCCGGGACTCGATTATCATGCTCGACGAAAAAGGAAACATTTCGTACTGGAATGAAGCGGCTGAAAGGATGTTCGGGTACAGCACTGAAGAAATAATCGGGCATCATTTTCATACGATGATGGTTCCTGCTTCCTTAAGGGCAGCACATAATCAGGCTTTCCCGCTTTTTCAGCAGACCGGTCAGGGCTCTGCAATCGGTAAGACCGTCGAACTTTCTGGACTTCGCAAGGACGGCAGCGAGTTCCCGCTGGAGCTGTCACTTTCGTCAGTGCAGGTGAAAGATAATTGGCACTCTATTGGAATTGCACGTGACATCACCGACCGCAAGCGGGCGGAAGCGGATCTGGCATTCCAGAAAAACCAGTTGCAGGCGTTAATGAATCACATTCCAGACCTGATCTGGTTTAAAGATGTTGACGGTGATTATGTAAGTTGCAACAGAAAATTTGAACGATTTTTTGGGGCGAAAGAAGCTGACATCGTCGGCAAGACCGATTACGACTTTGTCAGCAAGGATCTGGCGGATTTTTTCCGCAATAATGACCAGATGGCCATGCAGTCGGGCAAGCCCAGCAGTAATGAGGAATGGCTTACATTCGCGGACGATGGTCATCAAGTCCTTGTTGAAACCATCAAGACAGCGGTGTACGGCATGTATGGTGAGATGACCGGTGTGCTGGGCATTGCTCGCGACATCACTGAGCGCAATCAATTAAATACGTTCCTTAAATATTCTCTGTCCCTGCTGAACGCGACCCTCGATTCAACGGTTGACGGCATCCTCGTGGTAGACCTGCACGGTCACATCACACGATGGAATCAAAAATTTGTGGAACTCTGGCACATCCCGGAGGAAATAATTGCCAAAAGATTGGACGAGCCGGTACTCAACCACGTTCTCTCGCAGTTGGCCCAACCTGCAGAGTTTATGGACAAAATCACAGAGTTGTATGATCACCCGGAGAAAACAAGTACCGATACGCTCCTTTTTGCCGATGGCAGGGTTATTGAGCGTTATTCGCAACCGCAAAGAATCGGCGATGATATTGCAGGCCGGGTCTGGTCCTTCCGCGATATTACCGCTAGCAAAATGGCAGAAAAAGAGATTATTACAGCACGTGATGCGGCCAATGTAGCCAACCTGGCAAAATCAGAGTTCCTGTCCAACATGAGCCATGAAATCCGCACGCCGCTCAGCGCTATCATCGGTTATTCAGAATTGACTCTTGGAACCAAGCTGCAGCCACGCCAACATGATTATGCGCTGAAAATCCAATCGGCCGGTGCAATGCTGCTCAATATTGTTAACGACATCCTTGATTTTTCAAAGATTGAAGCCGGGCATCTGAAAATGGAACTGATTCCATTCAGACTGGATACCATTCTTGCCAACGTGATCAACACAGTCCAGCAAAAAGCTCTTGACAAAGGCCTGCACCTGCAGGTCGAGACTTTACCGGAAGCCGTCTCCAACCTTATCGGTGACCCGCAGCGGCTCGGTCAGATATTTATAAACCTGCTGAACAATGCCGTAAAATTTACGAAACAGGGGGAAATTGTCTTTAAAGCCGAGTTGCTTAAACGGGAGGACGACTGGTTGCAGCTTAAATTTTCCATACTCGACACCGGAATAGGTATTACAGATGAACAGATCAACAAACTCTTTCATGCTTTTACTCAGGCTGACAGCTCAACAACACGTCAGTTTGGCGGCACAGGATTGGGGCTGTCCATTTCAAAACGGCTGGTCGAGTTAATGGGTGGAAAAATCTGGTGCGAGAGCACACCTGGACAGGGGAGCATCTTTTGTTTCACCGCCTGGTTCGGTATCGGTCAGGAAAGTGACATGCCCCATGCCGTTGGCGAAAACCCGGACGGGGAAGGTACGGGGCAGACCTTCGATTTTTCGGGTGCCCGCATCCTGCTGGTGGAAGACAACGTAACGAATCGGCAACTTGCGATCGAACTTCTCAAAGACACCGGTGCCGTGGTGGATGTCGCGGTCAACGGTAAAGAAGCCGTGACGATGATTACCGGCGGTAGCACAGCGTATGACCTGGTCCTGATGGATATTCAAATGCCGGTTATGGATGGCTATGAGGCCACGAGGCTCATCAGATCGGACAGCCGCTTTACCTCACTGCCTATCATTGCCATGACCGCCCATGTCATGGAAGAAGAGCGGCAGAAAACCCTTGATGCCGGTATAAACGCACATATCACCAAGCCAATTCACGCCAGAACCATGTTTCAGACTATGCAATTTTTTCTCAGAGAGCAGAAGCCGACTGCGCAGCTGTGTGAAAAGCTTGAAGGCAACCATAGTAACGAGACAGTTATACCGAAGATTTCCGGGTTTGATATCGTCGGGGCCCTGGATCGCCTTGACGGAAACAGGAAGCTGTACATCAGGTTGTTGAGTGCGTTTGCTGAGAATGAGTCGAATGCGGCAACGATAATTAAGGAAGCATTGGCATCTGGAGATACAAAAAGAGCTGGTCGCCACGCCCATACGATCAAAGCCTCTGCTGGCAGCATAGGCGCGGTGGGACTGGAGGCTTTGGCGCGGACCCTGGAACTCGCAATATTCTTCGATGCGTCGCCAATAGCCCTTAATGATGCCCTTGAGAGCTTTGCTGAAGAGATTACCCGAGTGGTGTCGGGGTTGACCAGCCATCTATCTGTCGCTCCACGAGTCGATGAAACTCTGAACGCCATAGTTGACAGGGAGGTCGTCACACCGATTTTCAGCAGACTGCTCTACTTTATAAATAGCATGGACGGCAAGGCGGAACGTTATCTGGACGATTATCACGAAGAACTGACAGGTTTACCCATTCTTGATGTCGGGCAGATTAAGGAGTATCTGAATAAATTTGAATACGCAACAGCTCGTGATGCACTTCTGGCACTTTCAGCCAGGAACGGCATCATTCTTTCACTTGATGGCTCAGAGATTTGCGAATTATGAAAACTGCATCTACTCCTGCGAGCGTTCTGATTGTCGACGATATTCCACAAAACATCAGCCTGCTGAATGCAGCTCTGATGGGCGAATATACTATCAAGGTTACCTCCAGCGGACAGCAGGCTATTGATATCTGCCTCTCCATGCCGATCGTCATCATTCTCCTCGACGTTATGATGCCTGGAATAAAGGGAGCGAAATACCGCTTTGTGGGAGAATAGTGTCTGTTGCCGATATGTTTGACGCTCTTACCAGTGTACGCCCATACAAAAGCGCCTGGTCGGTGGGAGAGGCGGTCACGGAAGTTGAGCTCTGCAGCGGGGGGCATTTTGACCCGCAGCCTCACGACTTTAAAAACTGGGAGAGCACATTACACTTTCTATCAATTGCGAAGGAAGCGAAGGAGCAAAGTAATGGCAAAAATTCTTCTTATTGACGATGACTTAAGAGTGTTGGACGTCATGACCTCTTTTCTGGAAAGAGCCGGGCATGAGATTACAACTGCCGAAAACGGGTTGTGGGGTATCAGGCATCTGGAATCCCAGCCGTTTGACCTTGTTATTACCGATATAATTATGCCTGAGCAGGACGGGTTCGGGGTTTTGATAAAGTTGTCAAGCATGGCACATCGCCCAAAAGTGATCGCGATGTCAGGAGGGTCAGTGTCTTTTGACCTAAACAATATACTACAGGAGTGTATATCTTTCTCTGCTGACAGGGTACTCCCAAAACCGGTCAATTTTGAGACACTGGCTGATACGGTAAGAGATCTTCTGAAAGATGAACAAATTATGGATCCAACCAAAATATTGATTATAGATGACGATGAAATGAACCGGGGGATTTTGCAACTCATGCTCTCAGAGCATTATAATACAATCCTGCTGGCTGAGAATGGATTGGAAGGTTTGGAACAGTTAGGCATTCATGACGATGTCGGCCTAATCCTTCTGGATCTGGGAATGCCGATAATGAACGGCTTGGAAATGCTCTCAATAGTAAAAAATTCACCAAGATCACGGGCAGTTTCGGTGATTGTAGCGTCTGGAGACAGGGATGCCGCACTACGCTCGATGTCGTGCGGTGCTGACGATTTTGTTACAAAACCTTTCGATCCACTTGAAATTATCCTTAGAGTGAAAAACCTTATTCATAAAAAAGCATCTGAAGCCAAACTGATCGCTTTCTCAGAAGAACTGGAGAGAAAAAATAGAAAACTCAATTCGGCTCTTACATCGGCGGAAGAAGCTACCCGGGCAAAGAGTGATTTTCTCGCTACCATGAGTCATGATATCCGTACGCCAATTAGCGGCGTCATTGGCTTGGCCGACATGCTGCTGGATACCGATCTGACAGAAAATCAACGTGAATATTCGAATTTAATCGGTAGAAGTGGTGCGAATTTGCTGGGGCTTATTAATGACATTCTTGATTTTTCCAAGATCGAGGCCGGAAAGTTGGAACTGGAGATAATCGACTTCGATTTGAAAGTTACTATAACGGAAATTGTTGCGTTGTTTGTCCATCAGATTACTAAATCAGGGTTAACTATCGATTACCGTATCGATCCAGCCATACCTGCCTCTCTGAGAGGAGATCCAGGAAGAATCCGACAGATATTCAATAACTTGATAGGTAATGCAATAAAGTTCACACAAAAAGGTCACATTATCATCACTGCCAAACGTAACGTAGATCTGAATAATTTCGTCACAATTCTTTTTGAAGTCCAGGACACCGGCATTGGTATCCCACACGAACGTCAAGCTGCTGTATTTGACCCCTATATTCAGGCGGAAGGCTCCACTACCCGGAAATATGGCGGCACCGGATTGGGGCTCGCTATATGTAAACAGTTGGCCGAGTTGATGGTGGGCGAAATCGGAGTATCCAGTGAAGCGGGTAAAGGCACTACCTTCTGGTTTACCGCTCGATTTGAACAACAATTATCCGAGATGCTCTCTACCCCGGCGGCCCAGGTGAAACAAATGGCTGACAGTCACGATGCCACTGTATCCCGTGCCAAAAGCAACAAGCGAATTCTACTGGCTGAAGACAACCCCGTTAATCAGAAAATTGCGGTACATACGCTGAGTAAGCTTGGTTACTCCTATGTTGATGTTGCTAATAACGGTAAAGAGGCTGTTCGGGCGCTGGAGTTGACTGAATATGCTCTGGTGCTGATGGACTGCATGATGCCTGAGATGGACGGCTTGCAGGCTACCGCCGAAATCCGTGATACGGATTCAGCCGTCCTCAACCATTTAGTACCGATAGTCGCAATGACCGCCAACGCAATGAAGGGTGACCGTGAGCAATGCCTGGAGGCGGGAATGAATGATTATCTGGCAAAACCGGTTAAAAAGCAGGAGCTTGCTGAGATAATGGATAGATGGCTATGAGGGGCTGTATTCCAAAAGCCAAGGAGTTGACAGATGTGGTTTCTTATTGTTGATGATCACCCTTTTATTCGCAAGGGTTTGATACATGTGCTGCATAATGGAATATCCGGCAGCGATCTGGTGATTGATGAGGCAGATTCATTTGATGCTGCCATGGAGTTGATACGGGTTCATGAATATCAGCTTGTGACTGTAGATATCTCGTTGAATGGCAAAAGCGGCATTCAACTTCTCAAACAGATCAAAGTGGAGAAACCGCTGTTGCCGGTACTTATAATCAGTACGTACGGCGAGGATCAGTGTGCCATTGAAATATTGAAACTGGGTGCGGCAGGTTATATGTCCAAGCATACTGCGGCTGAAGAGATTATTCCCGCCATCCAACAGATCAGAAACTGCGGAAAGTACATTAGTCAAAAAGTTGCCCTCCTGCTGGCCGAAGCGAGCCATGAATCAGATACAAAGAACTGTCGTAACGGGTATAAAATCTTTTCAGAATAAGCTTTCTTGTTGGGCGATAATAGCCGGTTATATACGATTATTTTATTGCAAATGGTGTCTTCTGAGGTAGAAAAGTTGAATTTGCCAACTCATTTAAAAATGAAAAATCTGACCAGGCACGTCAGCAAATTTACTGTGATAGTAATAGGCGTATCCTTGCTGGTTGCCATCATTTATCTGGTGTTTACCCAGTACCGCTCCCAAGTTGCCCTTCAGCAGTCAACAATGAATCAGATCACATACGACAGTGAAAAGCGGGCAGCCGCACTCAGTTTCTTTTTTTCCGAACAGAAAGAAAATATTGTCGAGATTTCAAATAGTAGTGAACTTACAGCATATTTTTCTAACAAGAAACTTGGCATGTCCATGGAATATGGTCTTCAAGAGAGTCTCCAGATTGTAAGCGATTTTTTTAATCGGATAAGTACGTTTAGAAAACTTGGTGAACAACCCCTTTTCGATCGTATTATTTTTCTGGATGCAGCGGGTAAAATTTTGAGTGAAAGCCACTCTCCAAAGAATGAATGGAATTCAGAGAGAGATTGGCGGAAATTTCTTGCACCTAATAGTTCCGAACCAGAATTCGTTTACAACAAAAATGACGCAGAACTTTACATCGTTTTATCGGCCCCCTGTATATACAAAGGTCAGTATCAGGGTCAGATATTAGCCTGGCTATCAATACCTAATATTTATGATTTTTTCATCGAAGGAGTGAGCCAAAACACCAGGTACCCGGATGCCTTGGTACTTGACAGAGAGTACCTTCATATCCCCTTGAAAGCCAGGTCGCTGCTTCATGCCGGCAACTCCTCCGTTCCGGAAAGCATACGTCCAGGCGAACCATATCCTTTCCAAATTTTTGACAACAAGGCCGCGGACAAAGCCTACGGAATACTGATTCCAGTCAAAAAAACGTTGTTTTCTCTGCTTACTTTTATTCCCCCAAAAGAACAATTTGATTTTCAGTCACCGCGACAGTTGCTCTATAACGGCAGCGGGTTGGCACTGTTCATAATATCCGGTTTCATCTACCTGATGCGACTTAACACACGAAATACTCAATTGAGCGTACATCTACAGGAAACAATCCGCCACGAGCAGGATCTTGACGAGAAGAACAGGCAACTCGAATCGGAGATCCATGAGCGTCAGATTGCTGAAGCACATATACGCAAGCTTTCCCATGGCATTGAAAACAGCGCAACTGCAGTTTTTATAACCGATCTCTCCGGTTGCATCGAGTATGTCAACGCCAAGTTTACTGCAGTCACAGGTTTTTCATCACAGGAGGCCGTTGGCCAAAATCCCCGTATACTTAAATCTGGATTGGAGCAACTTGAAGTGTATAACAATCTTTGGCAGACGATACTAAGGGGCGATATTTGGCATGGTGAGCTCCAAAACCGTCGAAAAAACGGGGAGGTATACTGGTCGGTCTCTTCAATTTCGCCACTGAGAAATGCAGAGGGAGAAATATCGAATTTTATTGCCAATGTTGAAGATGCTACTGATCGCAAGAATGACGAAGCTACCATCGAGAGACTGGCCTACTACGACCCACTGACATGCCTGCCCAATCGTCGCCTGTTGCAGGACAGACTTGCGTTTTCATTGAAACGAAGTCATCGCACCGGCAGCAACATAGCTTTACTGTACCTTGACCTTGACAGGTTTAAATATGTCAACGACAGCATGGGTCATCATGCCGGAGATTTGTTGCTGAAAGAAATGGCTCTGCGATTTACTGAACTGTTGCGCAATGATGATATGGTCTGCAGGCTTGGCGGAGACGAATTTGCAATCATCCTCCACGATATCGGGCGGAATGAATATGTTGCCCAGGTCGCTGATAAACTGATTAGGGCTGCCGGTACCCCAATGATTATCGATAATTCCGAAGTGGTTGTCACCGTCAGTGTCGGAATTGCCCAATATCCAAAAGACGGGGACAACAGCGATACCCTGGCGAAAAACGCTGATATTGCCCTGTATCATGCCAAATCTGAAGGGAAAAATACCTATCGTTTTTACGACAACGAACTGTACCGGGCCACCAGTGACCGGTTACGCATGGAAGGAGCGCTCCGTCATGCCTTGGATAAACACGAATTTACCCTCTGTTATCAGCCAAAGATAAGCATAACCCAAGGTAAAACCGTTGGGGTAGAAGCCTTGCTGCGATGGCACAATGATGAATATGGTTCGGTATCTCCTTCTCGCTTTATACCGTTGGCAGAAGAAACAAAGCTGATCATTCCGATAGGAGAGTGGGTATTGCGAACCGCCTGTTCGCAGCAGGTCGCCTGGCATCAGCAAGGGTTGGAGTTGACAATGGCGGTCAATCTGTCTGCCGTACAATTTAGCTCCCCAAATCTCATAGAACGGATCGCTGAAATTATTGATGAAACTGGTATTGAGCCAGGTTCACTTGAGCTTGAACTTACTGAAAGCGCGCTGGTCAACAGTCCGGATGAGGCCACCCATATACTCCAGCAGATGCGCAACCTTGGAGTGAGTGTATCCATCGACGATTTTGGCACCGGTTATTCATCGCTCAGCTATCTGAAGAATTTCCCGGTCAATGTGCTGAAAATAGACCGTACATTTGTACGCGACTTGGCCAATAATTCCGGCGATCGTGCAATTGCCCGCTCAATTGTTGACCTGGCAGTAAACCTCGGAATGAAAACCGTCGCCGAAGGTGTTGAAACAAACGAACAATCAAGAATTCTATCCGAAATTGGCTGTGATTTTCTGCAAGGTTTTTTGTTTTCACGACCTGTCACCGCTGAACAGATTCCTGCAACCATCAGAGATATGTTCAAATAATGGGTGATTAAACCGAGTGTCCCCACCACATTCTCACAGCAGGAAATCCTCATCTCACATGTTTCAGGTGGAAAGATATCCTGCAGACAGACCTGAAAATGTCTTGCTGGCCTTTTCTGTGTGCCAAGCATGTCGATTTTTGGTGGTAAGCCCGCCCCAATTCTGGTAACTGTTACCTGTAAATTGTACTGAATAGTGAAGAGGAGTAATGGATGGAAGAGGCAATTACTTTTTGGCTCGACAACAAAATATGTTCCGGCTTTAAAATTGCCGAAATCGGTAGCCAGACCCTGGTATCGTACCGCGACAAATACTACATCATTGTCGGCGGTGCGGCGCAGATGAAAGGGGTAAGGCCGCTGCACTATTCGAAAACATCGATGCCGCTGCTCTGGAAGAAGGCGATGAAGGGGATACTGCCGCCTCCGGTTGCCGTTATTGAATATGCAGAAGACGAATTTCTTCCGGTTACTACTTCGACAAAAAAGGAGCGAAAACCTATGCAGAAAGAGAGTACCGTTTCAGAGTTTTCCGATGAGCAACCAGTGCCAGTAAAACCTGTTGTACCTGTTGCAGCAAAAAAGTCCGCAGCGGCAGAAGTCAAGCCGGTAAAAATCATTCAGGCGGTTGTCGCGACTACGTGTCCATACTGTAGCCACAAACAGGATCTGCCTTTTGAAAAAGGGAAGAACGGCAAGCCGTTCTTCGTCGTCTGCGTCAGATGCAGCACAGAGTTTGCCGTGCGCTTTGTGCCGGTTACGATGTATCAGGCACAGGTCGCCGCGTTTAAATAGCACCAATTTGAGAAACAGACTGCACCACATTCCGGGAGACACTTCAAGATGAACAACAACGACGTATTACGCAGATTACGCTATGCGCTGGATATCAGCAACCCGGTTATGATAGAGATTTTTCAGATATCAGGCTGTACTCTTGAGCAACCTACCTTGATAAAACTTCTTAAAAAAGAAGAGGAGGAAGAGTTTATCTCCTGCAGTAATCCACTGCTTTCATTTTTCCTTGATGGCCTGATTATTCATAAAAGAGGCCGGAAGGACTCCGCAGAAACTGAGGCACCGAAACCGGATGCATCTCTCAACAACAATGCTATTTTGAAAAAGCTCCGTATAGCGCTTGACCTTAAAGAGGATGATATGCTGGCATTGATGAAGCTGGCAGGCGTTACTATTTCAAAATCAGAACTGAGCGCCCTCTTTAGAACCAAAGGGCACAAGCATTACAAGGAGTGCGGCGACCAGTTCTTGAGGAACTTTTTGCAGGGATTGACGATTCGGAACAGAAAGGTCACTGCTGAGCAAATTTCTGGAGAATAACGGTCAACAAAGTCATTTTAGTTTGACACATCCGGTTATCTATATTATTCTTCACAACCCGTAAATTCTTACCAATCAAGGGTTTAGCGGTATCAAACCAATTCTACTCCAAGGATCAATTACTATGCGTAGCGATATGATAAAGAAAGGGCTTGAGCGGACTCCGCATCGTGCCCTGCTGAAAGGGACCGGTGTTCCTCAAAATCAGATGGATAAGCCGTTTATCGGCGTAGCAACCAGTTTTACCGACCTTATCCCCGGACATGTCGGTATGCGCGATCTGGAACGTTTTATTGAAAAAGGCGTGCACTCCGGTGGCGGCTATGCGTTCTTTTTCGGTATTCCGGGCGTCTGCGACGGCATGGCGATGGGGCATAAAGGGATGCACTACTCCCTCCCGACCCGTGAACTTATCGCTGATATGGTCGAATCGGTTGCAGAGGCGCACCGTCTCGACGGACTGGTACTATTGACCAACTGTGACAAAATCACCCCCGGCATGCTTATGGCGGCAGCCCGGCTGAACATCCCCTGCATCGTTGTCACCGCCGGACCGATGATGAGCGGCCGTGGCACTGCCGGACGCAAATACTCTTTTGTCTCTGACACCTTTGAGGCGATGGCCCGCTACAAAGCCGGAGTCATCAACGATAAGGAGCTGCAGGTCTGCGAAGACAACGCCTGCCCCGGCATGGGCTCCTGCCAGGGACTCTTTACCGCGAACACGATGGCGATCCTCACGGAAACGATGGGGATGAGTCTGCCGCGCTGCGGCACCGCACTGGCAGTTTCGGCGCTTAAACGCCGCATCGCCTTCGCCTCCGGCGAAAAGATCGTCGAACTGGTGCATAATGACGTCAAACCGCGCGACATAATGACCCGCAAGGCTTTTGAAAACGCAATTCGCGTCGATCTTGCTCTCGGCGGTTCTTCCAACACCGTCCTGCATCTCCTTGCGATTGCCCATGAAGCCGGAGTAGAGCTGCCGCTGGAACTGTTCGACGAGCTGGGAAAAGATACCCCGCAGATCGCTTCAATGAATCCGGCCGGCGAGCATTTCATGGAAGATCTCGACATTGCCGGCGGCGTCAGCGGTGTGCTTAAACAACTTGGCAGCAAAATCAATGACACACCCACACTGTTCGGCCTGACTACGCATCAACTGGCCGAAAGCATTCAAAATGTAGACGAGGAGGTTATCCGCCCGCTTGGGAACCCGATAAAGAAGGAAGGTGGCATTGCTATCCTCTCCGGAAACATCGCTCCCAAAGGGGCCGTCGTCAAGCAGTCAGGAGTTTCTGAAGCTATGATGAAGTTTGAGGGTGTGGCCCGCTGTTTCGATGCCGAAGAGCTGGCTATGGCAGCGATCATGGAAGGAAAAATCAAGTCCGGCGATTGCGTAGTCATTCGCTATGAAGGGCCGAAAGGGGGTCCCGGCATGCGCGAAATGTTGGCACCAACCGCCGCTATCATGGGAATGGGGCTCGGAGACAGTGTCGCTTTGATTACCGATGGCCGTTTCTCGGGGGGCACTCGCGGTCCCTGCATTGGGCATATTTCGCCCGAAGCCGCCCAAGGCGGGCCGATTGCTCTCGTCAAGGATGGCGACATAATCCGGCTTGATATTCCGAACCGGCGTCTGGAGCTCCTGGTAGACGATGCAACTCTCGCTATCCGCCGGGCTTCCTGGAAGGCTCCTGAGCCGAAAATAAAGGGTGGCTGGCTTGCACGGTATGCCAAGGTGGTTACATCAGCTCATACCGGAGCTATTACAACAGCAGATTAAACTAAATCCAGACCAGTCAGAACAGTCTGAAAACTGAAAACTTACACAAGTTCACATGAGGTTTCCTATGAAAATGAACGGCGCACGAATAATGCTTGAATGTTTGAAAAAAGAGGGTGTGGATACTATTTTCGGCTACCCCGGCGGTACTGTCATCAATCTGTATGACGCCCTTTTTGATTTTAAAGAAATCCATCACATACTTCCCCGGCACGAGCAGGCTGGTACTCATGCTGCTGACGGCTATGCCCGGGCAACCGGAAGAGTTGGTGTTGTTATCGCAACATCCGGGCCAGGTGCCACCAATACCGTCACAGGAATAGCCACCGCCTACATGGATTCAATTCCGATGGTTATTATCACCGGTCAGGTCCCTACACCGCTTATCGGAAATGATGCCTTTCAGGAAGTTGATATTATCGGCATTACCCGCCCCTGCACGAAACACAGCTTTTTGATTCGAGATGTCAAGGATATAGCACTGACGATGAAAAAAGCTTTTTATATCGCTCGCAGCGGACGTCCCGGACCTGTTCTGGTGGATTTTCCCAAGGATATTCAGATTGCTCAGAGTGAATTCGATTACCCGGAAACTGTTGAAATACGCGGCTATAAACCAAATCTTTCCGGACATCCCCGTCAAGTGGAAAAAGCTGTTGCCATGATTCTCGAGTCACATCGTCCGGTCATGTATGTCGGCGGTGGTACGGTGCTGAGCGATTCTGCCGAGCCTTTGACGGAATTGGCGCGCACACTGACACTGCCGGTCACGACGACATTAATGGGACTCGGCTCCTTTCCGGAAAGTGATGAACTTTCACTCGGCATGCTCGGCATGCATGGTTCTTATTGCGCTAATATGGCAATGAGCAACAGCGACCTTATCATTGCCGTCGGGGCACGCTTCGATGACCGTGTTACCGGTAAACTCTCGACATTTGCTCCACACGCAAAAATAATTCATATCGATGTTGACCCGACATCAATCAAGAAAAATGTGCCGGTTGACCTGCCTATAGTTGGTGACGTCAAAGATGTATTGTTAAAGATGATCAAGCAGACTGATAAAAACAAGGAAAAGCTGGCCGGGTTTGTCGCGGCTCTGACTCCATGGCATTCTGATATTACCGCCTGGAAGGAAAAGCATCCGCTCGGCTATAAGCAGAGCAGTACAATTATCAAGCCTCAATTCGTCATCCAGAAACTGCGTGAATTGTCCGATGACGACGCCATTATCTCAACTGATGTCGGCCAGCACCAGATGTGGACGGCACAGTTCTTTCAATTCAACAAGCCACGGACACTGTTAACCTCCGGTGGTCTTGGCACGATGGGGTATGGTCTGCCGGCAGCAATGGGAGCTCAGGCGGCTTTTCCGAATCGTCAGATTATTTCTATATGCGGAGATGGCGGAGTTCAGATGAATATTCAGGAGATGGCAACGCTGGTTCAGAACAGGCTGCCGGTCAAAATTGTCATCCTCAACAACAATTTCCTCGGCATGGTACGCCAGTGGCAGGAACTGTTCTTCGACAAGCGCTATTCATCAACCTGTATGGAACTGCCTATCGACTATATCAAGCTTGCCGACGCCTATGGCGCCAAAGGGTTTCTGGCCACAAAACCGGGTGATGTCGAGTCCGTCATCAAACAGGGCTTCGAGGAGAAGGGACCGGTCATAATGGAATTCATGGTGGCCCGCGAGGAAAAAGTGCTGCCGATGGTTCCGGCCGGAGCATCGCTGAACGAAATGGTACTAAACGCCTAGCCCTGATAAACAGGATAAGTGCGCTCACGAAGTTGTTTTCTGCAAAAATGCTGCAAAAATCAACTTCTAGCTTACTAAAGAGAGGATATAAACCATGCAGCATACAATATCGGTTATCGTTGAAAATGATTTCGGAGTACTCTCCCGTGTAGCCACCCTTTTTTCCGGTCGCGGCTTCAATATCGACTCACTGACGGTTGCTCCCACTAATGAAGAAGGACTGTCACGGATGACCATTGTCACTCGTGGCGATGATCAGATCCTTGAACAGATAAACAAACAGCTCAACAAGCTGATTGATGTACTTAAGGTACTTGATTTTACCGATGGCAGTGCCATTGAGCGCGAGCTGGCACTGATAAAAGTCGCTGCCGAAGATGATGCCCGTGCCGAAGTATTGAGAGTCGTCGATATATTCAGAGCCAAGATCATCGATGTCACCCCGAAGTCATATACCATCGAAGCGACAGGCAATCCACTCAAGATCGATGGCATACTGGAGCTTCTGCGACCACTCGGCCTTAAAGAGGTCGTACGCACAGGCGCGGTTGCTATCGGCAGAGGGGCCAAAGGGTGGAATGGGTAGATGGAGAAACGTTGACAGTGGCAGTTGAATGTAGTATCAGTTTCGTTCGTTTTACAGAGCATGTTGGACCGGTTTGCCGGATATAAATTATGTGGAGGATATATCAGTATGAACGTTTATTATGATCGTGATTGTGATCTGGCTTTAATCAAATCAAAAAAAGTTACTATTGTCGGTTACGGTTCCCAGGGCCATGCCCACGCCTGCAACCTTAAGGATTCCGGGGTAGATGTAACTGTGGCACTGCGTGAAGGCTCGACCTCGGCTGTTAAAGCAAAGAATTCCGGCCTCAAGGTGGCAACCGTTGCCGAAGCCGTTGCCACGGCTGACCTGGTAATGATCCTGACTCCTGACGAGTTCCAATCAATTCTCTACCGTGACGAGATCGCGCCGCAGCTCAAACAGGGTGCTGCCCTCGCCTTTGCCCACGGCTTTGCAATCCACTACAACCAGGTTGTGCCGCGTGCTGACCTTGACGTAATTATGATCGCTCCCAAGGCACCAGGCCACACTGTTCGTTCCGAATTTGTCCGGGGCGGCGGAATTCCTGACCTGATTGCCGTTTACCAGAATGCATCGGGTAAGGCCCGCGAATTGGCTCTTTCCTACGCCAGCGCCATCGGTGGCGGTCGTACCGGCATCATCGAGACAACCTTCCAGGACGAGACCGAAACCGACCTTTTCGGTGAGCAGGCTGTACTCTGCGGTGGTGCGGTGGAGTTGGTAAAGGCTGGTTTTGAGACTCTGGTAGAAGCCGGCTATGCACCCGAAATGGCCTACTTTGAGTGTCTGCATGAACTCAAACTGATTGTAGACCTGATGTATGAGGGTGGCATTGCCAATATGAATTACTCTATCTCCAACAATGCTGAATATGGCGAGTACGTCACCGGACCACAGGTGATCAACGACCAGAGCCGTGCGGCCATGAAAGAGTGTCTGGCAAATATCCAGAATGGCAATTACGCCAAGCGGTTCATCCTCGAAGGGGCATCGAACTACCCTGAAATGACTGCACGTCGTCGTCTCAATGCCGCCCACCCGATCGAAGTGGTCGGCGAGAAGCTGCGGAGTATGATGCCCTGGATTCAGAAAATCGTCGACAAGACCAAAAACTAATTCTATAACGCGTATAATGACACCCCTCTTCCGCCCGGAGAGGGGTGTCGTCGCTTTAAGGCTGGTACATGAACAACTCATCTCTATTCGCCCGCGAAGGGTATCCATTTATTGCGTATGCCGTAGGTTTGACCACTTTACTGACTGTAGCTGCATGGAGACTCTGCTCGACAGTTTTGTTTATTCCTGCAGGAATATCCTTCCTTCTCGCACTATTTGTCCTCTATTTTTTTCGTAATCCGGAACGTACGACACCATCAGACACCACTGCAGTCATTGCTCCGGCTGATGGAGTTGTCATTGTCGCTGAACGGGTTCCGGAAACACCACTTGGCGTAGAAGCGATGAAAATCAGTATTTTCATGTCTGTATTCAGCGTTCATGTCAACCGTGTACCATTTGACGGCACGGTTGTTGACACGTTTCATCATCATGGGAAGTTTTTTGATGCCCGGGACGGCCGTGCCTCCTGTGAAAACGAGCGCAACGGCATTGTACTGGAGATTGCCGGCGGTATTCGGATCGCGTTCGTACAGATAGCCGGTCTGGTGGCACGCCGCATTATCAGTTACCCGCTCGTCGGAGATATCCTGGTGCGTGGCGAACGCTACGGCCTGATTCGCTTCGGATCGCGAGTCGATGTGTATCTGCCGGTTAACGTCGTACCTCTGGTAAAACTGGGTGATAAAACAGTGGCGGGAGAAACCATATTGGCAAAAATGTGCTGATCAAGGAATCGATATCATGAGCGTTGAAGCACCGGATGCAGTGACCGACCACAAAGAAAATATAAAGCGGGGCATTTACATACTCCCCAACCTGATTACAGCCAGTAGCCTTTTTGCCGGTTTTTACAGCATGGTTTCCACCTTGAACGGCAACTACAAAACTGCCGCTATATGGATTTTCATCTCGGCAATATGCGACGGGCTCGATGGTAAAGTTGCCCGTATGACCGGTACTACCAGCAAGTTTGGAGTCGAGTTTGATTCTCTTGCCGACCTGGTCGCCTTTGGCGTTACCCCGGCATTTCTCATGTATGCCTGGGCTCTCAAGCCTTTTGGCAGACTTGGCTGGGTCGCTGCTTTTCTGTTTCTTGTCTGTGCCGCATTACGGCTTGCCCGTTTCAACGTGCAGGTCGATACCGTTGAAAGCAAGCGTTTTGTCGGACTCCCTACTCCGGCGTCTGCGTGTATGGTTGCCGCTACCGTACTGCTGTTTTATAATTTCAACTGGCCAAGCTCTTATAAGAAGCTCGCCATACTGGCGCTTATCTATCTGCTCGCATTTTTGAATGTTTCAAACTTCAAATATAATTCATTCAAAGATCCCGCTTTAATAAAACGTCAACCATTCGGTTTTTTGCTGTTTGCAGTTGTGTTGTTGATTGTGGTGGCGGCCGAACCGGTAGTCATGACATTCAGTGTGTTGTTGCTCTATATTCTCTCTGGTCCAATCGATTATGTTATTTCCTGGCCAAGACGGCACAGATTAGAGAAAGCGGTACACAAACGGCGAGAGGCTATGAACAGGGAAGGTGGCGCTTTTTAAGCAATATCAAAATGCTGGACGGTTATACCTTCCGGCAGGAGATTCATTACGGCATAACTGCGATGGTGTCCATAATTTGCAAGTGTTCCGGGGTTAACCAACAGCAGACCTGAATGTTTTTCAAGCACCGCTTGGTGAGTATGGCCGAAAAGAACTGCGTTAACCCCGATTTCTTCCGCTCTCTGCCGTAACCTGACTAGACCGGACTTTACCTGATAGGCATCTCCGTGGGTTAACAGTATCCGCTTTCCTTCACACTCCCACACAAGTTCTCGCGGGGCATGTGCATCCATGTCGCAGTTTCCGGCAACATTTATGACCGGGACATCGAGCGCTTCACACAGCAGGTCTGCATCGGCGCAGCCGTCTCCCAGATGTATGATTGCATCAACCGGTTCTGAAAAGGAATGTGCTGTCAAGGCGCGATTCACGTCACCATGTGTATCAGAAATAACGAGGACTCTCATGGCCGAACTGTAGCAGATGTCCATCTTTCTCCAAAGAAAATAGTTTAGCAAGGTGCCCGCATGTCAAAAAAAATAATCATTATTGCCGCAGCCATAACTCTTTCGCTTTCTATTCTTTTCGCGTTTTCAGTGATGATTGCTTCAAAAATTGTCGGTTCCGATGGCACTACGAGTAAAGAAGGGGTCGGCCTGATTGAGGTCAAAGGTATGATTTTAGACTCCAAGGAAACGATCCGACAGTTGAAGTATTTCCTTAAACAGGATTCTGTCAAGGCCGTTGTGCTGAGAGTCGATTCTCCTGGCGGAATTGTGGCCCCTTCGCAGGAAATATATGCCGAAGTCAAAAAGTTCGCCGCGAAAAAGAAGATTATTGTCTCCATGGGGAGCCTTGCCGCTTCCGGCGGCTACTACATCTCAGCACCATCAACCATGATTTATGCAAACCCGGGCACGATTACTGCCAGTATCGGAGTCATCCTCAAGCTATCCAACATTGAAACGCTGATGGATAAAATCGGCATAAAGTCTCATACCCTGAAAACCGGTAAGTACAAAGATTCCGGTTCGCCGCTGCGGGAGTTTACCGCAGAGGATCGTGCCATGCTGCAGGCGGTGATCGACAATACCCATGAGCAGTTTATCAAGGCTGTTGCAGAAGGCCGTAAGCTGCCGGTTGAAGATGTGCGTAAGATCGCTGACGGAAGGATATTGTCCGGGGAACAGGCGCTGGGATACAAACTGGTTGATCGTCTGGGAACCCTGCAGGATGCCATTGAAGAGGCTGGCAGAGTGGCCGGAATTTCTGGCGATCCTGAACTGCTGCTGCCGCCGAAGAAAAAAATTAATTACCTGGATCTGCTCGCAGATGGGGCTGAGGAGACGTTCCACGGGCCGCTGGGGCGGGCGGCAAGCGGCATGAAAATGCTGTACGAGTAGGGGCGCAGAGCGTACGCCCCTACAGGAGTATGTGGGTTATTTCCCCTGTTTCAACTTGGCATGAGCATTGAGCAGAATTTCTTCCGTCTTTGACCAGTCGATACAGGCATCCGTTATTGAGACACCGTATTTAAGCTGTGTTATGTCAGCCGGAATTTTCTGGCTGCCGGCTTTGAGGTTACTTTCTATCATGACACCCGAGATTGAATTATTGCCGGCCAGTATCTGGTCAACAACGCACTCCAGGACTTCAGGCTGCTTCTGATAATCCTTGCTCGAGTTTCCATGACTGCAATCGACCATAATGGTCGAAAGGAGACCGTTCTTGGCAAGCTGTTCTTCCGTATGGATAATATCTTCATGGTGATAGTTGACTTTTTTTGATCCGCCCCGCAGCACAAGATGCACATCTGGATTGCCGATGGTCTGAATGATAGAAGTCCGCCCCTCACGGTTGATACCGAGAAAGCTGTGCGGATGCTGTGCCGCCTTCATGGCATCAATGGCGATCTGCAGATTGCCGTCTGTGCCGTTTTTAAAGCCGACCGGAAATGAAAGACCGCTGGACATTTCACGATGGGTTTGGGATTCGGTAGTGCGTGCTCCGATAGCGCCCCAGCTGATAAGGTCAGCCACATATTCAGGGGTGATCGGGTCGAGCATTTCGTTGGCGACCGGCACACCAAGTGCTGTCATGTGGCTGAGCAGTCCGCGGGCAATGCCAAGCCCCTTGGAAATGAGGTGGGTGCCATTCATGTCCGGATCATTGATCAACCCTTTCCAACCGACAGTAGTACGTGGTTTTTCAAAATAAACCCGCATGATCAGAAGAAGCTGGTCATCAACTTTACGAGAGAGCTCTGCCAGTTTTCCGGCATATTCGATGGCAGCGTCAGTGTCGTGAATCGAGCAGGGACCAACGACCACCATCAATCGTCTGTCCCTGCGATGCAGGATCTCTTTAATCTGCTCTCTGCTTCTGCTGACAAAAGCACGGTCTTTTTCTGACAATGGGAAAACCTGGCGCAGATCGGCAGGTGCTATTATTGGAGTAATACCGGTAATTTTCAGATTATTGGTCTTTATCACGTGACACGTCTCCCTTTATGTTGATGGTGGTGTTATAGTTGTTTACGGGTCGCGTTGTCAATGCTTCTCTGCATTAATTGCCCACTAAATCAGCATGTTATTTATTATGAAATAATTGTTTACGGGGGTATCGATGAAACGCGCCGTATTTTTGGACCGCGATGGCACCATTAACATCGAAAAAGAATATCTTTATCAGATCGCTGATTTTGAATTCATTCCGGGAGCTGTTGAAGCGATTAAAATTCTCAACCAGGCTGGAATCATAGTAGTTGTTGTAACAAATCAGTCCGGTGTTGCGCGCGGCTATTATACCGAAGAGGATGTAGAAATTCTACATCGCCACATTGCCCACGAGCTGGAGCGGTCCGGGGCTCACGTTGACGCTTGGCTTTTCTGCCCCCATCACCCCTCCGGACGCGGCAGCTATGCCCTGCCGTGTGATTGTCGCAAACCACTGCCTGGCATGCTCAAAGACGCCTCCCGCAGTCATGATATCGACCTGCAGAATTCGACCATGATTGGCGACAAGCGGGCCGACATAGAAGCTGGCCTGGCCGCCGGCTGCCGGACAATTCTGGTTCGAACCGGTTATGGATCAGAAGAAGAACCGACTGTCGGCCCTCAAACAACCGTATGTGATGACCTGCTCTCAGCGGTTAAATGCGTAGTGTAATCACATTTGACACCCTCAGGGTAACATGCTACCTAAGTCAGTTATAAAATAACGTGCGAGGTTACTAATTATGTCCCATGGAATAAAAAAAGGAATCATTCTGGCTGGCGGCGCCGGCAGTCGCCTTTTCCCTCTGACGCTGGTAGCCAGTAAACAGCTGCAGCCGGTGTATGACAAGCCGATGATCTATTATCCTCTGGCAACGCTGATGACAGCCGGTATCCAGGATGTCCTGCTGATTTCAACACCACTTGACACACCACGTTTTGAGGCACTTTTAGGTGACGGTTCCCGCTGGGGGATAACGATAACATACAAGGTTCAACCGGAGCCGAAGGGGATTGCCCAGGCGTTTCTGGTTGGAGAGGAATTTATCGACAACCAGCCGGTCTGTCTTATCCTGGGTGACAACATATTCTATGGCAAAATGTACCTGGACAAGATTCTTGCCGAATTTACGACCGGAGCCCGGGTTTTCGGCTATCAGGTCAACGATCCGGAACGCTATGGTGTTGTTGCCTTTGACCCGGAGGGAAAAGTTCTCAGCATTGAAGAAAAGCCACAGTTCCCTAAATCACATTTTGCCGTCCCGGGACTGTACCTGTACGATAAGAACATTGTTGCGGTTGCTAAAGCTATAAAACCGTCACCTCGCGGCGAGCTCGAGATTACCGATGTCAACCTCGAATATTTGCGGCGTGGCGAGTTGCTGGTTGAGCGACTTGGTCGCGGTATTGCCTGGCTGGATACCGGTACACACAAGAGTCTGCTTGAGGCCAGCAATTTCATCGAAACCATCGAATCCAGACAGGGTCTGAAGATTGCCTGCCTTGAGGAGATTGCTCTACGACGCGGTTTTATTACACGAGAGCAGATGGGAGCGGTTATAGCAGCAACACCCAACTCTTCTTACAAGGAATATCTCCAACGGGTCTACGACGAAGCCGAATTGAGTGGCATCAAATAGTACGAGAACGATTTTATGGATTTTTTAAAAAAATATATGTATCCGCTTTTGACCGGCTTTTGTATCCTGGCCGCTCTGCTGGTTTTTTCGCTGAATGTTCCCCGTAACCGGGAGGCGAATGTAATCGAGCGTACGGTTCTCGGCGCATTATCACCTCTCCTTCGACCGGTTTCCTGGATGGGAGGTTTTGTCGAGGATACTTGGGATCGCTATATACGTCTGGTTGATACCCATGCTGAAAGCATTCGATTGCGCGATGATATACGTACTCTTAACATGCGGGTTATGGAGGCAAATGAAGCGCTTTTGGCAAACAAGCGCCTTGAACAACTCCTGAATATGAAGAAGAGCGTTAAAGAGCCGACAATAGCTGCGACTGTTATCGGGGAAGATGTCACCTCATGGTTCAGGTCTCTGATAATTAATCGCGGCAGTTCGAGTGGCATTCGCGAAGGAATGGCGGTCATCTCCGCCGATGGCGTTGTCGGTCAGACAGTAAAAGTTTCCCCCTCGACTTCTCGTGTTCTTTTACTGACGGATCATGCCAGCGGCATCTCGGCAACAATTCAACGTTCCCGTGCCAGAGGTGTTGTCAAGGGCAAGAGCGAGATGAACTGCACACTTGAATTCACCACTCGCGGTGAGGATGTTATCGTCGGCGATACCGTTATTACATCGGGAATCGGTGGTGTTTTTCTCAAAGGAATTCCAATAGGAGAAGTTACGATGGTAAAGCGGGGGGAATACGGAATTTTTCAAACCGTATCGATTCGCCCCGCCGTTAATCTTCCCCATCTGGAAGAAGTTCTGATCGTGCAGAGGGGCGGGTATGAGTAGACGTACCTCATTGCTGCTGCTCTGTATTGTTATTGTATCAATCGTCGTTCAGGTATCATTACTTCCGGTCTTTATCCGCCCCTCATTTAAACCGGACCTGCTGCTCGTCATTATGGTTTTCATAGCGCTGCGCGGATCATTTGAATCAGGAGCGCCTCTCTCCTGGACACTTGGCCTGCTCGATGACGTCTGCAGCGGCCTGTTCCTTGGCCTTAACGCCGCCACCTTTCTGATTTCATTTCTCGCCATCAAGAGTGTCTCAGATCGTTTGTATGCCGACAGCGCTTTCCTGTTTGTCCTGACTGTTGTCGGCGTGACATTTATCAATTTCACATTAAACCTGCTCCTGATTGCCCTGTTTACATCTCTCCCCGGGATCGCTTATTCCATGTTTTCAGATTTATTACCCCGTCTCCTGGTAAACGCTTTTGTCGCATCGCTTGTCACCGCATTCCCCGGTTTTGACGAAAAAGTGGCATCGGCATGAAGGAGCGGCGTTTTGTCAGGGAATTGGTCGAGTCAAAACAGCGGATAGTCATACTTTCGTTTGTTGTAGGTATTGCATTTCTGTTTCTGGTGATACGATTATGGCATCTGCAAATACTGAACGCGGATGATTATCACGCCATGTCGGAAAACAACCGGCTCCGGTTCGTACCGGTGGCCGCTTCACGTGGTGCAATACTGGATCGTGCCGGAAAAGTGCTGGTAAGCAACCGACCGTCGTTCAGTCTTGCGGTCATCCCTCAGGAAGTGAAGGACAAGGAAGCGCTTCTCACTCTGCTCGCCACTCTGCTCGGACTTGATCGAGCGGAAATGGCTGAACGGTGGGAAAAGAACAAAGGACGTGCCAAGTACTATCCAATTGTTCTTGCTTCCAATATCTCACGCGATCACGTTGAGATCGTCGAAGAAAACCGCTTGCATTTGCCAGGCGTCGAGATTGAAATGAAACCGGTCCGTGAATATACCAGCAAACTGCTTGCAGCACATCTGCTCGGCTATATTGGAGAAGCTTCAGAGAAGGAGCTCGATTCACAGGAATTTGAAGATTACAATCCTGGTGATTACGTCGGTAAAAACGGGATTGAACGTGCTCTGGAGAAAGAGCTGCATGGCGTTGACGGCGGACGTCAGCTTGAAGTTGATGCGAAAGGCAGAATATTGCGAACTATCTCCGAGAGTAACCCGACTGTCGGCAATAGCGTTATTTTAACAATTGATGCTGCGATTCAAAAGCAGACTGAGAACGCTTTTGGTGATCAAGCCGGCGCAGCGATCGCCATGGAAGTCACAACCGGTGAAATTTTGGCATTCGTCAGCAACCCCGGTTTTGATCCGTCGCTGTTCAGCGGCAAATTGCCGGCAGACGTCTGGCAGGGATATCTGGACGACAAACGCCACCCGTTGGAAAACAAAGCCCTCAGCGGCCAATATCCACCCGGATCAACCTTCAAGATGATTACCGCTCTTGCCGGACTTCAGGACAACAAAATCAATGAGTCGACAACCATAAACTGTAACGGCAGTTATGATCTGGGGACTTCAACATTCAACTGCTGGAATAAAAAAGGACACGGGGCTACGAATCTGCGCAAGTCACTTCGGGAATCGTGCGATGTATTTTATTACCAGTTAGGTGAAAAACTGGGCGTGGACAGAATAGCTGCCGCCGCGCAGGCATTCAAGCTGGGTGCTCCTCTCGGTGTTGAATTGCTGAATGAAAAGAGCGGCCTCATCCCGACTTCGGAGTGGAAGCAGAAACGATTCGGCAAGCGGTGGTACCATGGTGAAACGCTCCCGGTGGCTATCGGTCAGGGAGCCGTTCTCATGACCCCTGTTCAGCTGGTTTCCATGTCGGCAACCATTGCCAACGAAGGAACAATTTATCGCCCTCATCTTGTTAAACGGATTGTTGATGCAGACGGGAAAACCCTCAGCGAAACAAAAAATGAAATCATCGGCACCGCATCTTTCCCCAAAGAATCATTCCGTCTTGTTAAGCTGGGGATGCTGGCAGTAGTCAATGAACCGGGCGGAACCGGAGCGATGGCGAGACTGTATGACGTAAAAGTAGCAGGAAAAACAGGCTCGTCACAGGTAGTAAAACTGCGTGATGGTAAAAATAACTCCAAATATCAATACCGTGATCACGCCCTCTTTGTCGCATTTGCTCCATTTGAAAAGCCTGAAATAGCCGTCGCTGTTGTCGTAGAACATGGTGAGCATGGCGGATCTGCTGCAGCTCCTATTGCCGGAAGAATACTGAGGGCCTATTTTGACGGGAAAAAGCCTCCCCGCAAAGAAAAGAGCGGTTCGTCAGAAGATGAGGATGAGGATACTGCAGATACTGAGGTAAGCAGCGCACCGGCGACCTTGAAAGAACCGCGCGTGAATGGAGACTCCACCCATGATTGATCGCCGCCTCCTGACTAACATTGACTGGGTTCTCGCCGGACTGGTTATGACAGTCTGCCTGCTCGGGATTTTGAATATTTATAGTGCAACGACACCCTACAAAATTGTCGGCGTCGCCTACTATATAAAACAATTCTACTGGATGTTGGTGGGAATTACCATATCACTGGTAGTTTGCAGCCTTGATTATCACATTCTGGAGGACCTTTCCTATTGGTTTTATGGCTTTTTGTTACTTTTGTTAATTGCGGTACTTGTCGTCGGCAGACGATCAATGGGGGCCACCCGCTGGCTGCACCTCGGTTTTTTCAATGTCCAGCCGTCAGAAATCATGAAGATTGTCATCATAGTGACGTTCGCCCGCTTTTTTAATAATTTTCAGGCGGTCGGCGGCCTGACAGTCAAAGACGTGCTCATTCCACTAAGCCTGCTCGCTTTACCGGCCGCTTTGATCGTGAAACAGCCGGATTTAGGTACCGCAACCCTGATCACACTGATCGCTCTGTCAATGATCATGTACGTCGGCTTGCGCTGGTCCACCATTGTTACGTTTGTATGTGTTACGGTTCCTATGGTCTGGATCGGCTGGGTGTTCTTGTTCCGACCATATCAGAAAAACCGTGTCCTAGACTTCCTGAACCCTGAACGGTCACGGCTTGGCAGTGGCTATCACATAATTCAAAGCAAAATAGCCGTCGGTTCAGGCGGATTGACCGGAAAAGGTTTTGTAAAAGGAACCCAGTCACAGCTTCGTTTTCTCCCTGAGCAGCATACCGACTTCGCTTTTTCCGTCTTTGCCGAGGAATGGGGCTTCATCGGCTGCCTGCTGCTCATTGTCATCTACTTTATGCTGGTGCTGTGGGGGCTTAATATCGCCCGTCGCTGCAACGACCGTTTCGGCGGTCTGCTTGCGGTAGGGGTTACCGCGATGCTCTTCTGGCATATCGTCATCAACATGGGAATGGTGATCGGCATGTTTCCGGTTGTCGGAGTTCCGCTGCCGTTTTTTTCCTACGGCGGCACCTCGATGATCACCTCAATGGTCGGTATCGGCCTACTGCAAAACATCAGTATGCGACGCTTCATGTTCTGATAATTCAGACAGGAGTGTGATACTCTGCTTTGTCGTTTTGTATCGGGGCAAACCAATATTCAGCCTTGCAAACCGGTATGCAGATGCGGTACACTGACGGGTGATGGAGGTGACTCATGGATACAAGCTCAATCGTAGGTTCTTCACTCCTGTTGAGGACCGGACAGTCGCAACAGGCATTATCAACAACCATGATGAAGCAGACGGCAGATCAGCAGAACAAAATGGCCGAACTGCTAGCCCAGAACACCAGGCAGGCACCAGAACCTGCTGCAAACAGCGCTTTTAACTTTTCAATCTTCGCCTGAAACGTTTGATTAAAAAAAGATACGGCCCGCCGGTATCCGACGGGCCGTTTCTTTTTTCTCCCTCATGAAGCGTTCAACGTCTGATACCAGAGTGCAATCAAAATGAATACGAGGCCAACAACGTAATCGTTTAAGTGCGACGTGGTATGAGTAGTTAATCAGTGACTACGACAAAAGTGGCTTGGTCGCTTTTTGTAGACACTTTCTTCCTGAAAGCGTCTTTTTTATTTTTACGAAGGTTTGATTTATGATGATTGAAATTTCAGAAATCTATCTCAGCTCAGTCATCGGTCGGTCGGTGATCAACAGCAACGGCGACCGGATCGGTATCCTGCGTGACCTGATCATGATTCCGGGAGAGGTGTTCCCGGAGGTTTCCCATATCGTGATCAAGGCGCGTAGCGGGGCTAAAATCCTCCCCTGGAGTGAGGTGACGCTCTTTACTCACGTGGTGATTTCAACCGGCAGCGTCAAGCCACACGGCCTGACCGAGTATCTGCCCGGAGTTGGAGATATCCTCGTCAAACGCGACCTTCTTGACAAACAGATAGTTGATGTGGACGGCGCTAAAGTCGTCCGGGTTAATGACATAAAGCTCGGCAAACTGAATCACAAGCTCTGCATATTCTCTGTAGATATTGGTTTTCGAGGACTGCTCAGACGCCTCGGTTATGAGCGTTTTGGAGAGCGTTTTGCGCGTGCGATCAAGCACGATATACCTCACGCCGAGATCAGCTGGGAATATGTCCAGCCGCTGGAGTCCAACTCCTCGAGACTCGCGCTTAAAATTGCCCGCGATCAGATGAACGAGATGCATCCTGCCGACCTGGCCGATATCATCGAAAACATCCCGATACAGAGCATCCGCACCGTACTTGATTCAATCGATGCCGAAACCACCGGGGAGACACTCTACGAACTTGAATCGGACATGCGTAACCTGGTCATAAATCAACTGGACAATGAGCAGATAACAGACATCCTTGAGGAGATGGAACCGGACGAAGCCGCCGACGTACTGAGCGATCTTCCTGGACAGAAAGCTCAGGAGCTGCTGGACTTGATGGATCAGGAAGATGCCGAAGACATCCAGGAGTTGTTGGAATATGAGGAAAATTCTGCTGGCGGCCTGATGAACCCGGACTATTTGAGATTTACGTCGAATATTACAGTCGGTCAGGCTCTGGAAATTATCAAAGTGTGCGCTGATGAAGTAGAGACTATCTTCTACGGCTACGTCGTCAACTCAAATGACCGGCTTGAAGGCGTCGTCTCCCTCAAAGGCCTGATCATGAATCCGCCGGAAACGCATATCACCGATATCATGGAAGAGAACATCAAATCGGTGAGTATCGATGCGGAGCTGGAGGATATGCTGGAAACGCTGGCCAAGTACGATCTGATCGCCATCCCTGTACTTGACACCGAAGACAAAATGGCCGGCATTGTCACCGTTGACGATGTATTGGCACATTACCTGCCGCAGATCATAAAAATCAAGCGTCGCTAGACCACGGAACCCATGTTCAACTATATTGCACAATTCAGGTTTTTAAAGCCGCTCAAAAGCTTCAGCCCCCGGAACGTCATGATCTTCCTGGCGATCCTCGGTCCGGGCATCATCACCGCCAATGTGGACAATGATGCCGGCGGCATAACCACCTATTCGCTGGCTGCGGCCAATTACGGCTACTCGATTCTCTGGATGATGATACCGACAACGATTGCACTGGTTGTGGTTCAGGAGATGTGCGCCCGGATGGGAGCAGTCACCGGCAAAGGTCTGTCGGATCTGATTCGGGAATCCTTCGGAGTCAAGGTCACCTTTTACGTCATGATCGCCCTGCTGCTGACCAATATGGGCAATTCCATCTCCGAGTTTGCCGGTATCGCCGCCAGCCTTGAGATCTTCGGCGTCAGCAAATACATTTCCGTTCCGATCTGCGCAATTCTGGTCTGGTTGCTGATCGTCAAGGGATCATACAAGGTCGTCGAAAAAGTATTCCTGGTAGCCTGCCTGGTCTACATCGCCTATCCGATCGCCGCATTCATGGCAGGACCGAACTGGAGTGTCGTCATGAAAGCGACCGTCACTCCCACATTCAAAACCGACAGCGCCTACCTGATGACCCTGATCGGTATCGTCGGCACGACCATCGCCCCCTGGATGCAGTTTTATCAACAGGCGGCGGTCGTTGAAAAAGGGATAACCGCCGATCAGTACAATTTTTCACGGATAGACGTTATCTTCGGCTGCATCATGGCCATAGTGGTGGCTTTCTTCATGATGGTTGCCTGCGCATCAACTATCCACCTGCACGGGCTGAAGATTGAAACCGCTGCCGACGCTGCACTGGCACTGAAACCGCTCGTCGGGCAGCATGCATCGGCACTGTTCGCATTCGGTCTCTTTAATGCGTCGCTCTTTGCCGCTTGTATTCTGCCGCTTTCGACGGCCTATTACATCTGTGAAGGGATGGGGTGGGAATCGGGGGTCGATAAGGACTTCGAGCAGGCTCCGCAGTTCTTCTGGCTTTTCACGATTATTATCATCATAAGCGCCGGACTGATCCTGATACCGAATGCGCCGTTGATGACGATCATGTTCATCTCTCAGGTTGTTAACGGTGCGGTTCTGCCATTTGTGCTGATGTTCATGATTAAACTGATTAATGACAAAAACCTTATGGGAACCTTTGTCAACGGTCCGGTATTCAATATAATAGCCTGGCTTACCGTTGTGACTATGATCGTCCTGACGGTAATTATGACTGTCGATATGGCCTTTCCCGGATTAACCAAGCGGCTGATGGCTTTCTAGTTTTCACCCCGGAGGCCAGCCGAAAGTACGCCCCGCCAACAGATGAAAGTGGATATGAAATACCGACTGCCCAGCCCCCGCCCCGTTATTCTGTACGATCCGGAAACCTGATTCGGCGTACCCCTTCTCCCGGGCGATCCCCCCACCCTTCCTGAATGCGTACCCGATTAATGCATCGTCCTCCAGAGTCATATCCAGACAGTTGACAACATGCTTTTTCGGCAACAGCAGCAGGTGTAACGGCGCCTGAGGGGACAAATCTTCAATCACGAGCAGCTGTTCATCTTCAAACACCTTCCTGGACGGTATGTCACCACGAATTATTTTGCAGAAAATGCAGTTTTCCATAGAGCCCTCCCGGTTTTACGTGAAACGTTCATAGTTGCAGCAGTATCAGAAACTCACGATTACCATCCGCTCCGGTTATCGGCGATTCGCAGAGCCCTGAGACGGTCAGACCAAGATCTGATGCGGTGCGGCGGACATCTTCAATAACCTTTTCATGGGCGGCGGGGTCACGTACAACTCCTCCCTTCCCTACTTCACCTTTACCTACCTCAAACTGCGGCTTGATCAGGGCAATAATCCGGCCTCCCGGTTTTAACAGAGCAACCGTCGCCGGAAGCACCTTGGCAAGCGCAATGAACGAAGCGTCTATAACGGCAAGAGACGGTTCGCCGTCAAGCATATCCGGCGTTACATAGCGGATGTTGGTTTTCTCCATACTGACGACACGCGCATCCTGCTGCAGCTTCCAGGCTAACTGACCATACCCGACATCTATGGCAAAGACCTTGATCGCACCCGCCTGAAGCAGACAATCTGTGAATCCGCCGGTGGAGGAACCGACATCAACTGCAACCACTCCCGTCACATCAACACCAAACTCATCCAGCGCCTTACGCAACTTGAACCCGCCTCGGCCGACATACGGAATTGACTCACCCCGGAGGCGAATGTCCGCATCAATTGCCACCTGATGACCAGCCTTGTCAACCGTGTGGTCGCCAACAACGACCTGGCCGGCCATTATCATAGCGCGTGCTTTCTCAATGGTGGGAGCCAGGTCACGCGCTAAAACCAGTTTATCGAGGCGTTGTTTAGTCAATAACCCTACTCACCAACCAGCTGGCTCTTGGTAAAGAGCGCCCTCAGCCAGTACCCTTCCGCCTCGATATTTTCGCGGCCACCCTCTTCACGATCAACCAGCGTCACAATACCGAGCACCACTAAGCCCTCTTCCTCAGCACGGTGAACCGCCTTCATTGAGGAGCCGCCGGTGGTAACAACATCTTCCACGATGACGACTCTGGTGCCGGCAGGGAGATTTTTACGCCCTTCCAACCACTGACCGGTACCATGCCCTTTTGGCTCCTTACGGATGATAAAGGCGTGCATCGACTCTCCGGCCAGGTGCGCAGCAATCGATGTTGCCGTCGCAATTGGATCCGCTCCGAGCGTAATACCGCCAACGGCCTGGACATTTTCAACGTCCTTGATGGCATCATAGAACAGCTTGCCGACCAGAAAGCCACCTTCTGCATGAAGCGTGGTCTGCTTGCCATCAAAGTAAAAGTCACTCTGACGACCGGAAGCCAGTGTTACCAAACGTTTTTCGTACGACAATTCCAGAATAATTTTCTTTAATAGTTCGCGATCACTCATATTCTACGGTCTCCTCTTCAAATAGTCCCATTTGGGGTTTCTCGACAGGTTTTGGGAATGCAACCGGGTAATCCCCGGCAAAACAGGCTTTGCAGTAATGCGTATCACCATGTCCGATCGATGTAATAAGTCCCTCTTCGGACAGATACCCGAGAGTATCGGCAGTAACGTAGCGGCATATTTCATCAATGGTATGAGATGATGAAATCAGTTCCTTACGGTTCGGAGTATCAATACCGTAATAGCAGGGAAAGCTCGTTGGCGGTGATGATATCCGCAGATGCACCGCCAGCGCGCCGGCATTGCGAACCATTTTGACAATCTTGCGTGAGGTAGTGCCGCGTACGATCGAATCGTCAATTATGACGACGCGTTTGCCTTTGAGCAGCTCCCGCACCGGATTAAGCTTGATCTTGACCCCAAAGTGACGAATGGACTGTGCCGGCTCGATAAACGTCCGGCCGACATAATGGTTACGTATTAAACCGAGCTCAAACGGGATACCGGACTCCTCGGCATAGCCCATGGCGGCAGGAACACCGGAATCGGGAACGGCAATGACAACATCGGCTTCCACCGGGTATTCGCGGGCCAGTTGTCGTCCCAGCTCCTTGCGGGCCAGGTAGACATTTCTTCCGAAGATGAACGAGTCTGGACGGGCAAAATAGACGAACTCAAAAATACAGGGTGTCGGCGCTATTTTTTTAAAGGGAAACAGTGACTTGACACCGCTGTCTTTGGTAACGACTACCATTTCACCCGGTTCAATCTCGCGAACGAAGTCAGCTTCGATCAGGTCAAGGGCACAGCTTTCAGAAGCGATAACCCAGGCATCACCAAGTTTGCCGAGACAGAGCGGACGGAAGCCGTTCGGGTCACGCACCGCAATCATGCGGGACTCTGTCAGAAAAAGCAGGCAATAAGCACCCTGAATACGTTTCAGCGCGTCCACAATGCGATCAACGAGAGAGTTGGTCTTGGACGCGGCAATGAGATGAATTATTATTTCCGTATCCATCGTCGTTTGAAAGATCGAGCCGTAAGCCTCCAGTTCGGCCTTCAACAGCTGCGCATTGACCAGATTGCCATTGTGGGCGACCGCAATCGAACCACGCGAATAATCGACCATGATCGGCTGCACGTTCTTTTCCACCGAAGCTCCGGCGGTTGAATAACGCACATGGCCGATGGCTGATTTGCCCGGCAGCTTTTTAAAGACGTCCGGATTGCTGAAAACATCGGCAACCAGTCCCATCCGCTTGTGAGCATACAGGGAATTGCCGTCAGAGGAGACAATGCCGCAGCTTTCCTGACCGCGATGCTGCAAGGCATAGAGGCCGAGATAGGTGAGGTTAGAAGCCTCAGAGTGATTGTAAATACCGAAAACACCGCATTCTTCTTGAGGACGGGACAGCTTCATAGGTAGAGGCTCCACTTCATTTTGACTCATATCAGGTTTTTCCTCACATATTCAGCGGCATTTTTATACAGGATTAATCCGTCACCCTCTTCCGGGAGTTTTTCACGTGTCCAGCGAGGATGCTGGGTGTAATGGACAAACGCCTCGGGATGCGGCATCAGACCCATCAAACGGCCAGTCGGGTCGCACAGCGCTGCGATGGCATTGATTGAGCCGTTCGGATTGGCGGGAAACTCCAAAGTTGCTTCGGCGTAGTCGGCTAGAGTGTAGCGCAACACCGCAAGATGCCCTGCCTCAATCCGCGCTAGCGTTGCATCTGAATCACACAGAAACTTACCTTCACCATGGCGTACCGGCAGATAAATCCCCTTGTCGATCCCCCGGGTGAACACGCTGGGAGAAGCTGAATCGACCTGAAGATAGGTCCAGCGATCCTGAAAGCGACCAGAGTCGTTATGAGTCAGCGTTACCGTCTGATTCAGATACTCTCCATCAAAACCTGGCAGCATACCCATTTTTACCATCAACTGGAAACCGTTGCAGACTCCGAGGATCAACTTGCCATCAGCAACGAAACGGGTGAACTGGTCCACCAGTTTTTCACCACTGCCACTCACAGCAGCATGTTTCAAGCGATTGGCTTGGGCCTTGGCGCTCCCCAGATCATCACCGTCAAGAAACCCCCCGGTAAGATTGAGAAAATGGAAATCATCCAGCCGTATCTCGCCGGAAAGGATTTCAGCAATATGGGCAATAACCGTTTCATCAAAGCCCCCGAGACGGCACGCATGGGCCGCCTCCATCTCGCAGTTGGTACCGTTGCCGGTAATAACGATTGCGCGTGTCTGTTTCATGTAGTGCTGTTCTCCTTATCATAGCCGGAAATAACATCCATAAATGCCTTACCATACTGACGCAGCTTATGTTCTCCAACGCCGCTTATCTGCAACATCTCTCGTGCATGAGTCGGTCTGCTGCGCGCCATTTCTGCCAGAGTTGCATCAGAAAACACCACGAACGGCGGGACCGAAGCGGCATCAGCAATCTGTTTACGGGTAGCCCGCAAGGCATCGAATAACGCTTGATCGTAATCTTTGCGACCACCGACTTTTTTCTTGCTCTTCGCCACAGTTTCCACTGTATCACGAGGCAGTCCAAGAATGACCGGAGTATCACCCTTGAGAACGGGACGCGCAGCAGCAGAGAGCCCCAGCACACCAAAACGGGTGAAGTCCTGTACCAGATACCCCAGATGGATTAACTGGCGCATGATGTTTTCCCATTGGACAGCCGACGTGTCGGCACCGATGCCCCATGTGGAGAGCCGGTCATGCTTCATATCCAGCACCCGCTGATTTTTGCTCCCGCGCAGCACCTCGATAACATACATCATACCGAAACGCTCGCCGAGCCGATACACACAGGAAAGCGCCTTGCGCGCCTGCTCCGTAGCATCAAAGCGCTGCGGCGGATCGGTGCAGATATCACAGTTATCACATACATGCTCACGCAGATCACCAAAATAGGATAACAACGCCCGGCGACGGCACGTCAGCGCCTCGGCATACCCTACCATGGCATTCAACTTCTGCAGCTCGATCTTGACCCGTTCGGCGTTATCACTATTTTCAATCAGCTTGCGGGCGGTCATCACATCGCCCATACCAAACAGCATCAGTGCTTCTGAAGGCAAGCCATCCCGTCCCGCCCTACCCGTTTCCTGATAATAGCTTTCAACACTTTTGGGCATATCATAATGCACGACAAAGCGCACGTTTGATTTATCAATCCCCATGCCAAAGGCTACTGTAGCCACCACGATACGGATGTCGTCACGCTGGAACGCCTCTTGAACCCGGGTTCGTTCATTATCCGGTAACCCGGCATGATAGGCGGCTGCGTTGAACCCGGCAACCCGCAACCGTTCTGCGACCTCTTCCACCCGTTTGCGGCTCAAAGCGTAGACAATACCGGCTTCGTCACGCCTTCCGCTCAGGAAGGAACCAAGCTGGACGAGCGGTTTCTGTTTCGGAATAACCGTATAGGTAATGTTGGGACGATCAAACCCGGCAACAAAAACAGTTGCGTCTGCCAACCCCAACTGGCTGAGAATATCCTTGCGGGTTTCAGGATCAGCAGTTGCGGTCATCGCAACAATCGGGACCGCAGGAAAAAGCCCTCGCAGGCGACCCAGTTGCGTATATTGAGGGCGGAAATCATGCCCCCACTGGGAGATGCAGTGCGCTTCGTCAATAGCGAACAGAGAGAGTTTTAAAGTTCCGAGCAGATCAAGAAAATCCGCCATCATCAGTCGCTCTGGTGCAACATACAACAGATCAAGCGTACCGGCATGCAACTGCCTATATACATGAGTTGCCTCGGCAGAAGAGAGAGAAGAATTGAGGCAGGCAACCCGAACCCCGTTGGCATTCAGCGCATCAACCTGATCCTTCATCAGGGCGATGAGCGGCGACACGACAACAGCCACCCCATCCCGATGCAGTGCCGGCACCTGGTAACAGAGCGACTTGCCGCCACCGGTCGGCATGACCAGAAAGACATCTTCTCCAGCCACAATCCGCTCGATGACCTCCTGTTGCGGAGAGCGGAATTCGTGAAAACCGAAGATCGTTTTCAGGGTATGGTGGATTGTTGGGGTCATGGGTGCTTTCTGGTTATTCATTAACGCTATAACTCATGTTCCTCTAACGAACCTAGACCTCAACCTCGCGCCTGAAACCTTCATGGCGCAATCTGGGGGCTTTGTTTTTCCATGTTTTCCATGTTTTCCAGTTCGATCAGATCCATATCAAGGAGGTTTACTGATAACTGGGAGCATTTCAGCAAGTAGGGTTTCAGGTGCGATATCTTGTTCGTTTGGCCAGGTTACTGCGCCAAACAGGATTCCGACACGATTGAAGTAGTGTATGTCTTTTAGTTCGCGAAAAACGCCTCTATCAAGATATGGTTTGAGATCAAATATACCTTTGAGACCATTCTCAACTTCAACATAGATACGATAGTCTGGCATTGGTTTTACAGTCTTAACATCCCAGTACATGGCAACCTCACAGTGGGGTTATTTTGTATGGATTCTCTCCGGAAACAGCCAGTTCCCAATCGGCCTGAAGTTCATCTCGGTGTAGTTCTATCCATGCCTGCACAAGTCGCAACTGCTTCCGCGGTAATTCTCCTACTAAAACTTCACCATCTTCAATGCTGACAGAAACCTCATACTCAGCGTACTTAGCGTGGAAGTGCGGTAGATTGTGGTGCTGATTGTCGATAAGATACATGCGGATAATGATACCGTAAAACATCGATATTATTGGCATTCACAATTCTCCTTTGTCTTTGGTTATAAGGTTATGCAGTCTTTAAGCGGGCATCATCAATAACCATTACAGTTCTCGCAACGTCTGCTGCCACGCCTCTTTCAGGTCAGATAAAACAGCTTTTATGACCAAAGAACCATTCAAACCGGTAATCGCAAGAGTTGCCTCTTCCGTTACAACCCCAACAGAAGCGAAACAGTTACCGGTCATAACCGCCTCAAACGCATCCCGTTGTTCCGGATGCACCGTAACCAGATGGCGGGAAGCGGATTCGGAGAAGAGCAGCGCACAATCGCTCTTGCCCGCTGCATCACCCTTCCAGAGCACGCGGGAGAGGTCCAGACTAATACCGAAGCCACCGGCAAAGGCGCTTTCAGCTGCCGCTACCGCCAGACCGCCATCGGAGAGGTCGTGGCAGGAAGCTACTCTCCTCTGATTGACCGCTTCATGATACGCCTGATAGCGCTTGTATGCTTTGGCAGTATCGACCTGCGGCACTTTGTTGCCAATTGTTCCGAAAAGTGCCAGATATTCGGAACCACCCAGTTCATCCGCCGTTTTGCCAAGAAGATAGACGATATCGCCCGGTCGCTTGACATCCATCGTCACCGCTTTCCGGGCATCATTCATCTTGCCGATGACGGAGAAGAGCAGCGTCGGCGGGATCGATATCTTGGTGGTGCCGTCATAGAAGTCGTTCTTCATGGAATCCTTGCCGGAGATCAGCGGCAGGTTGTAATCCATGCAGACGTCATACAGCGCCTGATTCGAGCGCACCAACTGAGCCATTTTGTAGGCCCCGTCCGGGGTTTTGTCAGAAAGGACCGGATCGCACCAACAGAAATTATCCAGACCGGCAACAAGAACGAGCGAGCCGCCGACGGCCACATAATTGCGCAGTGCCTCGTCAACAGCGTTGGCGGTCATGTGGTAGGTATCGATATCAGAGAAGCGGGGACAGATACCGTGTGCCGTCACCACCCCTTCAAATGAGTCCAGAATCGGCCTGACTACCGCCGCATCGGAAGGGCCGTCATTGGCCACACCAGTGAACGGCTTTACAACCGAACCACCCTGAACTTCATGGTCGTAGCGACGCACTACCGATTCCTTGGAGCAGATATTCAGCGCAGACAACAACCGCTTCAGATCGTCAGTGTAGTCATTCTTTTCTTCAAGGCGCGGCTCATCGTGTTGCGGCGGATTCCACTTGGCAGGGAGCTGCATGGGGGGAAGCCCTTCATGCATAAACTCCATCGGCAGCCAGGCAACCGTCTGTTCGCCGTAGAGCATATGAAATACGCCGCTGTCGGTAAATTCACCCAGCACCGTCGCCTCGACACCGAAGCGCACGGCCATCTCCATAAATTGATCGATCAGTTCAGGCGGAACGGCCAGAGACATCCGCTCCTGAGCCTCGGAAATCAGAATCTCCCATGGATTGAGCCCCGGATATTTCAGCGGCGCTCTGGCCAGATCCATCCGGCAGCCGCCGCACTCACCCGCCATCTCACCGATCGAGGAGGACAAACCGCCCGCGCCGTTATCGGTAATGAAACGGTAAAGTCCCTTGTCGCGAGCCCGGATCAGAAAGTCAAACATCCGTTTCTGGGTAATCGGATCGCCGATCTGTACTGCCGTTACCGGTGAGTTTTCATTAAGTTCTTCAGAGGAAAACGTGGCGCCATGGATACCATCCTTGCCGATCCGTCCTCCGGTCATGACAATCAGGTCACCCGGCTCAATCGACTTTTCGTGCGCCGGCAGGCCATTCACGACTGTCGGCATCAGGCCGGCGGTGCCGCAAAACACAAGCGGTTTGCCGGCAAAGCGGTCATCGAACACAAGAGAGCCATTGACGGTGGGGATGCCGCTTTTGTTGCCGCCATGCTCAACCCCTTCAACGACACCTTCGTAGATTCGCCGTGGATGCAACAGGCGACTCGGGAGCGGCTTATCGTAGAACGGGTCGGCGAAGCAGAAAACATCCGTATTAAAGATCAGCTTAGAACCGATGCCGGTGCCGAACGGATCACGATTGACTCCGACAATGCCGGTCAGTGCCCCGCCGTACGGGTCAAGGGCTGATGGGGAGTTATGGGTTTCAACCTTGAACACCAGCGAGTGAGTATCATTAAACTTGATCACGCCGGCGTTGTCCTTGAACACGGAAAGACAGAAATCCTTATCTCCCATCCGCTCGCGGACATCTTTTGTGGTGCGCTGTATGAACGACTTGAACAGGGATTTTATCTCCTGTCTGTTCCCCTTCTCATCCTCATACTGCACGGTGCCGGCAAAAATTTTATGTTTGCAGTGCTCCGACCAGGTCTGTGCCAGGCACTCAAGTTCAACATCAGTCGGTTTCGCACCGAGGCCGAACTCCTGACGTGCCGCCAGAACTTTTGCATCGCGGTACTGCGCCTGAATGATCTTCATTTCATCCAGCGTCAGCGCCAGAACCCCGTCCTTGCTGATCCGCATTAGCTCTTCGTCAGAGACTTCCAGGTCAATTGCATTCACTTCGGCTTTCGTTGCGCCACTGACCTTTGGCACGTAGGCCGGAAAGCCACCCGATGCAACAAATTCAGCAGCGGAAAGAATGCTGTAGCGTTGAATCAGTGTATTGCAGAGCAGACCGGTGGCAATTTTTTCAACATCGTTAAAACGTAAAACTCCCTCGCCCTCAGGGAGAGGGCTGGGGTGAGGGTGGGGTTTCCCTTTCAGAAGATACTGCACCGCGTAGTAAACATTTTCACCATCCGCAAACGGACGGCCGGTCTGATACGCAACCGCCTCGCGACCGGTCCGCCCGACGTTGTCAGTCACACCGGGACGAAAGCCGACCTCTACGGCAAAATCGAATCCGGTGCCGG
Organism: uncultured Geobacteraceae bacterium; assembly: GCA_903939115.1. Taxonomy (GTDB): domain Bacteria; phylum Desulfobacterota; class Desulfuromonadia; order Geobacterales; family Pseudopelobacteraceae; genus JACRCG01. Next base: position 47,326 of record CAJAFV010000078.1, read on the forward strand.
ATGGCCGGTCGATGCTCCACTGTTGGATCACCGGATCACTGAATGGCCCTGATGCAGCCTGCTCAAGCTCTGTCGATGAGAGCGCTGCATCGACCGTGTATATGTCAAGTGTACGAACCTCTTCTACAGTAAGATGCAGAAAATGTTCAATTTCGCGCCTGATCCGTTCACCCCTGGCATCGCGCACGCCGGCTTTTAGTGCTACTTCTATTCTGTTGGCCATATCAGTCTGTTCCTTTGTGCATTTTTACCGTCCTGGTCGGGAAGGGGATCTCGATAGAGTTCTCGGCAAAACGCTTGAGAATAAGTGAATTGATTTTATCGGTAACGGCAAACAGGGTACTGTACTCCTCAACCCAGAAAAAGAGCGCCATATTGAGGGCGGAATCGCCAAAACTTGTAAAAAAAACTTCTGCAGGAGGATCCGACAGCACTGACTCAACTTCGCAGGCGGTCGCTACCAGCAGGGCTTTTACCTTTTCAACATCACTGCCATACGCCACACCGATATTGATGCGTCCCTTGACCCGACTATCAGGAAACGCCTGATTTGTCAGCATGGTATTACAGAGGTCTGAATTGGGAATGATGAGCAGTTGATTGTCCAGGGTCCGGATCTTGGTGCTCCGCAGGCCGATATCCGCCACGTCACCAAGCTGTCCTCCGACCAGCTGGATTCGGTCGCCTATGCGAAACGGGCGGTCAAGCATAATTGTAAAGCCTGAGATCATGTGGGCCAGCGTATCCTTGGCCGCCATGCCGATAGCAAGTGAGCCGATGCCAAGTGCGGTTACGAGTGAAAAAATATCATAATTGAAATGTTTGAGTACCACAACGAGCGCAGCGCCCATCAGGAACAGAGATACTATCTTTTCAGCCACCGGCATCATCTGGCGTGACATGACCGCCCCGGCGGTATCCTGCTGCCGGGTAACATACCATTTCATCAATTCATCAACTGCGTGATAGACAAGGTTACAGACAATCACGACCAGGATCACATAAATTATACCGGAGACTATCATCACCAGCTTCTCGTGCAACGGCAGTGAGCGGATGGCCAGATAACTGCCTGTTACTATAAACAACCGCGACACATACGGAATCACCCGCTGCAGAACGCGATCATCAAGATCGGATGAAGTAAAGGATGTCAGACGCTTTCCCCACTTGTCCAAAATCATCACGACCAGATGTGACAGTGCCCAGAACAGGGCCAGAACAAGTAGTGCCCCCAGGATCTCTTTGGCCCAGTAAAGAAGGAATCCATCCCCCTCCTGTGCCTCGATGAGTCCCAGAATAAATTCGACTAATCTATTCACCAAAGACCCGCTTGAAGATAGTATTTACATGCTTCAGATGGTAGCTGAGATCGAATGACTCTCGAATTTTTTCAGCGCCAAGTGCTCCGACGACCTGCTGATCTGCCAGCAGTTCCGTCTGAAAATCCGCACCCTGCTCCCAGACCTTCATGGCATTGCGCTGCACCATACTGTACGAATCTTCGCGTGAAACACCGGCCTGAGTAAGGTCAAGAAGAATTTTCTGGGAGAACACCAACCCTTTCATCTGATTGAGGTTTCTCATCATATTGTCAGGATAGACCACCAGATTGCGGATCAGACCGTTCAGGCGACGCAGGGAAAAGTCGAGCGCTACAGTAGCATCCGGGGCTATATAGCGTTCGACTGAGGAGTGGGAAATATCCCGTTCATGCCACAACGCAACATTTTCAAGGGCGGGGACACAGAGTGAGCGGATATAACGCGCCTGCCCGGTCAGGTTTTCCGAGAGGATCGGATTCCGTTTGTGCGGCATGGCCGAGGAACCTTTTTGCCCCTTGCTGAAAAACTCTTCCGCTTCAAGAACCTCGGTGCGCTGCAGATGTCGCACCTCTACGGCAATACGTTCCATCGACGAGGCGATAATGGCCAGGGTGCAGAAGTACTCGGCATGACGGTCACGCGGTATCACCTGAGTAGAGACCGTTTCCGGCTTGAGCCCCATTTTTTCGCAGACATACTCTTCCACAAAAGGATCAATGTTGGCAAAGGTACCGACCGCACCGGAGATAGCGCCGGTGGCGATGTTCTCACGAGCGGCAGTCAGACGGGTACGGTTGCGCTGCATCTCGGAATAAAAAGAAGCCATCTTGAGGCCAAAGGTCACCGGCTCGGCATGAATTCCATGTGAACGGCCGATGCAGACTGTATCCTTATGCTCTAATGCGCGCAGTTTGAGCGATTCAAGCAGCATGTCCAGATCAGTCAGCAGCTCGTCTGCGGCCTGAACAAGCTGTACCGACAGGCAGGTATCAAGGACATCAGAGGAGGTCATCCCCTGATGGATAAAACGGGCTTCAGGGCCGACATGTTCGGCAACCGATGTCAGAAAGGCGATCACATCATGCTTGACTTCGGCCTCAATGGCATCAATCCGGGCAATGTCGAAATTACCCTTGGCACGAATAACCGGTACGACCTCTTTCGGGATAACTCCCAGTTCAGCCTGAGCCTCGCAGGCCAGGGTCTCGATTTCGAGCCAGATGCGAAAGCGATTTGCAGCGGTCCAGATATGGGTCATTTCAGGACGGGAATAGCGTTCAATCATGTAAAAAACTCCTCGTTTATAATTATTTTATTATTACAACACTCCGGATTGTTTCAATTTTTCCGCCAACCACTCCGGGACATTGGCATCAGCCACGTACTCGACATCTTCTTTTTCAAAGATTACCCGCAGATAAAATATCAGATCAGGAAAAATCCGCGAGGCAAAAGCGTCGTACCAGCCAAAGATATCTGATTCGCCATATCTTCCGCTATCGGCACGAAAAAACCGCTCCGCCGATTCATCAAGCGGGTTGACGATAATATATTCTCGCACACCATGCTGCTGGTAGAGATGCTTCTTTTCCCGGCGATCCTTCACACTGGTGGAAGGTGACAAAACCTCAATTATCAGGTCCGGCGCACCCTTAATGTTGGCATCGGTAATCTTTGACTTGTCGCAGACGACAAACACGTCCGGCTCAACCACATTAATGTCATCCAGCACGACGTCCATCGGGGCGATGAACGGTGTGCATGCTTTCCCTCTGAAATGTCTGTTTACGACCTCACCGAAGTTCAGAACCAACCTCTGATGTTTTACCGACGGTGACGGCGACATGTCATAGACCGTTCCATCGATTATTTCCAGCCGTTCATCGCCATGATTTTCAAGATATTCCTGATAGGTGTACGGCTCAATCTTTCGTGCGGTATTTCCCATGCGACCCTCCACTCTTCCGCTTAAATCTCCATCAAAGCACTGGCATGGTACTGATCCCCAATGACAATGTGCGGCGCACAGATGTTCTGGTCACGCAGAAACGACTCCGTGGAACGCACCACGTGCTCCGGATGATTGTTCACCTCGGACAGATGCGCCATTACCAGAACCTCCAACCCGCCATGGGCAAGTTCGTGGAGCAGCTCAAGCGATTCCTCGTTGGAGATATGGCCGTGACGGGACTTGATGCGCTGCTTCAGCTCCCACGGATAGGGACCGTTCATCAGCATATCAACATCATGATTCGATTCGAGGTTAATAAAGCGGCAGCCACGCAGCTTCTCAGTAATCAGGCGTGTGACGATGCCGAAGTCAGTAACAGAAGCAGAGCGCCCCTCACGGGATTCAAGCACAAAACCGACCGGATCACAGCTGTCATGGGTAATCGGAACCGGGTCAATCTGAATATCCCTGAAAGTAAGGGCCGAACCTGATTCAAACTCGTTAACCCGGGTTTTTTTGAAATATTTATCGGCCTTGGCGTGTACCAGATGACTGGCAAAAACAGGGACGTTAAACTTGCGGGAAAAAGAACCGGCACTCCGGATATGGTCAATATGCTCATGAGTAACGAGTACCGCATGAATGCCGGAAGGATCGATGCCGACTTCGTCCATACGCAGCAGCGTCTCACGGAGTGACATCCCAACATCTATCAGAACACGGGTGTCCCCGCTTTCAAGATAGAGGCAGTTACCCTTGCTGCCACTCGCCAGCGAACAAATTTTCACACAGACTCCAGGATTTTCGGTTTATGATGCGTCAGCAGTAAATGCCTACAGTTTAGCGGAGTTATGACAGGTTACATGCAAGTGCCAGGATGTGCCGGAGGGGCACTTTGACAAGCGGTATATATACACCGAAGCGGGGTTCAGTTTCAAGGTTTATCGTCTAAATTTCGGAGATATCAGAACCGGTAATTTCAACATCCGGCCATCCTTCATAGATCCAATCTTCCACCCGTTCCAGCACCTGCCGCGGGATGTTTTTATCAGAACTGACGGTGACAAACGCAAGCACTCCCACTGCGGCATTATCCTGGCGGTCAACCTCGGCACAGGCAACGTTGAAGCGGTTTCTTGCCCGACCCAGGATACTTTTGACGATGCCGCGCTTTTCTTTCAGTGAGTGGGATGGGAGGGAGAGATGGATTTCGAGGCAGTAGATGAACATGGCTAAAAGTCACAATGCCTCGGCGTACGGGGAAACGGGATGACATCCCGGATGTTTTCCATTCCGGAGAGATACATGACCAGTCGTTCGAAGCCGAGGCCAAAGCCGGCATGCGGACAGCTCCCCCAGCGGCGACTGTCGAGATACCACCAGAGCGGTTCACTGGCAATCCCCATCTCGGTCATGCGCAATTCAAGCCGGTCCAAGCGCTCTTCACGCTGGCTGCCGCCGATAATTTCACCTACTTTTGGCACGAGCAGGTCCATGGCGGCTACCGTGCGACCATCATCATTCTGCCGCATATAAAACGCCTTGATATCCTTCGGATAGTTGAGAATAAAGGTCGGTCCTTCGACTATCTGTTCGGTAATAAAACGTTCATGTTCCGTCTGCAGATCCACCCCCCACTCCACCGGATAGGAAAAGGCGGTTCCCGATTGCTGCAGGCGCTCTATGGCCTCCCCATATTCCATCCGGACAAAATCGGCATCCGCAACTGCGCCTACACGCTCCAGCAGGCCGTTTTCAATATGTTTGTCAAAAAAGGCCATATCTTCAGCACACTCTTCAAGAGCGAATCGGCAGAGAAACTTGATAAACTTTTCCGCCAGATCGGCATTGTCAGCCAATGTGGCAAAGGCCATCTCCGGCTCGATCATCCAAAACTCGGAGGCATGCCGGGCGGTGTTGGAATTCTCGGCCCGGAAGGTCGGACCAAAGGTATAAATATCTCCAAAAGCGAGGGCAAACAGCTCCCCTTCCAGCTGGCCACTGACCGTCAAACCGGTTTTCTGTCCAAAAAAATCCTTGCTGAAATCCGGCCGGCCATCCAGAACTGGCGGCTCTAACGCATCAAGTGTGCTGACGCGGAACAATTCTCCGGCACCTTCGCAGTCACTTGCAGTAATAATGGGGGTATTGACATAGAGAAAGTTATTCTCGGAAAAAAACCGGTGTATACCCTGAGCAAGTTTCGACCTCAGGCGAAACACTGCACCAAACGTGTTTGACCGAGGTCGCAGGTGGGCAATGGTGCGGAGATACTCGAAAGTATGACGTTTTTTTTGCAGCGGGAAGCTGTCGTCCGATTCACCGATTATTTCTATCGAAGTCGCCACTACCTCCCATTTCTGACCAGATGCCGGAGATTCGACCAGAGCACCTGTTACGGTAAGAGCGGCTCCCGTTCCGATCCGGCTTATCTGGCTGAAATTCAATAGCGCCGATTCGGCGATGACTTGAATACCTTCCACGGTTGACCCGTCATTGAGAACAATAAAACAGATCCCCTTAGATGACCTGATTGAACGCACCCACCCGGAAAAAGAGCAGCTGTCTGCAGAGGTGCCCTGGTGAATAATATCTTTAATGCGAGTTTTCATCGGGACGTTCCTTTACAACTTGATTGTTTGGCCGTGCGAGCCATGAACAGAAGAGGGGATCGGTCAGGCAAACATCTTAAAGAGTTGAAGAACCAGCAGCGTAATGGCAGAACCGATAGTTGCGCCGATTACAACCTCGCGCATCGTGTGAATCTTCATCAACAGCCGCGAGTGACTTACCATTGCTGCCAACGATAGAGACAGCAGGGAAATGAGCGGGTCGCGGGTATTAAGCGATACCGCTGTAGCGATTGAAAACGCGACGGCGGCGTGTCCGCTCGTTATGCCGCCATGAAGCGGAGAACCGGAACCGGTGGCGCTCTTTACGATAATAACGACTATAACCACTATCAGCACGGAAACAATTGTTCCCATATCAGAGACAGTTCCAAACATTGCGAGCACCTCCGCGAATCGTGGCATTACGTACTTTGCCAGTATCAGATACCCCATGATGCCGGCACCACAGGCCGCAATCAAAACAGCTCCGGCGGCCGTGTCTTTGGCAATTTTTGCCAATGGATGATAGCCGGGAGAGACGAGATCAACAACCGCTTCCACTGCAGTATTAAACATTTCGGCGCAGAGCACCGCCAGGATTGAAAGCGCGAGCAACCCGAACTCCAGCGGAGTGACCTTCAGAAACAGAACTGCAAGCAACACAATAATGGCCGAAATGAAATGAAACCGCATATGCTTTTCAGTGCGGGCCGCATGCAGAATCCCAACAACTGCGCAGTTAGCTGATTCTATAAACCGGTCGGGCTTAACAACCCTTCCTTCTTCAGGATTCTGAATAGCTGCTGCTCCTTTTGTTCCATTTTAGCCGCCTCCACTTCACCGCTCCGTTCATGATCATACCCGCACAGATGCAGTATACCGTGCATCAACAGAAAAGAGAGGCGTTCAAAGAATTCCAACCCGCCTTCTTCGGCCTCCCGTGCAGCGGTGTCGGCTGAAATTATAACATCCCCAAGGGTATGTGGGTTTACCCCTCCGAAGTCACCTTCCTGAAGGGAGAACGAAATCACATTAGTGGGGCGGTCTTTGCCAAGATACTCCCGGTTAATGATTCTGATTGAGCGGTCTCCTACAATTGAAACGGAAAGCTCCGTTGCCTCAGGACATTCCAAGGCGCTTAAGATTCTCACCGCCACTTTTTTGAGCTGCTGACTCTTGAAATGATGGCGTCTCTGGCGGTTGTTCAACAATACTATCATGCGGCACTACTCCCTGTTCAATTTTTCCATTTTCACGGACTGTACTCTTTCTGGAACGGTCTCCACCTTTATGGGCAGGTTCAGGGTATTCAACGCGATGATGAAAAATGCCGTTCAGGATGGTGGTAAAACTCCGGGCTATTTCGTGAAGGTTTTTAAGAGTCAACTCGCATTCATCCAACTGACCATCAATAAATACATTATTAATCAGTTTTTGCACCAAGCCCTGAATACGATCAGAGGTCGGATTCACGAGTGTACGGGAAGCCGCTTCAACGCAGTCGGCAAGCATGACAATACCGGCCTCGCGTGTCTGCGGCTTAGGCCCGGGATAGCGGAAATCTTTTTCTTCAACAACCTGATCATTTGACTTAGCCTGACTTTTGGCGCGCTCATAAAAGAATTTTATCAACGCGGTACCATGGTGCTGACGTATGATATCAATTATAGGCTGTCCCAGCCTGTTTTCACGGGCCAGTTCAACTCCTTCCTTGATATGTGAAATCAGGATGAGTGCGCTCATGCTGGGCGAGAGTTTATCATGCCGGTTCTCTTCACCCGCCTGGTTTTCAATAAAATAGAGCGGCTTTGCAGCCTTGCCGATATCGTGGTAATACGCCGAAACACGAGCAAGCAGCGGATTTGCGCCAATCGATTCGGCTGCCGCTTCAACCAGATTACCAACAATAATACTATGATGATAGGTGCCGGGGGCCTTCACCATCAGCTCGCGAAGTACCGGAGAGTTAAGATTTGCGAGCTCCAGTAGTTTGATGTCGGTTGTGTACTGAAAGAGGGTTTCAACGAGCGGAATGAAGCTTGAGACAAACCCGGCGCAGATAAATCCACTGAGCAGGGCAAAGAAGGCAACATACAGTGTCTGCATGGTAACAATTGCATTATTCAAGGTCTGGAACGACAACGCCAGAGCCAGGTTAACGATAGAAACCTTGATACCGGCAGTATAGATCGTGCCGCGACTGGTGCAGTGACGAACACCATGAGCGCCGACAATACCTCCCAGCAGTGAATAGATAATTACCAGCATGTTGTTTTCAAACATGATTCCGAGCAGCGGGGCCAGGATGGCACAGTAGACCAATGCAACTTCCGAGTTGATAAAAATCCGGACAATCATCGCTCCGGCAGCAAAAGGAAACAGATAAAAATAATTTGAAGAGTCTACCGAAGGGAACACAGCACCGATGTTGTAAGTAATAAGAAGAGCCGTCTTGAAGCAGATGAAGCTGATGGTAATCAGCAGTGAAATGATCAGGACATCTTTGTTGGTCGGATTGAATTTCCGAATGTTCTTGCAGGCGAACCGGTACGGGAAATAAAACAGCACCATAATAAGCGTGCATGTTCCGAGAGCCTTGAAAAGCCAACTGCCGCTATGCTGGTCGCCAAATGCGGCTTCAAGCTTTTGGGCCTGTTCGGCGGTAATCCGTTCGCCTACCCGCACTACCATCTCACCTTTTTGCAACTTGAAAAGCACCGGACGCACTGTTTCCATTGCGCTGCGAGATCGTACTTCGGATGCCTCCCGGTTGTAAAAGAGGTTTGGGAGCATGATTCTGGCAATTACTGCCGCAATGCGAGCATTATCTGAAGGGTTCCCTACACCTTTGAAACTCCAGCGGGTAACTATACGGCGCGCATCATCAATGCCAATAAAACTTGTCGTCACATCGCCGCCGCCAATCTTGTGGCCATTGTTATCGGTAATTTCGAGACCACGACGAATATCGGTCTGGAAAACGTTGGCATCCAACACGATTTTGCGCTGAAACAGTTCACCAAGCAATTCAGAGGCGCTTGCCAGAAACAGTCTGTCTGAGGTAATTCGGGTCAACGCAATAATTTCAGCGTCACTCAGTTCTGTATCAAGCAGCGGCGTGAGCACCGCGCGCAATTGGGCAATTGTTTTTTTGCTGTTTTCATCATCAGTTGCACGTACGATTATAAGAGCCTGTTGCAACTTGTCATGAAGGGCACCGGCGAGTTGGTCACTCAGGTTATAGACCACCGGAGCATTGTTGGCGGCATCTTTGCGACGCTGCTCTGTTAAAGCTTTGGCTTCAACAAGCTGATCCTGCGATGCGCGAATGTCGGATGTGGCAATATCACCAACTTTATAGGAAAGAGTAGAGGTGTGCTGGCTGGGAAGTATTGTTATCGTAAGCAGCAGAGAGGTCGTGACAAGAAGAATAAACCTGTTGCGTCGCGACGTTTCGGGATTGGAAAACTTCCTGATCAGGGAATCAAGCAGATTCGACCCGAACCGACTTAGTTTTGTCAGTGAATTCTGTTCCAGCATTCTGCCGTTTTGTTCAGCCATAAATACATACACCAGAGGACAAAAGGACTTCAGTATTTACATCCGGAGCGGAATAGTAATCTGAAAGCCCTAACGTGTCAATAAAACTGCGGAGAAACGGCAAAACCGGCAAAACGTTTTAGAGAGGTTACCACTCCGTAAAGATCGCTTTTTGCATCCACGGTAATTTGACGATGCTGAAGCTCCAGGGAATCTGATCAAGCAAAACATCAAAGCCTTTACGTTCCACGTTCACCCTCCAGCCGTTCTCTTCCTCCCGCAGCACCCCCTGGCGCTCAATAAATGAGGAGCGAAAAACCGCGATACTTGTGCTTTTCGGAACGCTCCAGTGATCGATGGTCGACTGCAGCAGCGCCTCGGCCTCTTCTTTCTCGCCGGACGTGAGGAGGCCGGTGCAGACCGGTAACGGCGTTTCAGGGTGCAGGCCGAGCAGAGTTTTTATTAGGCCGAGCTCATATTCATAAAGCTCTTCGCGTCCGGTGGCAAGGAAGTGCAGTAGTGCGGCGGCACGCGGCAGATCATCCTCGTGAAGTTCTCTGCTTCCGGCATCCAGCACACCGCAGCTTTCAAAATAACGCACTATGTAGGGATGGAGCAACAGCAACCCGGCCTGTTGAACAAGCATCGGAAAGGGGGACGAATGGTTCAGTCCGGCAGCAGTTGTATCATCAACTGTAACCTTCATGGGGGAGAGGGAGCCGCAATGATCCCGCCTTCCTCCGCTTTCAGCCAGAAGAGAGGCCATCAAATTCAAGCGTGTATAGTGGCTGCGACGTAAACCATCCCGCTCTGTCTCCAGCAACAGCGCCAGCTGTTCCAGGGTCGCCGCTCTGAATTCCTGCGGAATTACGCCGGAGAGCGCATGGAGCTGCAGGGCGTATTCCTCTTCCGGAAGCAGTTGCAGAAGACGGAAATAAAAAGCGGCATCTTCCCGGACTGCCGTGAGATGTTCCAGTATCTGTCGCCATTGATCACGACACGTTCTGCTCAAGGCGGCAGCCTGATTAGAAGCGGCAGCCTGATCAGAAGCAGTTGTCCCTGCCGCGTACCAGGACAACGTGCCGGTCCGCAGGTAGCGCAACAGAACATCATAACGGCTGCGCTCCGCTGCGGCACGTTCTCCGACCGGAGAGTGTACGGTAGTTCCGTCATCTGCCTGATGGCGCCGAAACTCTTCCTTAAGGTGACCAAGAATCTTGCCCGGAAGGATTGCCTCCAGCTTTTCACCGGAATTCAGGCGCACTTTCAGCTCAATCTTCGGGATGTGGATGACCCGCTCGCCGGAAGCCGCTTCATCCATCCCCTGATCCAGAACCGGCAGCAGCAGCTCCATCCCCCTGTCGTGCAGGAGCGTTCGCAATGAAAAAGCTTCCGCAGCCGAACCAGCCCTGACCTTCCAGCGCAGAGAGCGTATTCTGTGCGCGCTTCTATTCTCCTCGACTGTCATTTCCGTCTGGTGACAATAGCATCCATAATCACGTTCAAGCCGCTCTGCGCAGAGATTTTCTTTATCTCGGCAAAACCGCCGGTCACCAGAGTCACGGCGTTAGTGTCGGTTATGCGCTGCAGCCCCTTGTTCATCTCCAGCATCGCCGCCATCCCCTCGCTGCCGGCGGAAACATCGGCCTTGGACTCGGCCACATATCGAGTTGCCTGAATGATAGAAACTGCCAGATCAGATTCCGCTTCCCTGGCCTGCTCGGCATACACGGCCCGTTTATCGGCTGCAAGATCGGCCTGGACCGATTTCTTGCGCAGATACTCAACCACCACCTGTTTTTCCTGCGCGTCGGCAACTTTCTCGGCGAGCGCCTGGTCGGTGAAAGCTGCAATACCCTGAATTACGTCAAGCCCCGCACTCTTGCGTGAAATCAATGCCGTGCCCAAAAGGTTGACGGACTCTTTCATCGTGCTGAAATATTCCTTCTGCTGGGAGTCGAATTTCTGGTTCCACGTTCCGTCAAGCCTGTCCTTCAGGGTATCCACGTTAGCGAGTTTGAAGCTGTCCAGCCTGGTTTTGACAAAGTTTTCCAGCTGGTCTGTTTTGAAGATAGTCAGCTTATCTCTGATAAACCTGTCGCGCGATGGCAGCACGCTGATTCCGTTACCCACGATCCAGCCGGGGCGTAAACCCGGTTTCTTCAGAGGCGGCTCGTCAGGCTGCACGTCAATCGGGTCAGTTAAGCGATATGGCAGCATAAAGTCGGCTAAGACGATGTGCCCCGGGCTATCGTCATAGACGACTACGAAAGTGCCCCCCTTCGTCACCCCGGCGCTATGCTCGATACCGGGATGATCCGTAATAAAGGTCGAGAAAAGGAGCTTTTCATCTTCCTTGTCATCCCGTGCCTTGATGATGTCATCCAGCCAGTCAAGCCATTGAATCTGCGAATTACCGATCAAAGTATCAAAGGGGGTTGCAAACTCCGTTTTCACCACATCGCTCAGGCGCGATTTGAACTGCCCGGCTGCCTGCAGTGCGGCGGGCACATTCTGCTTCCAGCTGCTGTCGCTCTTATAGACCGAATAGCTGCCGTTCAGTTTGGCACGTACCTGTGACGCATTGCGGGCCACAATGGCATTCTGGTCCCTGGAGATATTCTGCAGCGTTGTGCCGGTTTCATCGGCAGGCGAATCGGTGATGACACTGTTCCGTACCGCCAGATGCACCTTCTGTTTGAAGTTCTGGCTAAAATGTACCACTTCGCTCAACTGGTGGCTGACATCCTGCCGAATCAGATAATGGAAGCGGTGCAGATCGGTATAACGGATACCCGTTTTTTTGACGACCCTGGCCCGGTCCGGACCCAACATAACGGCATGCACGCAGAATGGCAGGTTTTGGGCAGCGATTTCATTTTCCAGCAACGCCACAACGTCGGCAACCGGCTGTCCCAGATGTCCTTCAACACGGAAAAACGAAAAACGCCCGATCTGCGCGGCCAACGGATGTGCCGCAGCACCCGTTGCACCGTACAGCCCGGCATTGTAAGAATAATTGCCGGTATCCCGGCCGGAGCAGTGGAGTTTATAATTCCAGGAGGCATGAATCGGGTTGGCAGCGGTATACTTGTAGTAGTACGGTATCGCCCGCTCTTCCAGAATCTGCTCCTCAGTCAGGCTGGGGGTGACGCGTACGACGGCCCCCTCTGGTTTCGGCACCTGAAACGTGCGGATCAGCACATCCAGTTTCCGGATCAGGAAGCGGGCGTGTTCAAGCTGTTCAATGGTTCGGCTCACGACAGGCGACGGATAGAAGGAGGTGCGGTTCTGGGCAGGGTCACTGTCGGGATTCAGATTGCCGAGCAGCAGGTGTTTGGGAAAGGCTGAGGAATCGGGGCAACACCAGCTCTGCTCGCCGGCAAGCAAATTACGGAAGGAATTCCAGGTTTCCGTCAGATCCTTCAGAAAATCATAGTAATACTGCATGCCGAAGGTTTGAGAGGCAAATGAGACATTCCATAATTTCAGAGTGGCGTTCCACGCCTGGGACGGATCATCGGAAAATATGTCGCCGAGGAACGGCGCACAGAGAGGGTAGAGCTTGGGAAGTTCAGCCGTCAGTCTGCCGTGAATCTGGTTGCAGACAGTCCGGTACGTCTGCGCCAGAAGCCCCGGTGCATTGACGCCCGCCGCGAAGAGCGGTCGATCGGCTTCTATCTCGTCCATCCGGCTGAATACCCGATCGGGGGTTGCCACGTGTTCGCGCAGCGGATCGATCAAAGAGCTTTTCAGCAGCAGCAGTCGCAGCCTGTTGCGGCACTCCTGGCCCAGATTGTCGCAGTCGGTTCCCGAGCAGATATCCCGGTCGGTCACGTAACTTTCCATATACAAAAGCGCTACCATATCATCCAGCTCTGTATCTGTCCGGGCGGTAAAGTTACCCAGCAGGTCCGTGCGGTCGTTGATGCTTTCGCTGCTGCCGACCAACTCATAGAGCGGCAGCATTTCGCCCGGAATGATCCCCCCGGCGTAAAACTGCGAGTAGGCAGGTTGTGTCGCGTCATACACCCGGAACCTGTCATAGACCGTGTCACCGGGAAGCCGTAAAAGGTCACCGTCGGTCGTCACCCCTACCCCTCCGGTCAGCGTCACCCGGTCCCCCTGCCGCGAGACACGCAGACCGCAGACAATTCCGACTCCCGACAGGCTGATCCTCGTCAGGCGTGACTGGTCATCCAGATAGTCGGCAACGCTGTTGAGCTGATCGTGAGTCAGCATCTGATCTTTTTCAAAGACACTGTAACCGCATGTAATGTCATCCAGACTTCTCAATATCTGCGTCATGGCGTCAGCCCCCGTCAAACCGTGTCGTCAGTATCTGCTGTCCCGAGTGCCGTCCGTCCAAGAATGAATTTAGGCCGCTCCTCTTCCGGACCGCATTCGTGCAGATGCTCTGAAGGATACACATTTCTTAGTGTGAAAAGCGCTTCTATGAATCGTGACAACTTTTCCCTGCGCCTGCTTTTTGCCGCTCCCGCTTTCAGATAGAGCCACTCCCGGTAATCCTTTTCGAAACGGGCCATCTCCGTTTTGCTGATCCAGCAGATTTTGGGAAGAATATGGGCCGGCGTTTCCTCCCGGATCAACTCTTCTGCAAAACGCCGGAAATCCATCGACTGGAAACGGCTGCCGTATGCGGGAAGAATGATGTGAATGCGGTAGCTGTATGGGTCGTTTTCTGCACAGACACCGATGCCGGAGGCGGGGCAGATCGGCAGGAACCGGTCATCCTCCGCTTCGGGCCTCAGCAGGATGTTTTCGATCAGATACATACCTTCATCACTGTAGTTGACCTGCAGGTATGCCATCGTTTCCGCAATGGCCGCATCGAGCTGCGTTTCATCGGCGAAGTACTCGATCCGGCGGGCAAGCACCTCGCCGCCGGTGTCGATAACGTTGAAATACTGTTTGCCGTCCCTGGTTGTTTTACGTTGAAAGCCAGAGGGGTGCAGACCGGATTGAATGGCGCGCCGCATTTCAGTGCGGGCCAGATCGGGAGTGACATAGCGGGTGCTGCTGCTGAGGAGGATTTTGCCCGTATCGCGTTTCCTGATGCGGAAGCGGAATTCGTCATCGGGGGTTCCGTCGATTTCGGCATAGACATCATAGGCGATATCACCCAGGTTTCTCCGGGAACAGGTGCGGATGCCGAGCAGCCGGGCCAGACGGCGCTCCAGCCCGGAGATATTGTCCGAATTCCAGAGATCGGCATCCTTTTTCAGGCTGCAGTTGTATGCCAGCGAACGCTCACTGCTGATGGCCGGATAGTCGTTCAAAAATGAGCATTTGATGGCAACCATCTGTTCCGGGGAGGTTCCGAAGGCGGAGTACATAATGGCAGCAAAATCGTTGAAGCACTCGGCAAAGCGGGCAATCAGGTGATCAAGGAACCGGTTGCGCCGCTCGACCAGAACCCGCTTATCCTCGATCGTCTCCTGTATGGTTTTTACAATCTGTGCGGCATCGCCGGTGCCGAACAGTTTTTCGTACTCCGCAAAAGAGGTGACCGCCTGGTGGAAATAGGTGCGCTGCACTCCGGGGTCGGTGGAGAAAAGCTCCTTTATCTGACCCAACTGGGCACAATAGTCGGCCATCAGCTGATCATAAAAGTACAGGTAGGCTTTCAGCTGTGCAGCTTGCGCTCTCCGTCCGGCATCTGCCGAGCTGTCGAGGCCGGACGTGCTCAGTCCATAAATGGCCGGAAAGTGATTCTGGAATGAATAGTAACTGCCGGGATTCCTGAAACTACCCCGGGGGATATCAAAATCATACGGATATTCACTGTCGGTCGCAGCTGTGACAGAGTCATGCAGCTGTTTCAGCCGGGCCCCGGTTGCGGCGGTATCGGCCACAACCGGCATATTTCGCTTATAGAATACGATCCGCGTACTGCCCTGATTGAGGAGCGCCTTTTTGCCCGGTTGAACCGGCACCAGCCATTTATTTTCGAGAGAGGCGGGAACCCCGTCCGGGTGCAGGAGAATATCCCGAACAGACCGGACTCCCGGAATGTCCATGATGAGACTGATAACGTCGGAAAGGCGGATTTCCGTGCGCAGTTCGGCCCGGGCCAAATCCGCATCGTCAATGAATCCACAGTTCAGCGCCGGACCGTTAAATATCTCGTCAGCGCTATATCGGCTGCCGTCACCCCTCTTCCGCTCCAGCATCTCTGTCAGGGTATAGTTACGAATCGGCGGAGCCAGGTAGTTCTGCAGCTGAAAGAGGATCTCCGCTTTAACCCCAGCCACATCGGCATCCGCAGCCAGTTCCAGCTCGCAGCAGAGGTTGAAGGGCTGTGTCCCGACCCGCGTAAAAGAGACAAAATCCTCGCACAAATTGCGGTTTGACTGCAGCAGCGCCTGAACCGCCTTCAGCACTTTTTGCTGCTCTTCACCATTATCTGAATCGTATTCAATGGTCACGTCATAGAGTCCGGAGAGCTGAATCTCCCTGATCCCGGGTCGCCCCGGGTTTTCCCTGAGTAGCTGCCCTGCGGCCATATCGGCGTAGTAGCGTTGCGTTGCCGGTGCCAGCCAGGCATTCTTTACCCCCTTCACATCGATCAAAAGTTTGCGGTAATCGACCAGGGTAAGCGGACGGTTTGGTAGAATTCTCCGGGGCGTGAAAAACTGTTTCTGCATGGCGTCAGCATTGTCCGCCGCAGTTGCCAGCAACTCCTCCACCGGATAGGACGCCCGGTAGCCGAGATCGGTCAGAGCGTAACAGAGCAGCTCCAGAATCGTCATGCCCGGATCGTGTACATTGTAGTCGGTCCAGATGCGACTGCTCAGCCTTTGCACATGCCCAAGCCCGATCGCGGCAAGCTGCCGGTGGTCCAGCGCGGTCTCTCGCGTATTTTTTTTGGCTATCGTCCGGGCAGCTGTCATTGTGATTACACTTCCCTGATGCTGTGGCTAGCCGCTGAAACCAGTATGGTATCAGGCGTTTCCGGCTGCGCCACGGATACGTCGATACGGTTGGGGGCGTCTTCGAAATAGCAGTACATTTTAAAATCAGTGACATAATCGACGTATTCCAGCTCTTCCACGAAATCAAGCAGGACCGATTTATATATCCTCCCGCCGAAGGAAATTTCGTTTTCAACCTGGTATGCCCAGGGGGATAGAAAGGTGATCAACGCAGAATCGAGCTCTTTGCGGCAATAATGTGGTTCGCGCCCGTCATAAAACCTTACTTTGAAATCGAGCTGAACCTTCTGGTAGCGTGGATTCCTCGTCTGTACTCTCACCTGCATACCTGCTCGCTCCCCGGCAAAAGCGGTGATCCGGCTGAGGGTGTCGGCAGGCACTTTCGGCTCCAACTGGTTGACGGCATTTCTGTTTTTCAGGTCGGCTACCACCACGATCAATACGTTCCCCGGCTTGAGCCAGCAGTCACTGCTTGCGTGCGGGATACACTTCACCTTATGCACCGAGGGAAACTCTTCCAGAATGATCCGCTCGTAATCCCAGGGGGTAATGCAGCGGTCCTTGTGGCGCAACCGCTCGGATACGCGCGTATGGAAAAGGTCATCGCTTTCCGGCGGACGACCGCCGAATGACCCGTACGGCTGTCTGACCGTTTTTATCTCGGCCGACCCGTTTTTCAGTTTTGTAATTGAGCCCTTTTCAAGCGCTGTATGCAGATGCCCCGGATCTTTCCCGTTAGCGGCGACGTTATCGGAGACGTTATTGGTGAACTGTACCTCCAGCGCATTGGCCGCCACATCGATCAACCGACTGACTGCGCTAACGGTTCGGTATACGGCCCCTTTCACCCAGATCCGGCCGCCGGGAAGAATCGTATTGGTAACGGTCGCTTCAGCAGGGATACCAAAAGTGACGATGCCACTGGTCAACAGTTGATTAGTGGTATCGAGCAGCAGTTCATTGCCGGCAAGCGGCTTCCAGTAGTTGTCGCAGAGCACCGACCAGTTGATCTGCTGCCTCGGCAGTTCCGGGTCGGCACTCCCCTCGGCCACCTGAAACAGCACGCTGACGCTTTCTCCAGGCTGAAGAGCGGCAAACCCGATCAACAGTTCGCCTTCATTGTCATAGTGAGGGAACAGGTACACGTTCTTGTCCCTCAAAAAAGCGAACCGGGTGCGCTGATAGGCATGCTCCCGCATCTGACCGAAGTAGGTGATGTGATGGAAACTGAGATCCTGATTGATATAGTCATCGATTGAAGGGTGATCCTGCGCAATTGTTACCGTGTCGGAAACAGCCGTATAGGAAAGCGAAATACTCCGGATTGCAGGGGTGTACGGTTCATTGAGAACAATCAGGGCTCCATCCCCCCTGCTGTAGGCCATAACCTTTTCAACGTACTTTTTGCGGTAGGTGGAGTGAAGGAAATCATGCTCCAAGGCAAACGTGATGAAACCACGACGCGGCTCCTGCGGTACCTTAAAACTGAACGTATGTGCTGCGGAAGCATTGCCTGATTCGAACAGCTTCACACCGGACTGCGAAACATCCCAACTGCCACCGTCTCCGAAGGATACCGTAGCGGTAAACGTGTCGTTCGTTAGTGAGCCGTCACTGTAATCGGCATAATAGCTGGAGAAATCGGGGGGTGCGTCCTTCCACGTCACCGCAACTGTTACTTCGGAAAGCTTTTTGGCAAGCGCTTCGCTGCATGCGATCATGAAACGGGAACCTTTCGTCGGCTGAGAACCAAAGGGAAGAAAAGCCTTCTTCGAGTCGAGAGTTCCACCATCGTTTTCAAGGGCCAGGGTTGTAACGTTAGTCACCGTCA
The DNA here is from genome assembly GCA_903939115.1 of uncultured Geobacteraceae bacterium. Classification (GTDB taxonomy): domain Bacteria; phylum Desulfobacterota; class Desulfuromonadia; order Geobacterales; family Pseudopelobacteraceae; genus JACRCG01. Next base: position 65,541 of record CAJAFV010000078.1, read on the forward strand.
CTGAAACAGCAGCCCTCAGCAGAGTAATCCGCTTGAGCTCCGTGTAACCGATACTGCTGCAGCTCTTCTTCAACAGCAGCTGAACCACGGGCACCACAACGTTGTACGCAGAGCCATGAATCAGTGGATCATAATCGATGACCGCAGGTTCCGTATCAGGTACGGAAAAAGAAAAAGTCAGCTTACTTTTGCGGTTCACATCTTCCGACAGCGTTGGCGAGACCGCATACGGCCCGAGCCATCGTTTTTCTCCGCTTATGAAAATCTCAAAGGAGTCCTTAAGGGTGGTATTGTTCACTGTTTTACGATTAACTGATCCGACTGAAAGCGTCGCCGTCACCGTCCGGTTCCCTTCGCGCATCCGCAGGAGCGGTGAAGCGAGAGCAAAACCTGTTTCAGCTGTCGGCAGGCCACTGTGACCGAAGCCGGACCATTTCGGTTCATCTCCGGTCAGCGCGCCCCCGAGGCCGTCTGCCGAGTTTGCAACCGGTGCGGAAAGAACCCGTCCGTGCCCGCTGGAATCAACGTACAGCGAGCGGAGCGAATCGACTTTGGCGCTGTTGATCAGGGTGGTGCGGGTCGGAATGTAGCAGAGCTCCCTGCCGAGCGTATCTTTGCCGGCTAAGAAGCGCTGATCCGGCCCGACCGTTAGTGGCGGGGCATGTTTCTTCAACTCCAGCAGCAGATGGGCCCTGTCCGGCACGGCACCTTTTTTGACGAACCGGAGCAGCTGTTGATAATAAAAATCGAGGTGACGTCCGGTAAACCGGTTGATGACCTCCTGCGGGATCTTGTACAACTCCAGAAATGCAATAAAGAGCGCCAGGTGGGGAGAGGTGTCACCGGCTCTGTTTTCCAGCACTTTTTTTATCTCAGCGTCACTGCCGGGAAAGAAGGCGGACCACTCTCCGTCCGGAACAGTAACGTCGCTGCGGAAATAGCTGACGAGAGCTGCCAGCCTGCGGGAAAAGCGGAGCAGCTCTGCAGAGCTCCGTTCATCCACATCGGCATGGTGTATCCCCAGCTCTTTCGGCATACGCTCATTCTGGCTCTGACCGAGCTGGAAGATCATGTTCTGGATGATATCTTTTTCAGCCATGGTTTGTACCTATACGCGGTTAGTGATCTCTACTCGCCTGCGCACCTCGTTGCCGTCCGAGACGTAATATGGATAGACGAGGTTGTATCGTGAGTTGGTGGCCCGCACCTCATAAGCCACGACGATGCCGATCTTTCCCTCGTATTGGGCCGAGGTGTCCAGTTCCAGAGAGAGCAGGTTGATTCTCGGCTCAAAGATCAGGATTGCCGTCTTTACCCGGTCCTGCAGAAAGGTCTTCATCGTGGTGCCGAGCGGCTCAAAGAGCATTTCGTGCATGTCGAGGCCATACTCCGGATTCAAAAAACGCTCCCCCATGGCGGTACCGAGCAGAATCACGAGACTGGCCCGGATATCATCTTCATCCGACGTCAGCATCACCTGGCCGGTTTCACGACTGAACTCGGGAGGAAAGCTCCAGCCGGTGCCGAGAAAAGAGCTCTGCAGGTTGTCTGATCCGTAGTCACTCATAACTGGCGCCTTTTTTCTAGCTTACTACCACCGTCGCTCCACCGACAGCCGCCATAGCCCCGCAGATGCAGGCATCCGTTGTCCGGAGCGCCGGCATACCGCAGATCAGTACCGTTGTGCTACCGGCCGGAAATATGCTGGCGGTCGGTTGATGTCCATTCGGGGGGAGCGAACAGATATGGGTATCTCCCGCCACGGCGGCCGGCATCCCGCCGATCAGCACCGTTGCGACGCCGGGGCCGACAACGGTCCCACCATGAGTTGTGACATCCCCCACTCGTACTGCTGCCGCCATATTTTTCCTTTCACATGCACTATCACGTTCCCGTCAGTTCAACTGGAGAAGAGTCCCCTTGACCTTCGTCACGCCGCTGCTGGAGACCTCTGTCCCGGAAGTTCCTTCGAGCTTCAGCTCCGTACCCCCCTTGACGCTCAGCGCGGTGCCCGATTCGAGCTTCAGCTCCGTGCCGGCTTTCAAGGTGATCTCCCTGCTGCTTTCAATCAGGATGCCGGATTCGGTCATCTCCAACGTATTGCCGTTCTGGTCGGCGATCTTAACGGATTTATCATTTTCACTCAGAGTGATCGCGTTTCCCGCCGGTGTTTCCAGCCGCATGACCTTCGTGTCGTCGTTAAAGGAGATCTTCATCCTGGAGCGGCTCTGGTAGACCTTCTCGTGGTTATCGTCCGTTCCCTGCAGCGGCGCCGGCCTGGCGCTGCTGTGCAGCATGCCGAGCACCACCGCCTGCCGCGGATCGTCATTTAAAAACCCCAGCACGACTTCATCACCCAGCTCCGGCCGGAAGAAAAAACCACGCTCATCACCGGCGTCAACAGCCGCCACCCGCGCCCAGGTCCCATCCCCCTGCGGGTCAACCAGCGGCATCCGCACCTGCACCCGGTGTTCGCCGTCAGGATCTTCATTTCCGGTCACGACACCTATCTGGAGGCCGTTGATCCCCGGCAGCAGCGCCGAGGCCTTCGGCGCGGAGACGGCCTGCTCCTCCCCCAGCCAGGTATCAACGGCGCCGAACTGGAGATTGGTTTTCCACCCCTGTACCAGGTCGAAATCGTGGCGGACACCGCTGACAAAGACATCGCCGTTGTAGCGATCTCCGATACCGCCCAGAGTAACGATATCGCCCGGGGTGACCGTACCAAAACCCTCGCATTTAACGCGGCCGCTTACCCTGCTCAGCTGCGATTTCAGCCAGCGGGCATCGGCCCAGGCCTGCGCCTCATCATCGGCAACCGTCGCATGCTGCAGGTGATAGCCGTCAAGACCAACCACATCAGCTAGAGCGTCACTTCCCAGGTTTCCGGGGGTGCTGATGTTGGGGTCGGATGCATCCTTCCCGACCACCTCCTGCAGAGAGGGATCCCAGGTGGTACAGCTAACGGCGCGGTACTGTCCACGCGCATCAATCCCGGCATCCATTTCCAGTATTGTTGCTCCGAAGCGCAGCGAGCAGACCGCTGAACCGCCCGTCACCGGCGCCTTGACGAGCACTTTGTCATCGGCGGTGAATACCAGTTTCCCGTTTGCTTCAGCCCGCATCAGCAGAAAATCCCAATCGGTGCAGCTGTACTGCACCAGCTGCTTATGGGTCACCGTAGTATTTTCCACATCCGCGTCAAGGGAGGCGTTCTGTAGCAGTGAGCTGATGATCTCGCTATCCTTCTGGTCGAAATAGTATGCGTTTTTTGGCCCCACTGTCAGCTTGACCGCTTTGTGGCGACATTCCACCACCAGCTGCGGTGCAGAGTTATCGCGCACTTTAAGGCTCTGCCGGACGACAATCCCCTTGAACAGCGTAAGCGGGTTATTGGCCGCCCCCGCCAGAATTTCCACCTCTTTGCCCGGAACAAAGGTGTCGGCATTGCTGAAGGGAAAGTCCCCTGAAGATGCGGCACCATCCAGGTACACAAGCCGTGCGGACGAGAGCCTGTTGGCCGATTTTGTGATATTCACGGCAAGGAGCTGTCTCTCCCGCCCTATCGCGCTCCCATCCACCTTGATGATGAATTCACGGTGTTCAGCAGGCATGGCTATCGATCGTTCTTCAGGAATGACTATTTCTCCAATGGTGGCAGGATAATCCTGACGCCCGGCGTCAGGTTGCGAAAATCGTTGAGCCGGTTAACCCGGGCCACCTCAAGGTAATAGGACGGATCGTTATAGATCTCCCTGCAGATGGCCGGCAGAGTATCACCCGCCTTTACCATACGGACATGGGTCAGGTCCGGGGATTGATCCTGAGACATGGCCACGCGTGTCTGGTCGTCCGAGTTATCGGTGAAGGTGGCGCTAATGACCGCCCTGAGCGGCACACCGTCCGGTTTGAATAATGTATAGATGATCGATGCACTTTTCAGAACGCAGCACTTCACCTTCAGCGTTCCCCAGCCGACCTTGAGATAATTGGGGCGGTGGATGGTACCGTTATAGCCGGTTACCATCTGGAATTTTTCCACCTGCTGCTGCACATCGATTGTCCGCCCGCTAGCCCCGGTGCCGTCGATAAAGAATTTCAGTGACATATCACCCGGCTTCATCTTCTTGAAATTCATCCGGCTGTTGGTCGTCCCAGAACCCTGGGCACTGTCGTATTCCATCTCATAGGAGAGGGTAATCTCGTTCGGGTTGGTAAAGGCCGTAAACTCCGCAACAGGCTGCCCGGAATACCGGGGCGACTCGTAGGCCTTGATCAGCAGTTTTTCCAATGTTCCCCGATTGCTCATCTGTCAGCGCTCCCGCTTCTGCTGGAGTATGTCGAGCACCCGTTCCACACACTCGGCGATGATGGCCTGTTTGTCATCGGTGGCAGACGGTGCGGAAACGGCGCCGCCCGACGCCTGGTTGGAAACTTCAACCGAAATTATGACTTCATCGATAATAACCGGCATCAGCTTACGACCTGTCCATCGTGAAATATTGATAAAACAGCTGCAGGGTTTCTATCGACACCGCATTATTCGAAGAGTTCAGATCGCTGACCGACCATCTTGTCGGGTAGGCGTTAACCAAATGCCAGGTCACCAGCGGCTGATGCTGTTCGTTCAACAGCGTGATGTCGATGTTCATCGGTTGTATCCTGTAATCTTCGATACACTCCCTGACCCAGTTCACGACCTCAGAATTCACCAGCAAGCCGCGTTTCAGCACCAGTTCAGGATACCTGGCGCCGGTCGGGTATTTTTGCAAAAACCGGTTCTCCCCCCCCTCGGCGACCTCTTCCGTTCCCATTTCCACAGAAAGTCCGCTAACCTCGGTGAAACGGACATCGTGGCTGTTGGGAGGCAAACCGAGCACCTCTACCTTGAAATGAAAACTGACGGGAGGATAATAGTCAGCCATCAGTCATTCTGAACTTCGAGGCCTTCGTGAGCAATTTCGATCGATTCAATCGCGACTTCATTGCCCGATGCCTTCAGTTGCGGCCCTTCAACCTTTACCGGAAAAGCATTATGCGTTTTCCATACCATCACCGGTTGATGCTCTTCATTGAGCAGACTGATGATGAGATCACGACGCTCCACCGTATTGAGCTTAACGGTGCCGAGCCACTTGAAAAAATCATTGTCGCTTTTAACGACACCCCGTTTTAGCGTGATATTGCCGAATTTACGCAGTCCGGGCATTTTTATCGACGAGTATTCCGGGGATAAACCGTCACGGTACTCGATTGCCTGATTTTCCTGGGTCAGTCCGGTAACCTCCGAAAAACCGATGCGGGTGCCGCCCCATTCGACAGTGAAATGAAATGATGGAAGAGGATATTGTTTCGCCATGGTGTCATCCTTTTAGTAAATTTTATGAGATTATGAACTCTGCAGTTTGTGCGAGAATTTTAAAATAATGAATTCGGCCGGCCGCACCGCCGCCATGCCGATTTCCACATTCATCCTCCCCTCCAGAATATCCTGTGAAGTCATTGTGATGCCGAGCCCGCACTTGACAAAGAAGGCCTCCTTCGTGGTAGAGCCGGCCAGCGCCCCTTCCCGCCACTTCTGCGTCAGGTAGTTCTCGATCATGCCGCGCACCTTGACCCAGGTGTTGGCATCGTTCGGCTCAAATACCGCCCAGTATGTCGATTTTTTCACCGACTCCTCCACCATGTTGAAGAATCGACGCACCGGAACATAGCGCCACTCGTTGTCGTTGCCTGACAGTGTGCGTGCCCCCCATACCAGGGTTCCCTTGCCCATGAACGAGCGGATGGCGTTGATCGATTTTCCTGAGGCGGCATCCACGTTCATGACATCCTGTTTGGCGTTGCCGAGCTTGATGACCGGCTCAATCACGCCGACCACACTGACGTTGGCCGGCGCCTTCCATACGCCGCGATTACTATCGGTTGCGGCATAGACTCCCGCCACTGCGCCGCTGGGGGGCAACGTGATGAAATGCTCCTTCAGCGTGGTTTTCACGAAGTTGTACAGCGCGGTGTTACTGCTCTTGAGTGTGCCGAGGTTGGCGACCGGATTGGCACCGTACGTCACATCGACGTTGGTTTCGTCACTATTCACCCAAAAATTCATCATGCTCTTCACAAACGGGTAATAGGCTGCGGCATATTTCAGATAATTGTTGCCGAAATAGCCCCTGTTGTTGGCGAGAGCGGTAGCATCCAGGTCGGTATGCCCGTCCCTGATATCGAAGATACCAAAACGATCGCCGAGGGTATTGCACTGCAGCAGCACCGCCTGAACCAGCGTCGTATAGTCGGCTGCAGAAAGCTGGACCGCCTCCGGAATCACAATCAGTGTCGGTTCGTCTTCCAGCTTTACAGCGTCAAGTCCATCCTGCAGACCATACATCGTGGCCCGGTTGGAGGAGGAATCGCCGGCCAGATCGATGACCGGGATCGCCTGATAGGTGCCGACCGACACGATGTAGCACTGCCCGCCTCCGTTGTCGAAGAACATTTTGACGCTGCAGTAGAGCAGGTATTTTACGACCGGTTCACCGAAGGAGGTGATCGAGAAGCCGCCGAGGCCGTCATCGGCGACGCTTACAGTAATGGCATCGTCCTCGGGAATGCCGTAATAGCGCTCAAACTCCTTTAGTGAGTAGATCTTGGTCGGTTTGAGTATCAGATCGTAGTCGGCGTTTTTCCTGGCTGACTCGCTGTACCCGATGAAGGCCGGGATGGCTGTTTCGACTTCCGCCACCGAAGGGGGGAATACCGAAATCTCTTCCACATACACGTCTGGTGTCTTGTACGTTGGCATAATCTTCCTTCCTTTAGTTAAGTTAGAAATTATTTTTCTGCAGCTTTCACAGAACATAATTTCGAATCAACACGGATCCTCTGCGCCCGGGGTTACTGTTTGGAAATATGAATAAAAAAGTCTCCACTCACCATGTCTGCACCAGCCTGTGGAAGATTTCTGATGAGAACATCACCATTATTACTCAACTGAATTTTATTGCGGGCCGTTTCCCGGCGTTCAACAAGCGTCTGTGATTTAAAAAGAATAATTTTTTTACCCTCTTTTGCGATCATTCCTGCCGGTATATCGTCTGAAGAGAACGAAGCAGACTGCACTCGGGTAAAATCAATCCGTGGTCGTCCCTCTTCAGCAAAGCCGGCATCCGATACCGACAGATGTTCGAGCTCGGCAGCGGTATAATTGCCGGCAACCACGTAATATTTGAGCGTCTCCTGTTTTGCATTGAAACTGATGATAAATGCCGGTGGTGAAGTGTAAAATCCGCCGTCGATCTTTATTTCAACCACCCCGGACACACCGGCCCTCTGAAGCTCCGGGTCTGAATAATATGACGCCGTTACTGTTTCATCCGGGTACTTTTCCACCACGCTGTACATTCCGGCGGAGTGTGCTACCAAATCGAAGGAGACGGCAGAACGGTCGTTGGCTGGCGTGATCGTTTCCGTTTTAATCAGGTAACCCTCTTCATTGCTGACCGTAACCGTAACAGGCCGAATTGATGTGGAAATTGCGTGCTGTACGAGTCGACCGGTCAAGGCCACTCCCTGCGCCAAGTCAAGTCTGCCTGCAATCACGTTGTTCCGGTAGAGCAGAGGAGCAACCGCAACATCAGAGAAGTTACTGAACAACGGATTCAGCAGTTTCATGCCGAACCGCAGAGTCGTTCCCGCCATCGGGGTCAACACCGCTCCCTCGTCATCGGCCTCATAGAGCAGATGCAATTTACCATCTCGCACCCTGGCAATCAGTTTGCCGTTTCTCATTAGTGCGGCTGAATCGGCAGGCACAATAAAATCGAAATCCAGGCAGTTATCGCTGTAATAGCCATGGGAGACAGCAACGGTACATAATGTGTGAAATGTCGTTATCATTGGCTCTGTATAGTCGTCCTGATTGTCGTAAGTGGCGGATGCACCGCTGTTTGCGCCGCATCCTGAAGGGTCACCATGCGAACCTTATAAACGACTGACGGCAGATGCCGAGCACCGATGAAGGCCCACAACTGATTGAGTTGTTCATAGTTGAGCGACAACAGTTCCGCCGTCAGTTTACCAATACCCGGTGCAAGCGCTGGATATTGATCTGATGCGAATACTGAATGCGACTGAAAAAAAGTCAGTACATACGAAATATATTTAAGTGCCTCGTCATAATGCGTGAAGTTGGCGGCAAACAGTACGTCCAGGTTAAGTTTAAGCTCCGGCTCCAGAACGACATGCTGACCGCTCACTGTCGTATAATCGTGAAGATGGTTTTTCAGAACCCGCTCTTCCTCAATTGTGATGATCGTGCAGCAGATGCTGTCGACAGGGAAAGCATAGCGACCCGCTTCATCAACGACCGCGCTCATGATTACCTTGACGGTATCCGATCCGGTCCGCGTCAGCAGATACGTGATAAGTTCATCTTTTAAAAAACCGATGGCGACATCCAGCATTGTGTACCGGTCACTTTCTGGCCTGAACCACCTGTACAAAATTGTGCTACGAGGTCTGAATAGATGAGATGACGAAAAAGCCGAATTGCATCGGTGCGGCCTTTCGGAAGCAGCGCCCGGCAATCCGGCCAACTTGGGGGCAATATTAAACACCAAGTTCCGTAAATTTTCCGTCCCATGGTCACCCAAGATTTTGCTTTTTTCATTCACGTTAGCTTACATGTTTGCTATATGTCAAGAAAATATAATTTGATAAATGTAATAGGCGGGAAGAATATTGAACCACAAAGGCGCAAGGAACGCGAAGGAAAACAATTAGATTAGCGAATTGTACTCGCACCCAAAAGGTGATTGCAAAATATTTAATAACCTCACGATTTCTTTGCGAACTTTGCGTCTTGCCTAGAGACACCTACTTTGGTTGCGGTAATGGACTGTTTTTTCTAGGTTTATTTCACCCGCGTGGATGAATCTGCTGGTGCAGGCGTTTCAGTCTCTCTCTGGTGACGTGGGTATAAATCTGGGTGCTGGCGAGATCGGCATGTCCCAGCATAATCTGGACACTGCGGAGATCGGCACCGTTTTCAAGCAGATGGGTGGCAAACGAGTGGCGCAGAGTGTGTGGTGAGATATTCTTGCAAATGGCCGCCAGAAGCGCCCGTTTCTTGATAATATTCCAGAACGCCTGGCGGCTCATCGCCTCACCCAGACGGGACAAAAAAAAGAACTGATTCCGGCGCAGCGGATCGTGAAGGAGACGCACCCTGTCGAGATAGAGTGTAGACCATTCGCGGGCCGACTCCCCGATCGGCACCAGACGCTCCTTACTCCCCTTGCCGATGGTCATCAGATAGCCGGAATCAAGATTGACTTCACGCAGTTTCAGATTAACCAGTTCAGACACCCGCAGTCCGGTTGCGTACAGAATCTCCAACATTGCGCGGTCACGCAGATCCTCGCCACGCTCACCGACGCAGGCGGCAAACAGGGCATCAACCTCGCGGCCATCGAGAAACTGCGGCAGTTTGTGGAGTGTACGCGGCGCTTCAATGATCGTGGCCGGATTACTGTCGGCGTAGTTTTCAATCATCAGAAATTTGTGAAACATGCGGATAGCTGACAGGCAACGGGCACGACTGCGCGCACCAATGGCACGTTTCTGCAGAACGCCCATAAAGGCGGCAATATCTGCCGAACTGACATCGGACGGTTTCTGTCGTTCCGCTTTTTCGAGAAAATCAAGATACCTGACGAGGTCGCGGCTATAGGCGCTCCGGGTGTTGCTTGAGAGCCCTTTTTCCACGACAAGATACGATATAAAGAGGTCGAGGTAGTCGTTCACACCCACTCATCAATCGCATACAGAAGCCTGCTGCAAATTTCGTTCAGCTTTTCAGGAGCAGTGATTTTATGCCCGAAAATGTCCTGCACATAAAACACGTCGGCCACCTGATCCACCTTGGTCGATATTTTTGATACGCCGATATACAACCCCATCTCAGCAAGGGTGCTGGTAATCAGATACAACAGGCCGACCTTGTCGTGAGTCAGGATATCGATGACCGTGTACTCTTCCGACACTTCATTGTCGACATCAACTTTAGTCGCAAAGCGCGGTGCAGGGCGGGCCGTCAGGAGGGTCGGCCGCTTTCGTTTCGCAACTAGAGTTTCAATCTGCACTTCGCCATGAAGAACCTGGCGCATATCCATCTCAACCTTTTCCCAGCGGACCGAATCAGTAATCAGGTTTCCCTGGGGAGAATTTACCTGTAGCGTATCCAAAACCTTGCCGTTCTTACTGGTATTGATCTGAGCTCCCAGAATATTTATGCCGTTGGCTGCCATAACTCCGGTTATCCGGGAGAAGAGCCCCGGCATATCATGAGCACAGATGGTGTATTCAGAATAGCCGCTCTCATGTTGATGCGTGATGCGCAGCAAAATGTCGGATTGATCCAGGCCGAGCAACAGACGAACCTGCTCTGCAATCAACGGGGCTGGAGTGGAGAGGAGGAGTCGCACCGGCATGGCTTTCAGTTCGTGCCGTATCTTCGCAGCCGGAAAATCGTTTTCCAGTATGCTGGTGACTTTATTAATCATGGATGTTACCCGCTCGCTGCGGGCTTCCTGCTGGAAGCCGCCACGATCAAGTATAGCGAAAGCCTTTTCAAACAGCTCCTGAAAAAGGGATGCTTTCCAGGCTGTCCAGACGTCTGTCCCAACGGCACGGACATCTGCAACCGAGAGCAGATACAGCATTTTGAGATTTTCGCTGGTTTCCATCTGACCGGCAAATTGGGCAATCATTTTTTCATCATTGAGATCCCGGCGTTGAGAAATATGAGCAAACTGCAGATGCTGACGAACCAGAAATTCCAGTCGTTCACTATCCTCGCGGGAGAGCCCCATCCGCCGTGCTATTGTCGGAATCATTGCAGCGCCCTTTTCAGCATGCCCGCCACCCGAACCTTTGCCGATATCATGAAAAAGCACTGACAAAATAAGCAGTTCCTGCTTGCCAATCTCTGAAGCGATCCGGCAGGGGATCGGCATTTTTTCCCGGAATTCGCCATTCAGCATTTTTTCCGCCTGCTCAACGGCAAAAAGCGTATGAATATCGACCGTATAGATATGGTACAGGTCGTGTTGAACTTTGCAGTAAATATGCTCAAGCTCGGGGATATAACGGTTCAGGAACTCCAGGTGGTGCATCATTCGCAGTGTGTCGGCGACCCCCTTGTTTGAACGCAAAATATTCAGGAAGGACTGGTTTACCTCGCGACTGCGACGAAATTTGTCGTTAATCAGGGCAAGATTCTTCCTGATAAGCCCCTTGACTCGCACGTTGAAGGTGACCCCATGTTTCTGGGCAAGCTCAAACATTTTCATCATGACATCCGGATTTTCCTCAACTACGGTTTCATCAGGGACGATCAACTCTCCTTTGATGACAAAACAGCCATCACCGACCGGCCTCCGCACGAAATAACCCAATATTTTTAAAGCGCCTTCATCACGCCAGATACAGCGGGAAATAATACTTGAGGTAAAATGCTCCACCTTGTTGGCCTGACGGTAGTAATCCCTCATAAAATCTTCCACCGCCAGCACTCTGTCACTGTCCGTATACCCCAGAAAACCGGCCAGATGCACCTGGGCGTCAAACGTCAACTGATCATTTTTGCGACCGTTGAAATAATGCAGCTCGTTACGGATGCGCCAGAGGTAGTCGAGCGCCGCGAGATAGCTTTCCAACTCCTCATCGTTCATGATCCCCTTGATGATCAATTCACGCATTTCGGTGAACTTGTACTTGACGCGAGCAACCCAGATAGCGGTCTGCAGGTCTCGAAGCCCCCCCTCCCCCTCTTTCAGGTTCGGTTCCAGCAGATACACCGTAGAGCCATACTTTTCGCGGCGAATCTTCATATCAGTCATTTTTTCTTTGATGAAGGAGTCGCTCGACTTTGGCAGAATCTGACTGAAAATAACCTTGGAAAGAGCGGCGAAAAGGGAACGACTTCCTGAGAGAAAACGGGCATCCATCAATGCCGTTTTGACTGTGCCATCCGCTGCCGCCATTTCGATGCAATCAGCAATCTTGCGGACCGAATAGCCGACTTCAAGTCGCATATCCCACAGAAAATAGAGTAGTTTCTGGGCAATATCTTCTACCGTAGCGGACGGGAGAACGCCGTCATGCAGAAACATAATGTCAATATCGGATAACGGATTCAACTCTCCCCGCCCATAGCCGCCTACCGCGACAAGTGAAATATGCTCAAGCATATCTTCACCGCCACCAAGGTCATAAATAATGGAAAGAAACAATTTATTATGTAATTCATCCATCATGTCGCTGAGAAGATGGGTAACATCAGTGCCGCTGGCACCGCTCAGGTGAAGCTGCTTGATATCATCACGATATCGAGCAAGAAAGTTTTTGCAGCCCGAAAGGTAGAGCGGACGTTTCTCATCAAAACCGGCCATACCGGCATCGCCGACAGCATTTATTGAATCGGGAAAATAGGGGTCGATAAAAAATTGCATCCATGATCCTTGTAAAGCGATAAGTGTGAGCGGAAGATAACAGTAGCGTCCGGTCGGGGTGCGGATTATACGTCAGTCAGCACCATCAGTCAAAATCTATAATGAGGCTTGCCTCTTACCATCAGCTTCATCCATAATGCCCGGCATGCGAATAGCCATTATCTCACCTTATTCAACCGGCCCCCAGCGGGGCAACATTACCACAGTTTCCCGCATTAGCCGCTTGCTCCGTCAGACCGGCAATGAGGTACTCGTCCTCCCGGCGGATATGTTTTCAACGGCAGAAATGGAGCGACAGCTTATCCCCTTCGCTCCAGAGTTGATCCACGGCTTCCATGCCCACTACTGCGGAGAGCTTACCAGGCGCCTGACTGAGCGTTTTGATACACCGTTTGCACTGACAATCACCGGCAGCGACGTACATAATCCGCAACTGCGTGACCACCCGAATACGATTCGGGCCATAGGAGCAGCCGGAGCAGTTGTCTGTTTCCATGAGAGCGAGGCTGCAGAATTAGTCCGCTATTTTCCACAGGCGGCAAAAAAGATCACCGTGATCGCTCAAGGTGTTGAAATACTACCTGTCGCTGCCGCAGAAAACTTCGGCATTGCAGAGGACGCCTTCGTGCTGCTGCTCCCTGCCGCATTCAGACCGGTCAAACAGATTGAATTCCCCCTGATGGCGCTGAAGTCGCTCGCGGATCAACTGCCCACCCTTAAGCTGATAATCGCAGGCGGTATTATTGATCAGGATTATGCCGCCACCATACGCAGCCAGCTTGATGACGCACCATTTGCTCAGTGGCTCGGAGAGATCCGCCATGAGCAGATGGGCGCCCTCTATACCCGTGCCGATGTCGTCATCAACTGTTCTCACTCCGAATCGATGTCAAACACCCTGCTGGAGGCCATGGCTCTGGGGCGACCAGTACTGGCGAACGACATACCGGGCAACCGGTCACTTGTCCGGCATGGTAAAACCGGGATGCTGTACAAGGATCAGGAATCATTCAGGCAATATGTTACCTGGCTGGCGGGAAACGCAGGACTTCGGAATGTTCTTGGCCTGCGAGCCGCAGAATATATGCGCACGTCATACTCACCGGAGGTTGAAGTGGCTGAGCACCTTCGACTGTATCAAGTGTTAATTGAAAGTAGCAGCAATAGCGGTCATTTATAAACATACGTGAAGGAGCACTGAACGATGACAATTCAAAGCAGCCATGATCCACTGCACGGCGTTACGTTAAAAGCGATTCTGTCCGAATTGGTGGGTCAATTTGGCTGGGAGGAGATGGGTAGAATCGTCGATATCCGCTGTTTCACCCATGAGCCGAGCATTTCATCCAGCCTGAAATTTCTACGGCGCACGCCATGGGCGAGGGATAAGGTCGAGGAGATGTATCTGCGCTGGAAAATGTAACAAAAAACTGGGTTATTCCAATTTCAAATCAAAGATGCCATCAAGGCGGCGAGGATTGAGGCGACGAAGGAATACAAACAGTATGCTGAGAAGCCGAAGACGAACCAACGAAGATGGGGTTTTGATTTGGAATTGGTATTAATCTCCGCGCACAAAACGCTGTCCAAACAGCGTGAGCAGCATGCCGCAGGCTCCAACGGAAAGCCAGTATGGGGACATTACTACCGCGAGAAAGATGCCATCGACAAGACAGATGCCAGCCAGCATAAGCGGAATGACCTGGAAAGGAAAAGGAGTGGAGCGGCGGTTCTCGTATCGTGCCGTCACACTGATGCAGACAATATAACCAAACTGGATCATGGCGACGGTCAGCACTGTACAGCTGACCATTCCGACAATGGCGCAGGCGGATACGACATACACCATGGCTCTGCAGGCGGCCATCAAGAGCACACTGGATGGATTGCCCTTATGATACGCGTCATAGAGAATGATCAGCACTAACAGAACGACCCCTGCTACGACAGAAGATATGTGGGGAAATGTAAGCAGGAGCAGAAACGCGGTAACGAACAGGCCACCGGTAAGCAGGTACGCTGCAACCGGTGTAATTTTTCCGGAAGGAATGGGTCGGGTTGGCCTCTGTACCTTGTCAATACCGGCATCGCAGATATCGTTGAGTGCCATCCCCGCTGAATAAAACAGTGACAGTGAGAGCGCCAGTGTGAAAAAAGCTCCCAACGAAAAAGGTTCTCCGGAAAGTATGACGGCAGCAAGGACATTACTCCAGACCGTTGGCAGATTACTGACTCTGCAGAGTTCGATGTACGTTCGCAGGGAAGTCATGAAAGAGTGTCAGTCCGAAAAAACATGCGCGAGGATGGTGTCATATACCTGGTGAGCCGGTAAACCGGCACCAGCCAGAAGCTTTGGCTCTGACGTCATGAAAAGCGGGCCTGATGCGGCATCATCAGTAATTCTGCCATGCGACCCCCTCACCAGAGAGGCGTCCAAGGGGATCACATCCATCACATATCTGAAGCCAAGGAGTTTTTTGGCCAGCGTCCAGCCGATCTTCACCTTTGGCACACTGATCTGCGGGTCAAGAAAGAGTTCACACGGATCGTAGCCTGGTTTTGCATGGATGTTTACCGTTCTGGCATAATCGGGCGCCCGATGATCGTCATGCCAAAAATAATAGGTAAACCAGCTCTCTTTTCCTGCAACAAGCACCAGTTCTCCGGAGCGTTCATGATTGAGTCCGTACGCCCGCTTCCCCTCTTCATCCAGCACCTGTTCAACCCCCGGAACAGCCTCAAAGAGTGCTTTGACAGCCGGAATATCATGCTGCCTTTGGACATAGATATGGGCTATCTGGTGGTCTGACACGGCAAAAGCGCGACTTGCACCCGGATCAAGATACTCACACCACAGATCGATTTTAAGGGACAGGTATCCGGCGTCGCGCAGTATCCTGTTCGGGTGAACCGGCTGTGCAACCGGAGTAATTCCGTATTCCGAGAGCACAATAACCCTGCAGCCACGCTCACGGAAGTACGCTATCAGCGTGCCGCAGAGATCATCGATCTGGGCCAGGTCAGTACCGATATCACCATCCGGGCCTACTTTCTGGAGGATATAATCGAGGTGCGGAAGATAGACCAACTGCAGCGTCGGCCGGTACCGCTCCTCCAGGGCCATTGCCGATCTGCCGATCCACTGACTGGAAGCGATCGACGTTGCCGGCCCCCAGAAGTGAAATAACGGAAATTGTCCGAATTCCCGGTTAAAGTCGTCCCTGAGTTGGGGAGGAATACTGTAGCAGTCCGGCAGTTTCCTGCCGTCAGCACAGTAGAGCGGACGCGGCGTTACTGCCCAGTCAACATCGGTGTTCATATTGAACCACCAGAAACTGTTAGCACAGGTAAAGTCCGGGTTGCGCTTCCTGGCCGCCTGCCAGATCTTTTCGGATTGGACGAGTTGATTGGACTGGCGCCAGAACAGTACCTCACCAAGATCCCGGCAATACCAGCCATTGCCGACGATGCCATGTTCAGCGGGAAGTTTTCCGGTCAGATAGGTACTCTGCATGGAACAGGTAACCGCCGGAATGAGCGCCGTAATATCAGCACTCCCGGCAAGGAGCGCCTGTAGATGCGGTGTTCTGTCGCTGATCAGCGTACGGGTAAGCCCGACAACGTTAAGAACAACGGTTCGTTTCATTGCGTTCCGCCTTCAGCCATTGAATTTCACGGATTATCGACTGCGTCACGTCTGCCATGCGGAGTTCGGGCGGTAGCACTTCCCAAGTATAGGTTTCCACTTCAAGAAGGACGCCCGAATCTATCAGCGGCAGCGCTACTGTAATGAAATATTCTGTTGTTTCAAACTGCTCCAATCGTTCTATAAAAATTGGCACATGGAAATGGATGCGCCATTCATCGCCGCTGCCGGCGCGGTGTTCCCGAAGAGCGTCAGGAAGATCAGTATAGCGGCTGAGCAGGCCCGCCTTATCCCGAATGACAACTTGATGCAGATAGCACGGTTCACAAAATTTTTCCAGGAGAGCCCGCTCCGGATTTTTCACCCGGAGTGCCGACGACACCTGTACTTTAGCGATAGCAATTCCTGCATCAGCCAGCAGATTCAGAGAATGGGACGGAGTCTCAAACTCAACCGCCTGGTGGCAGCAATCGTAACAGACACCGATTCCCCGGCGCAATTCATCCGGAAATGCCATGCGGTCAAAAAAGGATACAACCTCGTGCGTCGTTTCCAATAGGCATCCCGGCTCAGGCTCAAGGGCCAGCAGGATCATTTTCCCGCTTTTCTGGCGTAACCGGTCAAGATGTTCCAGCACCCGCATCAGATTTGCGCGAACAGAACCTTCCTCGTCTCTAAAGCCGCGCTTAAAGGCGACCGGTACTGTAGAGATCGAGCCTTGAACGTTCTCCGGAAGCCATGAATCGAGTAAATTGGCCAGTCGCACGGTGTAATCGACCCGTTCACCATCCCGCCAGTCTGGAAGATAGACGTTTTCCTTTACTGCTGAACCGTGAAAAGAGCCGTAGGGGAAACCGTTAAGTGTCGGCACAAAGGTATTGGTACGCTGTAGCCACTCCGTAAATTCAGCAGACGCGCGTTCATCGATCTCCATAGACGCACGACCGGAAAGACGCAGCCCGATCGGGAACGGTGCTGCGGGGGAAACCGCGGCGGCAACAGGCGGAATGTATGTCTGCAGATTATTGAACGTCTCCCCCCAGTTCTCGCCAGGGTGGATATTGGTGCAGTAGGTAATCATCCGACCTGGAATTTTGGACATTGACTGAGAAATGTTTTGGGATTGTCATAAAATACGTTACCGATGGCCTGTTCCGAATGACCCCGCCGCCGCATTTCATTGGCGCACTTGAGTATTGACAACGGATCACTGACGCTCCAATCGGCAGAGGAGTTGATACAAAGCCGCTCGGCACCGTACAGTTCAACAACATCAATAGCGCGCTCCGGGCTCCCTTTTGAGTGCGGATACAGAGTCAGACCAAACCAGAAACCGCTGTCCTTTATTTCTCTGATGGTATGCTCCTCGGCATGGTCGATCATCACCCGGCCCGGATCGATTCGCGGTTCTGAAAGGATCATCTCCATGATGATGCGTGTCCCCTTCAGCTTGTCTTCCAGGTGGGGAGTGTGAATCAGGATCAATTCATTGCGCCGTACCGCGAGATCCAGCTGTAATTCCAGCGTTTTAATTTCGTTGCGGCTGTTCTTGTTCAGTCCAATTTCGCCAATGCCGAGAGCGGTCGGTGCATCAAGAAATTCGGGCATCAGTGCCAGCACATCCTCAGACATGGTGAGATTTTCCGCTTCCTTGGCATTCATGCCGATCCAGCAGTAATGCTTGACACCGAATCTGGCAGCCCGTGCCGGTTCGGTCACAGTCAGTATATGAAAATAATCACGGAAGCCGGCGGCAGAGGTGCGGTCGAAGCCTGCCCAGAAAGCAGGTTCAGCAATGGTGTGAATACCTGCGATGGTAAGCTGCAGATAATCATCGGTCGTGCGCGACACCATATGGATGTGGGGATCAATCGCCTTCATCACGCTTCCCCTTTCCAGGCCCCGAAAGCCTTCAAACCGACTGCCGATTCCAGAGGCTCTGTCGTCGGATCACTGAAGATGGTCTGAATGGCGGCCGTACGGCCTGCCGCACCGCTTTTAAGCAGATCGACTGCGCTCTGAAACGCTGTATAGCGGTAATCTCTGCGAGCAGCTTCGGCCCCTTCATAGCGGTCAATCCGGTCGAGGAACGAGGCTATATCAAGAAGCCGGGCGCGATTCTCAATAAAATACAGCTCAAGAATTTCCAGGGCATCCATGGTTTGGTATGGTGGTGACATGTCAGTTCTCCTGTGCTTTCAGAAGGTTCATTTCTTTCACCGGAGCAGTAGATTTACGTCCAGCGTGCGTCGCCAGCTCCACAATGCAACCTTTCATCAACGCCGTATCAATACTATTCACCTCGATTTTACTGCCGATACCCGTTAGCAGCGGAATGGAGAGCTCTCCACCCAAATGTTCCTGAAACTCCCGCAGCGACTGCCCCACATCCAGCCACGCAAGGGCGGGATGATACAGGGTAAATCCGAGGTCGTCCAGCAGGGTCAGAATCCGATGCAGGTCCAGATCACCCAGCATTCCGCTGCGTCTGGAATAGATCGAATCGAGGGCAATACCGATAGCGACCGCCTCGCCATGGCGAAGCTCATGACGGGTCAACTCCTCCAGTTTGTGAGCGTTCCAGTGGCCGAAATCAAGCGGACGCGACGAACCGGATTCAAACGGGTCGCCATATCCGGCAATATGCTGCAGGTGGAGTTCGGCGCAGCGGATGATCATCCGCTCCAGGGCGGCAGGTTCAAAAGATGCCAGCTTGTGCCGCTCTCCATACAGCACGTCAAAAAAGGGACGATCACGGATCAGGGCCACTTTCACCGCCTCGGCAATGCCGGCACGCAGATCGCGCGGTTGCAGCGTTTCAAGGAATTCGAAATCGCTGATTACGGCAAAGGGAGGTGCAAAGGTGCCGAGAAAATTCTTGCGCCCGTAGGCGTTGATGCCGTTTTTGACACCGACACCCGCATCATTCTGTGAGAGCACCGTTGTGGGGAGACGGATCAGTCTGACACCACGATGAGCGGTGGCAGCCGCATACCCGACCGCATCGAGAACCGCACCGCCACCGATGGCAATGATGAAGGAGTGGCGGCAGAGACGATGACGCTCAACAAGATCATGGATGCGCGCTACCTCAAACGGCTCATGCTTGCAGAGCTCGCCGCCGCGAATGATGAACGGAGGGGCAACAAATTCGAGCATATCATTGTGGGCTTCGCCATACCTGCTGATCCGTTCCAGAAGACCATCAGTCAAGCGGACTACCTCGCTGTCAATCACAACGAGAGCCCGGTTGCGGGTGCAACCGCTCAAGAGGATTGCCTCCGCCAGTTCAGGATTGTCAGGGCTGAAGACATCCCGGGTAAAGATCACCGGGTATGAATAGCTGACGGTAAAGTTTTGCTGGATGGTCGCCATAGAATCTCCGTTGACTACAACCCCCGGTGCAAAATCTCCAGCGTAATCGTGGCATAAGAAGTCACCAGATGTGGATCTCGCTCCCACCAGCGACCGTTTTTGTTAACCCAGGAACCGTCCGGGTTCTGCAGGTCGAGAAGCCGCTTGGCAAGATCTTGACGCCAGTTGACTTTCTTGCCATCCTTCGTTGTTAAAGTATCGATTCCTGCAGCAGAAAGAGCCTTGGCCATCGTGTGATAGTAGTAATACAGCCCGTCCTGCCCCATTCCGGGGTTTTCATCCAGGGTGTAGTTCTTTGACAGCCATTCGATGACCCCTTTGACGCGCGGGTCCCCCCTGTCAACCTGAGCATAAATGAAGCTGAGCAGTCCCGCGTAACTCATACTGCCGTAGGAGCGAAGTGCACTATTTCCGTCCGGAAGTTTCTGCTCTCCCGCTTTGCTGTCAGCAGGGAAATAGACGAAGCCCCCTTTGTTGGCCGGATCATCACTGGCCCATTTCTGGTCGTTGCTTGCTTTCAGATTCTGAGTGCGCGAGATAAACTGGATGGCCGCCTTCCAGTTCAGATCCTTGGCTTCCGGGTCGTTGCCCACGTCACTTTTAAGATAGCGGGTGTAGTAGAGCGCTTCCAGGGCAAAAGTGGTGTTTGCCAGATCGGAATGCTTGTACGTGCCGCCATAACCGATACCGCCGTCCAGCGGATCGCCTTCCCCAAGGTTGTCCTGCAGGCCGACGATGAACTGTCGCCCTTTCTTGAGGAGCGGTTCATAGGCTGGATTGTTGGCCATCAACAGCGCCATCATGGAGATGGAGGTGTTGTAGTTGGCCAAATCCTTGCCGTAGATACCGCCGTCCGGCTTGGCGCTCTTCACCAGAAAGTCATAACCGTTTTTGATGTTCTGCTCATACTTGTTCTTGTAGAATTTTGATGGGTCCCCTTGGAAGGAGGTGAGTACCAATCCGGTCAGAGCAGGATATTCCGCCTGAGCCCAGAAACCTCCCGGTTGTTGCTTGGCGGCAAGCCAGGTAAGACCCTTGCCGATCGCGTTTTCCAGTTCCAGTTTCAGGGAGAGGTCAGGCTTTGATTTTGACACTATTTTTTCTGCGGAAAGGGCGCTGAAAGGGATTGCAAACATAAGTGCGCTACAGAGAATCAGACTCAATTTTTTCATAGGTAATTTCTCCTTACGGCTTCTTGACAGGCTTTATCGTAATGGTCACTTTAGTGCCGACCGGAGGCGCGGTTTTTTCGTTAACAAACCAGATTTTGTCACTTTCACCGCCAAGCGATGCATTGTCTATCATGGCAACAGGATCGTGGTAAAGCGCAATAATAGAGCCATCAACCTGAGACGCGAATCTGCCATTGCTAATAATCGAACCGGTGAAGATCCAGTTCAGATCGGGGGCATTCCGCTGTTCCCCATCGACTGTTTTGACGATCCACTCTTTCGGGTTCACAGTTTGCGACCTGCCGTTATCCAGGACACGTTCGACGCTGATACTGACCGGGTCCCCTTTCGGTGTATCCGGCGCCCCTTGGAAAGCAAGCGGTTTGTCGGTACCGACCAGGTCGAGCAGCAGACAGGCAATTTGCAGATTATATGGTTCAACAGCAGTACGAAAAAGACTTTCGTGAGTTTTACCGGCGTTACGCACAAGCAGGTATTCCAACAGCCCTTTGTTCATGTTTACAACGGCCGGGAAGGTGATAGTTTTTTCCGTCTTGTTTACCACGATCTCACCGATTCGATACACGCCGGGGGAAACCATTTCGGGAGGGGAAATCCGGAAGGTATGACGATCGAGCATTTCGACCGGAACCGGCGGTGGCGACTGAGACATTCCGGGCATGGGCGGAGGTGGTACCGGCATTGCCGGATCGGGCGGAGCGTTTTGTGCGATGAGCGTTGTCGCAGCAAGTGAAACAAGTAAAGCGGAGAGTAATATTCTTTTGATAATGTTCACTGTGATGACCTCCTTTATTCATTGCTATTGGTCGCAGCGAACTATTCCGTATCAGATAGTTTCTTGTCAACCAATAATTACACCAATAAATACAAAAGGCGGGGCGCACATGCCCCGCCTTCATTTTTTTCACCTTTCGGTGTCAATATGCGGATCAATATTTATGCGAAGCACACTGCCTCAGACGTTTTTACGTTTCCGTGCATACAGGCCCAGACCGGCAAGCGCAGTGCCGAGGAGAACGATAGTCGATGGTTCGGGAACTGGGGTATTGCCGCCCGTATCCTCAATCAACAGGGTGCTGTAAAAATAGAGTGACGCGGGATCGGAAACCTGGACACCTTCTGGCGAAATGCCCGGATCATACTGGTGAAGGAAGAAACCGGAAGTTGGGAGTATATCTGAGAGAGTGAACGAAAGAGTCGCCGTCTGGTTTGCACCCAGATTGAAATTCCAGCCAAGTGCCAGAGCGACATCGTTAGCAATCCCACCATTCAAGTCACTGTTGGTTAAAGTCCCTCTTGAGGCCAAATCGTAGATGTTAGGGCTAACAGTATTATCAGCAACAGGATCACCAATCTGCCAGGACTGTCCGGCAGCCAGAGTGCCTTGCGCTGAACCTTTTTCATTGTAATAGGTGTTCAGAAGCTCATCAATTTCAGGATCAACAAAAACGCCGAAATAATGAAGACCAATTGTGTTAAACGTTGCCGACCACGTCAGAGGAGCGGTAAAATCAGACGATGTTGGTACCAATAACGAGGGATCAGCCCCCCATGTCAGGGTACCATCGCTATTTGTAAAGCTTTCATACATATTGTACACTGCTGCCGACGCCAAGTTAGCCGAGCACACCACCAGAACCATCGCCATTACAATCCAGATACGTTTCATTTTTTCCTTCCTTTGCCGGCATATGCCAGCTCCTTGTTTTTTTTCCAGAGAAGTAATTGCAATATATTCGATATAAAATTACAGCATTTTATAACAAGCAATATAAGTGCCAAATTGTAAATACCTAATAATAAACGGGTAACAAAACGCTAAAATAAAACTGTAAAGTTATCCGACAGCAAAACAACGTTTATTACAAGATCAATTCAGCAAAACAACAGCCTCGTGTCAGCTTAGCTCAATAGCAAAACTGACACGGGGGATCATGAGTTAATCACCTCGCTACAGGTCGGGCAGAGGCCTCGTTGGAATAGAGGGACTCAACTCCGTTTGCGTCGACGGAAGTGACACGCCAGTAGTATGTGGTGCCGTTAGTCAGGATGAGCTCAGCATAGGTGCTGTAGGTTGTTATGATTCCTGACGCTACCTTGGAGTATGGTCCGCCCGCCACCGTACCACGGTATACGTTGTACTTCACATTGCCCGGGACGGCTGTCCAGACCAGATCTGCCTTGCCGGGCTTGGCTCTGGCCGTCAGATTAAAGATGGTCTGCACCGGCTGCACTACCACCTGATTGACCGTGACTACTGCCGTGTCTGAACCGGTTCCACCACCATTGTCCAGAACCGTTACGGTAACGGTGTAGCTGCCGTTGACTGTGTAGAGATGACTCAAAGCAAAGGTCTTGTTAGCGTTCAGGGCCAGTGCCTGAGTTGCACTGCCGTCGCCGTAGTTTACTGTTGCAGTCCATGTATCGAGAGTCCCCGGATCAGTGAATGAACCGGAACTGGTGAAGGTGCCACCTGCGTTGATAGCTGCATCCACTCCCGCGTTCACAACA
>CAJAFV010000079.1 GCA_903939115.1 uncultured Geobacteraceae bacterium
GGAAAGAAAAAGTATTGAAAAAACAGGAAGAAAACAGAAGAAGAGAATGGATTTTATGGATTAGGAAGAAAAAGGAGGAGCGGAAGAATAATCAATTTCAAGAAGCCAAGAAAATGGCTCTATCAGAACACCGGTGGCACATGAGAGCCGATGCCGTAGTCCTGCTTCGAAAACCCACCCAAGCACTCTGTTTTATCCTCGAAGTAGTTCACACCGAAACGGATAGTTATTTAAAAGGCAAGCACGACGAATGGCTCAGGCAAGGAGTTTCTAAAACCATGTCCGAGTTATTCGGGTTTCATATCCCACATGTCGCATTCTGCGTGGAGGGGCGGAGTGCCAGTTTTGCAAGTACCCTTTTGGAGGTTCTGTCATGAAACTTGTCGCATTGACTATCACGCTGTTTACCCTTATCGCCTTAAAGGAGAATTACCATGGAATATCTGACAACGTATTACCGCCTGTTTCTGGAAATGTTCATCGTGATTATCGTTTACCAGTATGCCCTTTCCAAGGGGAAGTCCGAGGCCATTATGTCCATAACCAAACAGAACATGAGAGCGGAAACGGAACGCTCTCAACAGCAGATGATAATGGATATGATGAATTCGATGAAGAGGGGGACTGACCATGAATCCTGAATATCTCCCTCCTGTAAAGCGTCAAGCACCACAGATGCCAGCGATGCCCCCACAGATTTCTGCCAACCTTCCTAGTGCCTACGTCACGCCTATCGATATGGAGGCTGGATTATGGGATAGACTCTGGGAAAAGAAACGCATCAAAGATGTTTCCGAAATGGTTTCCTATCAGCGTAAAGCATCTGATGACATGCTTGTCATTGCCGAAAACACTGCCAAGTCCATGAAAACTATCATGACCTTTGGTGCTGAAGTTGAGATGGTTTTTGTCCGCCACGGCCATGAGAAGGCCATGTTCAGTATTGAGGAGCGTAAGGGCGAAGCAGATATTGTATACCGCGAAAAGGAAATCAGTGTCTTGGAGTTTCAGGCTCAGAGCATCCAGCTTGATAACAATATTAAGTTCTGGAACGGTAAGGAAGCGGAAATTTCCTACAACACTTCGCAGCTTAATTATGAGGCTCAGAAAAGAGCAATGGAATGCTAATTGATCTCCGCGTAGGCAATACCCCCGAATACTCTCCAGTTAAAATTACTGAGGGTGAGCGGTACAAGCATATTTTTATTGCTGGTATGCCTGGAGTCGGAAAGACGGCCCTGCTTTCGAACTTCTGGAGGCAGGACTGTCTTCTCCCGACAGCCAAAGTTTTAATAGACCCTTCGGGGTTCTTTGCTCAGGAAGCTCTTTCTATGGCTAAAAAGGCTATCTACTGTTCGATTGATTCTCCTGTGGGAATTAATCCAATGCTGGATGATTACCACCCCGACGATATAGCCGATTGTCTCATTGAAGCCATTAACCAAGTGATTGAGTTATCTACTGAGAACGTCAAACTCACCGTCAGGATGAGATTCATTTTAAGGGAGGCAATCGTTTGGTGCGTGGAGAATAACCGCCGCCGACTGGATAGCGTGGTTGATTACCTTTCTAACCGTGGGGCTGGACACGCTGAAACACGCCAGGGATTGATTGACCGTATTAACATGTTTATCCAGGACAAGAGAATGAATGAGATTCTTTGTGAAGCTCCCGCGATTAGCTGGAGTGACATCATAGAGAATAAAAAGACTTTCATCTTGGATTGCCACGGTATGTCAGAAGATAAAATGGTGTTCCTTGGCACATTAATAACTCACGGCATCAAGAGTTATCTCAGATATTCCAAGAAAGATGAATATCCGCCGCTGGCTCTGTATGTCGATGAATGCCATCTGTTTATTAACCCGAACTACTTCACTATCCTAAAAGAGGGGAGAAAATACCATGTCTCAGCTATCCTTGCGACTCAGGACTTCGCCAACATGCCAAAACAACTCACCGCCACTATCCTTTCCAATGTCGGAACGCTCTTATCATTCAGAGTCGGATTCATGGAAGCCTCGCTACTGTCACGAGAGTTCCCAAGCTTGCAGACTAAGGACCTGCAAAACCTGCCAAAATTTCACTGTGCATTTCGAACTTTTAAATCTGAAGGCACATGCAAGACACTAGCACCGCCCTTTATCAAAAAAGCCAAGCCCACTCCTGTTGAAGTCTTTAAGGAGTTCTTTCAAAACAAGTGGTTCGACCATATTAATAGTTAGACATGAACGAGTCCTGCCCTGCATTTTGACTTTGAACATAATGCAAAGGCGTTCGGTGACGTCCCTTAACAAAGGGATATGAAACCTTCCAGAAATGGGTATGGGTAACATACGGACTCTTTCGTGCCGAACAGCGGCCATTGCTCAATAGGGAAAGAGTGAGGGCTTTGGTTGGAAGGACTAACAGTTAGGTATAACCCCCCTAAATTATTAGGGGGGTTGACACCCCTTAATCTTTTTAATATAATTAATTAGTAATACTTAATTATATATTTATGCGTCAATGTACTTCTTGTGGTGAGGTTAAGGAGCTTAGCAAATTTGGAATCGTTAAAGATGGTGATAAAAGATATTTCATGCGGTCTTGTAAGTCTTGTGCATATCTAGTTAAGAAAAAATGGAGGCATGATAATCCAGAAATACAAAAGAAAATGCAACGCGATAACTACGCAAAAAATAGTAAAAAATTAATTGCAATAAACTTGGCTTACCAAAATAGCATGAGAGATAAATATGGTTTTGGTATGAAGCCTATTCGGATGCTCGGTCTTAAGTTAACACTTTTTGTCTATGATAGGGCTGGTAGAAAATGTGAATTATGTGGTGAGGAAAATGATTTGGTATTCCACCACAAAGATAATAAGGGCAGAAACTATATTGATTTAGGTCTTAAACCTAATAACGACCCAGACAATATTCAATTATTGTGCCGTAGTTGCCATGGCAGCATTCATGGTAAGCAAGGTGTCGAGGCTAGAAGATTAAAAAAACTAGCTTTAGCATAACAACCCCTGGAGGATGCCATGAATATAATAACCGCTAAGGACGTTGCCGAACTACTAAAGGTGTCAGAGTGGTTCGTTTATAAACATTACAGTGTTCTTGGCGGTTTTAAGATTCAAGGCGTAGTCCGCTTTGAAGAATCCCTAGTACTGGAGGCCATAAATGAGCGTATCAAAGATTCGAGACAAGTGGCGGTACGATGTGATGAGAAACGGCCAGAGATACGCCAAGAGCGGGTATCTGACCAAAACCGAAGCCAAAGCAGCGGAAGCGGAAGCCATAAAAAAAATAGGCACGATAAACACGGACTTCTTACTGCTGTGTAACCGCACCCTTGATGATATTCAGCTCAAACGAACTGACGGTCATTACCGAGAGTGCAAAGCGATCTTTAAAAAGTTAATAGCCCTATGGGGTAGTCAAAAAGAAATTACCCGCGATGACGTGGAATCCTACATCAACGGCGTAGCTAAGGAGAGCTGCCCAAAAGCTAACAAATATCTGAGACGCATCAAAGCTCTATTTTCGTTTGGTGTTCAACGTGAATGGTTTTCCGTGAATCCTGCAGCCAAGCTCAAACCCTTTCCAGTTGAAAAATCCAAGAAGTACATTCCACCAGTTGAGGACATTATTAAAGTTTTAGGCCTTGCAAAGCCCATGGACAGACTCTACCTGCTCATGATTATCCACACCCTCGCAAGGGTTAGAGAAATCAACAATCTAAAGTGGGAAGACGTACACGAGGAATATTTGACCTTATGGACAAGGAAAAGCCGCAACAGTAACCTTGTTCCGAGGGATATTCCGCTCAATAGCGTCTTAAAGGAGGTGCTAAATGCTATACCCAAATGTAGAATCCTACTTTTCGTTAACCCGAATACTGGGAAAAAGTACGAATACCGAGATAAGTTTCTTGGTACGCTGTGCAAGAAAGCGGAAGTCCGTCGTTTCTGCTTTCACAACCTACGGCATTTCGGAGCATCTACGTTATCCAGTCAAGGAACAGGAATCGGAGATATACAAGCCGTGCTGGGCCATTCGGAAGCGTCTACAACCAGTATCTACATTCAGTCCTTGAATCCGAGCATGATTAATGCTATGAAAGGCATGGAGGGGATAAGATGAAAGTCCACCTCAACCAGAACACCGCCAGTGTCATCTCGGTTTGTGGTCAGCGAAACGTCGCCACGACCAATGATAAAGAGCTGGTAACTTGTAAAGTCTGTAAAAAGTCATTCACGCAACGCATTCACGCACAAGGGCAGCAAACATAGAGGGCGGTTAGCTCAGCTGGATAGAGTACAGGCCTCCGAAGCCTGGGGTCGTGCGTTCGAATCGCATACCGCCCACCAAAAATAACAGCCACTTGCATTGATTTGTAGGTGGCTGTTTTTCATTTATTACGTTCATGCAACCTCTCATCTGGGTCAAGCTTCGAAGTCGATCCATTTATTTACATACTAATTGTGTCCTGCCGAGCCAACATTATGGTCATCTTATTCAAACTCGCTGTAAAAAACAGGGACAAAGTATCTATCCTTATACAGCCAAACTACTTGACCCTGAAATAGATGAAGTAGTACAGCTGACAGTACAAATTTTCAGTCGGAGCTTTCGGCCCTATCAACAAACGGAGGAACAGATGAAGGAAAACAGTATCACGTCAAGCACGAAAATATGCGCAGTTATCGGTAATCCTGTTGGTCACAGTATGTCACCGGCGATACATAACGCCGCCCTGAATCTTCTGAATCTTGACTTGGTTTATGTTGCGTTTAAGGTTGAGGATTTGAAAAATGCTATGGCGGGGATGAGGTCCCTGCCGAGTTTTCGCGGCATGAGCGTTACCATCCCCCATAAAATTGAAGTGATCCAGTATGTTGATGAGATCAATGACCTTGACCGTTCAATTGGATCAATAAACACAGTGGTCAACGAAAATGGTAAACTGGTCGGTATGGGAACTGACGGGCCTGGTGCGCTAAAAGCGTTGGTAGATGCCGGTGTAGAACTAAGTGGTAAGTGTGTCGCTATGGTAGGCGCAGGCGGTGTTGCTCGGGCGATAGCGTTTACTCTGATTCAGAAGGCGGGCGTACGAAAAGTATCACTCCTTGATATCGATGAGCAGATGCTCCAGGGGCTTGCGGACGACTTAAGGTCGGGCACCAGTGCCGAAGTTGAATCTTTTATCTCAAACAGTGACTCTATAGCCACGGTTATGGGGTATGCGGATGTTGTTGTTAACTGTACACCGATCGGGATGCATCCCAAGGAGGGTGTCTCCATAATTCCCGCAGAACTTTTTAGGAATGGACAAGCGGTCTTTGATGTCGTATATAACCCGATCGAAACAAAGCTGCTATGCGATGCGAAAGCACGAGGCCTTATTGCGGTTTCAGGCGTCGAGATGTTCATCAACCAGGCAGCGATGCAATTCGAATATTTTACGGGAGTCGGTGCGCCGGTCGAAGAGATGCGTCGGGTACTCATGGAGAAGTTGGGATCATGAATTTAGTTTTGATCGGGTATCGTGGTACGGGTAAGAGTACGGTCGGGGCATTGTTGGCCGAACGCCTTGGCATGCGCTATGTCTGTATGGACAATGAAATTACGAAACGGGCAAAAATGTCCACACCGGAAATTGTGGCTCAGTTTGGCTGGAAAAAATTTCGCGACATGGAGTCTGAGTTAACGAAAGAACTGACTGCGCAAGACGGCCTGGTAATTGATACCGGAGGTGGAGTTATCGAACGTCAGGAAAACGTTGATGAACTGCGTGCAAATACCCAGGTTTTCTGGCTCCATGCATCGGTGGGCACCATCACGTCACGTATAAAGGGAGATTCGTCACGGCCGGCATTGGTTGCAGGAAAGACCTTTGTAGAAGAGATTGCCGAAGTTCTGGAAAGAAGAGAGCCGATCTACCGGGTTGCAGCACATCACAAAGTTGATACGAATGATACCACTCCGAGCCAGATTGCTGACAGCATAATAGAAGTATGGATACAGCGACCACAGCAGGCATTGACCGCTCGTGGTGATACTTATAAATAGTGGATAACTTCGTCGACCCAATCTCCCAAGCAGGATAGGCTTGATGAAGAAAAAAGATTAATTCATGACATAGAGCTGGGTGGGTAATACTCTTTACTCATGGCCTAACTTCCTGGGAGAGACGTTGAGGCGTTTAATCGTGGGGAAAGCTTCCGCTTGCAGTGGCGATCCGGTGACCCGTGGATAAATGAGAGTTGAGGGGCTCCTTTTCTTCTTTTTGTGCTAATTGACCGGCTCAGCTGCCTGATCCTGAATCAAGGAGAATCTGATTGATCCGAACTTTCGACCGTAATCCCGAATACGCTGCCTTTGCCGTCAACAAGCAATAAAAGAGAGACGTCATGTCCATGATATCTGTACGGTGAGTCTTGGATAAAACCGGCCTTTTGTGCAAGGCGGTTTCCTTCTTCTGCTGAGACACCGGGTGAAATGCCGAACAGACTGGTCCCCGGATTTCGTGAAGTAATCTTCCTGATTCTTCTGTTGAACCCGTACCCAATGGTGATGTCCAGCTTTTCAAAACTCCGCTCATACCCCTTCAAGCATGGCTCTTCGTTTGCCGGGACTCCACCGATCTCCCTGATGTCGACTGCCGAATACATCTCGATGCCAAAGACATGTACCTGGCTCGATACATCAGTTTTTACCCTATTCGCCATACAGCCAGTCAGGCACAGCAAAATGAGTATTGTTAGATATTTGCAATGCATTAGTCGCTCCGAAAAATAGACGGGCTACCCTGGCTGGGTAGCCCGAATGTGTAATCAGTTGGAAGGCAACTGGTTACTCTGTACGCCACTACTTTGTTAGGGGATAATTGGACTCACTCCATCCGGTAACGCCTGCAGGGTAGCGATATACATTCTTGAAACCGTTATCAACAAGTATCTTTGCTCCAATGTGACTTCTTCTGCAGGCGACGAAACCGCAATAGACTACAACCTGCTTTTCTTTGTCGGTTCCGGCAACAGTCAGCAGGTTGTCTTTGTCTGCCTGAGTAAGATCTTTTTCGGTTTTTGGCATTGCTCCATTTACCGCAGATGGGAGA
Organism: uncultured Geobacteraceae bacterium; assembly: GCA_903939115.1. GTDB lineage: Bacteria > Desulfobacterota > Desulfuromonadia > Geobacterales > Pseudopelobacteraceae > JACRCG01. The sequence goes on from CAJAFV010000079.1 coordinate 7,111, forward strand.
GTGCCGAACTCTTTGTCTTCAGTCGCGGGTAGGGTGCTGATGATGGTCAGCTTTTTGCCCTCATCGAGCCATTTCTTCAGTTCGTCAGTGCTGACAACTTTGTAACCACCATCCTTGATGTCGGAGGAAAATTTCACTGCAGCCTTTTCTATGGGAAGCTCAAGTCCCTTGGGTGACGTGCCGTGGGATGTTGCGCATCCGGAAAGGGCAAGGGTTGTGACGGCAAACAGTACGAGGTAATTCATGGTTTTCATAGAAGCTCCTTGTGATTTAGTCCGCAATTTATACGGTTTCAACAGCCCATTGTCAAATTGGAATAACCGATTGAAAACGCTTTCGTCACAGTAAATGCCTATAATTCGGCCCTAAATATTGATCCATCCTTTATGCAAATATTAAAAAAGCTGGACGGTTATTGGAGATATTCTTCCCGCCCCGCCGATAAAAATTACCTCTCTTCGCTTATCCGGCTGAATACACTTTACGAAGTATTAACACTTTTGCTATGATGCCGACGCTTAAACAATGGTTTCCAGGTGGCTGTTTTAATCGCTCCACGTCCCCGGCTGAAAGAATTACACTAACTGCGCAGTAAACATTCCGTTTGAGCAAGGGATATTATGAACACCTCTCCGTGGTCTTGAAACCTGGTCAAGGACTTCTGTCCGTTGTCACTGAACAGTTCAGTTTTGAACGAGGGCATCCGTTGCCGATGGGAGCAACCGTTGAACGTGGTGGTGTTAATTTCTCCATTTTCTCGCGGCATGCCTCTTCGGTGACCCTTGTTCTCTTTTCACCTTTTACCGGTGAGGAGCTTGCCGAATTTCCGCTGGAAAGCAGATACAATCGTACCGGAGATGTGTGGCATACCTTCATCGCCGGGCTTGATCCCGGCATTGGCTATGGCTACCGAATGAACGGTCCGAAGGGGCCCTCCCACTGTTTTAATCCGGATATTCTGCTTGCCGACCCCTACGCTGTTGCCCTTCACAGTCCCTCACTCTGGGGAGGAACCGAACTTCCCTCTCCTGACTTCTTCAGGCGGGCGGTCGTGCTTCAACACGAATATGATTGGGAGTTTGACCAGCCTATCAACAGGCCGCTTGCCGATTCAGTCATCTATGAACTGCATGTGAGAGGATTTACCCGTCACCCGTCTTCTCACACAATCCATCCCGGTACGTTTCGGGGGGTGATTGAAAAAATCCCGTATCTGAAAACGCTTGGCATCACAGCGGTGGAACTGCTGCCGGTCGCCGAATTTGACGAACGTGAAATCAACCGGGTCAATCCTGAAGACGGCTCGCTCCTCTACAATCTTTGGGGGTACCACCCGCTTTCGTTTTTTGCTGTCAAAGCCGGATATGCAGCCACGTACGAACCGGGAGGAGCAGTCACCGAGTTCAAGGATATGGTCAAGGCACTGCACAGTGCGGGCATAGAGGTTATCCTCGACGTTGTCTACAACCATAGCGGCGAGGGGGATCAGCGCGGCCCGACGTATTCCTTTAAGGGCATCGACAACTCCGTGTACTACATGCTTGATGCCGACTCCCATCACATGAACTTCTCCGGCTGCGGCAACACCTTCAACTGCAACCACCCCTATGTACGCAATCTCATCATGGACAGCCTGCGCTACTGGGTGACAGAGATGCACGTAGACGGCTTCCGCTTCGACCTTGCCTCCATTTTAGGGCGAGCCCAGGACGGCAGTGTGCTCGCCTGTCCGCCGCTTCTGGAACAGATTGCCGGGGATCCGGTGCTGGCCGGCACCAAGCTGATAGCGGAAGCATGGGATGCCGCCGGCCTGTATCAAGTCGGTGTCTTTCCCAACTGGGGGCGCTGGGCGGAATGGAACGGCCAATATCGTGACGATATCCGGCGCTTCGTGCGGGGGGACGCTGGTATGGTCGGGAAACTCGCGACACGGCTGGCCGGAAGTTCAGATCTCTTCCAGCATAGCAGGGAACCTGCCCATGGCATCAATTTCATTACCTGTCACGACGGTTTCTGTCTGCAGGATCTCGTCAGCTACAACGAGAAGAATAACCGTGCGAACGGCGATAGCAACCGTGACGGGGAAAATCATAATTTCAGCTGGAACTGCGGCCACGAAGGACCGGTAGAGGATCCGGAGATAGTAGCCCTGCGGGAGCGTCAGGCCCGTAACCTGGTAACGCTGCTGCTGTTGTCGCGCGGGGTGCCGATGATCCTGGCCGGTGACGAGATGGGACGAAGCCAGGGGGGAAATAACAACGCCTACTGTCAGGACAATACCGTCAGTTGGCTCGACTGGGAGGAGGTGGAGGCGAACAAAGGGCTCCATCGCTTCTTTCGCCTGCTGATTGCGTTCCGGAACAAACACGAGCTTCTCCGTAACAACAGTTTCGTACCGAGTGGCGCTACCGGCGTCCGCATTGACTGGCATGGTTTTCGGTTAGGGAAACCGGATTGGAGTGACGAATCCCGGAGCCTGGCGATGCATCTCCGCAGTATGACACCGGGTGGACGTGGAGAAGATCTGTATCTCATGGCAAACTCGTATGCCGAACCGCATGAATTCGTGTTGCCAAAAATCGGCTCAAAACGATGGCAGCGGTTTATCGATACAGCTTTAGACTGGGATGAATCTATAGCGGAACCGGATGTGAAGCGGGTACGTACCGGACAGAAGGTGTGTCGGGTTGAGGGGAGGAGTGTTGTTGTAATGATTGCGAAAAGGCGTGACTCCTGATTTCTAACAGACTATGGCACTGCGCGTCCCCGGTTGCGCAACGGCGCCCCTCCGCAGCGGGTGCGGAGATACCTCAGAATGCCGAGGAACTGTGGATAGACGACGAAGGCGGCATGCAGTGTGTAGAGCAGGGCTACAGTGAAGGGTATCCGGTACTGTTTCATCGTGCGCGGTATTCGCAGCAGCGGTCTCAGGGCGACTGCCAGCGCCAGCAGCAGTCCAGGCAGAGGGTGACGGAACAGTGCCCCGCCGAAGATTAACAGGAAAGGGAGCAATGCCGTCAGGCTGACCCGCGCCAGTTCACGCGCCCACAGTTTCTCAGGTGAACTCAAGTGGCGCAACCCCACTTCGGCGTAGGCATGACCGCTCCGGTACGCCCGCTTCCAATACTGGGCAAAGGTGGTCATATTCAGGTCATGCAGGGTCATGGCAGCGGCGATGCGCCAGATAATCCACCCTTTTCTCCGCAACCGGGCGCTGAAATCCGGTTCCTCACCGGCAATGAGCAGATCGTCAAAGCCCCCTTCGATGGCCAGCGGTTCTCTCTGCGCCAGGAAATCTCCCCCGAAATAGCGGCACGGACCCTGTTCGTAGTGCCACTCAACAGAGGCGATGATGTGGTAATTGTTCTTATCCGGCCAGCGCTCACTCCGTTTTCCGCAGACCGCCACAATCTTCTCGTTAAAATATCCCAGCGCAGTTTTCAACCAGTCCCGATCAAGCAGCGTGTCGGCATCCATGAACTGTACAAACGGCGCAGTGGCGGCAAAAAGCCCGGCATTGCGTCCCCGTCCCGGTGTTGGATACCGGTCGTTTAACTCGATCACCCGTACTCCGGTCTCCCTGCCGATGGCGACACTGCTGTCACTGGAACCGCCATCCACAAAGGTAATAGCCAGTAACTCCTGCGGGTAGTCAGCGGCACGGATGGAGGCGATGCAGTCACCAAGATAGCGCTGGACGTTAATGCCGATAATTATGACGTCTATGTTGGGGAGTGTGCTCATCATTTCATCCTGTTAAACCGGCTTTTCCTCTGTTACTGCTGCAGGTTTCTTCTTCGGTATCAGCTTGGCCGGAATCCCTGCGGCGATATGGTCGTCCGGCACGTCCACCATCAGTACGGTATTGGCGCCGATGTCTACGTTGTTGCCGACGACGATCCGCCCCAGTACCTTGGCACCGGTGCCGATGTTGACGTTGTTGCCGAGCTGCGGTGCGCAGGGATCGTCCACACGCTTCAGGCCGACCGTGACACCGTTGCGGATGATGCAGTCGTCACCGAACTTCGCAAAGCCGCTGACGATGATATCGCCGAAGTGGTCGATGCGGAAGTTTCTGCCAACCGGGACTTCACACGGCATTTCAACTCCGGTTACTATCTGTACCACCTTGAAGAGGAACTTGTAGAGCAGTGAAAACGGCTTGCGGAGCAGGCTGCTACCGATTGTGTAGCGCCAGCGCCCGAGGCGGTAAACGAGCATAACCCAATAGCCCTGTCGCCCCCAGTCGTAAAAGTGAGTGCGCAGATCGCGTTTGATATTGAGCCGCAGCTTGCGATCCTCGTTGATAATGCGGTTCTGCAGTGCCTCGCGGGGGAGCCCGTCAGTCGTGGTATCAAGCGGCGCATCGAGCGGATTGATCCGTTCCGGCGGCGGAGCCGGCATTCCCGAACCGGTCAGTTCCTTTCCGTAGCCATCCCGTTCAAGTGTCGCCATAATAAGCTCCATGGTCTGGGCTGCGTCCTCCCGTTTAACCCGGGCCTGCCCGCCCCCCTTGATGCTGTTTTTCAGTCTGATGACACTCTTCCAGAATAGTTCCACTCCGGCTGCCAGCAGCACCTTCAGCAAGCCATAGTTGGCGCGGTAATAGCGGAATTCACTCTGCACTCGCAGGTAGGTCAGCTGCCGTCCCGCTTTCGTTACCTTGCCGGTAGATTCGGAACTTTGCCCCCCCAGATGGATACATTTTGTGTATGGGTAGAAAACCACCGGCCAACCCGCTTTGGCTGATTTCAGGCAGAATTCGATCTCCTCAAAATAGAGGAAATAGCGCTCCTCATTCAGCAGGCCGATGGCGTCAAAAACGTCACGCCGCACCAGAAAAAAGGCCCCCGGCACCCAGCCGACGATCTTCTCGGTTGAGTGATCCCACCAGGTGTAATCCGGTCCGCCCAGGGTTGGAGAATGCTTGAACTTATTGGCGACCCCGGAAATGACCAGCAGCTTTGTCCAGGGTGATGGCAGCATGCGCGCTGACGGCTGCATGGCATCATCCTGGCCCACCAGTTTGACGCCGAGAATACCCCATTGCGGATGCTCTTCCATCGCGTTAAGCGTGGCGAACAAGGTGTCGGGAAAAAGGTAGGCATCGGAGTTGAGCAGCAGCAGGAAGCGCCCCTTCGCTACACGGATACCAACATTATTGCCGCCGGCAAAGCCCAGGTTCTTATTGGTTCGCAGCAGCGTTGCCCGGGGGAATTCAGCCGCTATCATGCCAGCCGAATCATCACGGGAGGCGTTGTCAACGACAATGACCTCCATATCCAGTCCGGCGCCGTATTCGTAGACGCGTTTCAGGCATTCACGGGTGACATCGCGGGTGTTGAAGCTGACGACTATTACCGAGAGCAGCATGGAAGGCTGGTGGGTTATAACACTCATGGGTAGAGCCCCGCCGGCGGCGCCGGGATGTTCTCCAGCCGTGTACCTATCTTCAGCTTCTCAAACTGCCAGGCGTGCAGCGACTCACGAAACCCCGGATCTTCGAAGCGCTTCATTCCCTCCAGCATGGCTTTAAAATAGCCGCAGATAATCCCGAGGCCACCGATAATGAACGGTTTCTCTGCCATTCTATAGATTCCCATCGGGACAATATAGATGGGGTGAGTCCCCATGAAATACTGGCCACGTCCCCAGCGCATGCGGCCGTGCCAGATGCTTTGGTGCGATGAACCCATCAGGCGTTTATGTATGATGTCGAGCTTCGGATTGCGGACGCTGCGGGTGCGCCAACCGGTGATACGAGCCTTGTGGTAGGCGATGCCGTCCCAATGTACCTGACGTACAAAGCCGCCGATCGCCTCAAAGCATTTCCGCCGATAAAAGTTGACCATACCGGCCACCATTTCATCACTGGCACGCTCCTCCACCAAACCGCCACCCTCTTCAATAAAAATCTTGCCGCTGCCGGAGCCGAGCTGCGGATCCTTCTCGAAATATTCGACCAGGGTGGAGAAGTACTCCGGCCCGATCTCGATATCGCCGTCCATCTTGCAGATGTAGTCGTACTCTTTCGTAAGGATCTGGTCGTAACCGAAATAAAAAGCTTCAACTACGCCCGGACCAACTGCCCGCACACCTCGATCCTGACGTTTGACCACCCGTATCCAGGGATACTGCCGGGAGGCGCGCTCTGCAATAGCATAGGTGTCGTCAGTTGAACCGTCATCCACCAGCAGCCACTCCACCGGCTTCAGTGACTGTGCCGCGAGACAGTCGATGGTTCCCTGGAGATATTTTGCTTCGTCGCGTACCGGGGCGACTATGACGATGCGTCTTCCTGCTGTTTCACTCATGGTTTTGATCCTGACAAAATGGATTTGAATAACTGCGACAGTTTTTCTGCGTTGACCTCTTCCGAAAACTCTCCTTCGATTTTCACTCTGCCGCCAGCTATACAGCGGCTTCGGAGTTCCGCGCAATCAATTAATCCGGCTATCGCATCGGCAAGAGCCTGAGAATCAGCCGGTGGTACAATCAGTCCGGACGTTTCATTTTCAATCAACTCCGGAATTGCGGAAACCGTCGTGGAAATCACCGGAATGCCGGCGGCCATGGACTCCATCAGCGCTACGGGGATACCATCCATGTCGCCATTGCTGTCCACGCGGCAGGCGAGCACAAACTGATTCAGCCCGCAGAGCCATTCGGGAACGGTATCGTTTGCGACAGGTCCAAGAAAAGTAATACGGTCGGCAACGCCTTCCTGTTCGGCCTGTTTCAGCAGCTCTGTTTTAAGCGGGCCGTCGCCGGCGATTTCCATGCGGAAATCTCTCCCGCTCCTGAACAGAATGCCTGCTGCGGCGATCAGGGTGTCGAAACCTTTCTTTTCTACCAGGCGACCGAGGGAACCGATAACCGGAATCGTTACCCCACTTTGTAAAGGGGGGCCAGGGGGGATTTGGCTTGCAACTCCATCAAACCGCCCACTGTCAACTCCGCAGCGCACGATGGTAATCTTTGCCCCGTCCGCTCCCTGTGACACCAGAAAACGGCGATTATATTCTGATATGGTCATTGCCTGTGCGGATCGTGCAACTTTCTCTTTCAGCAGCCAGCCCCGCTCAAACAGGTCGTTGGCGTGAGAGGTAAAGCTGAAGGTGATGCCGGTAAAACGTGCCGCATACATGGCGATATCGGTTGGAACATGGGCAAAGTGAACGTGCAGGTGGCGGCAGCCATGTTCTTCCAGAATCCGGGCGAGTCTCGCACCAGCCAGGAAGCGGTAGAGAAGGCCGACTGCCGCGCGGCTGAAAAAACCGACGCGTGCCATATCGCCAAGCAGCATGCAGGCGGCTGAGAGGTAGCGCAAAGGATGACGCACTTTCATAAAAACCGCTGCAGTCAGAAATGATACGGCTCCTTGCGGGTAGAGCTGAATCGTTTCGGCCGCCAGCAGACTGGCGCACTCTTCCGTTGCCGGTGATGACGGCGGATGTACCGAAACCGGCAGCACGTCAAACCCCTTGTCGCGCAGGGCCAGTATCTCATGATACACAAAGGTGGCGGACAGTGCCGGTATTTCGGGTGCAAGATAGGCGATACGCGGTCTCATATCAAGGTTTTCCTTTGGTCTGCACACGCACCATGCGCGGCGGTTTGTCGAAGCGGTTGTCGAGGTTGACCGTAATATCGTCATTCAGCAGCAGCCCGCTCCGATTTTTATCCTGTCCATACAGACCCCAGTGCGCCTCGCACAGGCCGACCCCCTCCGCTCCCCACTCTTTTTTTGCTTCGGCGATAAGACGGTCATCCTGAAGCAGCATGATGCCACTGTCATCAACCGTAACTTCAACCTTCACCCATTGACGCATCGGAAAGCGGATGCTGGAAATTCTTGTAAAGGTTCCCTTGCTGAAAACCGGAACATGAAACAGTACCAACCGATCCTCACCCTGCTCAAAGCCAAGGTTGACGCCGAACAGATCTTTCCACTCTTTCTTATGGCTGTAGGTGGCAAAACTGATCCAGCCACGCTGAGCGGGAGAGGGGAGGTCAGCCCAGACAAGAAAAGAGGAACGGTACCCGCCGCGATAACATTCCGGTAGTAAAAGTGCCGGATATATCCGGTGACTGTCACCGCCGGGTGGAGCGGCGGAGGTAATTTCACCGCGCAGTACGGAACCGCGCCCTGATCCGGTCGGATCGGGGATGACCTTGAGTGTCCCTGTGGGAACGCCTTCGAAATGCCACCAACTATATTCTTCGAGGTTGCCGGTTTCGTGGCGGGCCTGCCAATACTGGGCACTTTTTCCATCTGCGGACGGAATGGATTTCGATTCAGCCGCAGGTGGATTAACAGTGCCAGCGTGCGTTGCATGAGGCAGGCTGCTGACTATGTTACGAATAACAAGCACCGCTGCAACAGCGACAAGCCCTGATAGTGCATACTGGGTAATTTTCATGATCGGCATAGTGTCAAACGGGGAGCATTTGTTCAAGGGGTAAAATTCAAACCTATTCTATGGCAATATGATCTTTTCCACCATCTTGAGAAGTTACAAAATTTCTTTATCTGTGTTTGATGCCGATTTCCTCATCCAGAACCGGAGAGATCCGTCGATGGAGAAGTGGGCTTTGGCTGATAATTGTCGCTACATATTTAACTTCATTACCCTTTTTATCTCATTAATCAATTCCTGCTGTTCCATTGGTTTTGACAGATACCCGTCAAATCCTTCACTAAGGAAGCGTTCCTTTTCGCCGCGTAACGCCCGGGCGGTGAGCGCAATAACCAGTTGGTGGCAAGAGGTTCCCTGCTCTTTCGTGCGGATGGCACGGAGAGCTTCCTCGCCATTCATCACCGGCATCTGAATATCCATCAGGACGAGATCAAATGTACCTTGATCAAGTGCCTCCAGGCTCTCTGTGCCATTCTCGGCTATCACTACCTGGTGGCCATGCTTGCCAAGCAGTACGGTGCCGAATTTCAGATTGACTGGACTGTCTTCCACTAACAGAATCCGCAACGACGGACCATCCCAGGTTGGAGTGACGAACGGAAATGCAATGTCGGTTACATATTGTAAGGTCGGAATTGCGAACGGAAGTGTTAGCATGAAGCTGCTGCCGACACCTTGGCTGCTTTTGACAGAAATATCTCCACCCATAAGCTCTGCCAGACTGCGGCTGATAGTGAGGCCGAGCCCGGTACCGCCAAACCGGCGGGTCGTTGAGCCATCCTCCTGAACAAAGGGATTGAAGATTCTGTCGAGCGCCTCCGCTGAAATGCCGATACCGGTATCGGTAACCGAAATCTGAATGATTAGGCTACCATAATGCCGTTCAAGCACCGCTGCTGCTATGGTGACGCCTCCGGACTTTGTAAACTTCGCTGCATTACCGAGCAGGTTGAGGATTATCTGCTTGACCCGCAGTTGATCGCCAATGATCACGTTGGGAATATCTTCAGCGACGGTGATATCAAACGAAAGCTTCTTCCCGAATATGAACGATTTTTGCATCAAATAGACTTCATTGATTGCACGACGCAGATCAAATTCTATCGGTGCTATCGTGATCTTTCCGGCTTCAACCTTGGACAGGTCTAGGATGTCGTTGACCAGTGACATCAGGGCTTTTCCGGACAGCTTAAGGGCAACCATGTACTCCTGCTGCTCGTGCGTCAGATCAGTCATCTCCAGAAGTTGGGTCATACCCAGCAGGCCGTTCATGGGGGTGCGGATTTCATGACTCATGTTGGCCAGAAACTCAGATTTGGCACGGTTGGCAAATTCGGCGGTTTCCCGGGCCTGTTTGAGGTCGTGCTCATGCTGCTTTGTTTCTGTGATGTTGGTATGGGAAACGACAGCAAACAGTGAGTCGCCGACAAAAAACGAGTTAACCACACAGATAAACCAGCGTTCCTTATCAGGGCTATTACAGGAGTATTCCTTTATGAACTCTGGAATGGTTCCGCTTAATACCCGCTTAATGCCAGTTACAAAGTCGTTGGCAGGATTGCAATCCTGTCCATCGATTGGCTGACACACTGAAACATAGTTAGTACCAACACCACACCGTGCATAAACTCCATCATTTTCTCTGGCAAAATTGTTCCACGCACGGTTGGTAGTAACAATGGTTCCCTGTGCATCGATAACGCAAATATTTGCTGGCAGACCGTCGAGAATTGCCGCGCGGTGTAATAACTCTTTCTCAACCTTATTAAAATCTGTGATGTCGGCGAACATTACCATCAGATTGTCAGAGTCTATTTTGTGAACACTTATCTTGAGTGCCAGAGCAGTGCGACCCACGATATCTGCTGCAATTGTCACGTTCAGATTGTCGCAAACGACTCCATAGCTGCCTGCATATTCGTCGCTTAATCTCCTGATTTGTGGCGCTACAGGGTCAAGGACGGTAAAGAGATTGCTGAAAAAACCTTCGCCTGACAGAGGGGTGAGCAATGCCGTCGCACGCGGCGAAAGCATTTTGATCTCACCGTCAGTTGAAATCTGAGCCACAGCAACGGGCATCCGGTAAAGAAAAGCCATCATTTCATTATTGTCTAAGCCAGGCTCTGTAATATGCATACGCGTTACCTTGGTTGAACCAATACATAACGGGTCGAATACCCTGGTGAGTAGAGCAATCGCAGTTGTACTTTGGTAGGGCGCATACGCCAGCTAAATATGAATTCGACAGTTGCGTCCAGTGATGCTCCTTCAGTAATGGCATCTTCAAAGCGCACTGCAACCAGGAAGTTGTTCATACACTGTGCAAGTTCGGTGAACACATTTTTTCCAAGAGCATCGGCTGGCCTGAGCCCTGCCAGTTTAGCCTCACAGGTATTGTACCTGCACACTGCATTGTCGCCATTGAAACCAATCACACCAAAATCAAGTGTATCAAGCGTAATATCGTCCAATGTTTCTAAACACGCCAAGATGTCAGTCTGCTCAAACGAGATCGTCATATAAGTCTCCTGTGTTTTTTTCAGAAAGAGTTCTCCTGCCCCGAATTTGCTTTACTAACGAATATGGTTTGTTTCGGTACTACGACCGGCAAGCCTTTACGAACATGGCTCCAGTCGTTAAGAGTTACATTTATCGTGCCGAGTTGCTGAAACAAATAGAGCTTATAAGACAGTGTGTTAACTTGTTGCCGGTATGCAGGTGTTCCGGTTGTCTGCTAGTGACGCTAGTTGACGTCTGCGGGTGAAATTAAGGTAAATTGCTGAAATAAATTAATTTATGTCGGGTAGACATACGTTGACGCTGCAACTTTTGTCCAGAATCTGATACACCCTCAGTTTAGACTCAACCAATGTACCGTGCGCAAAAGATTAAAGCAATCAGGTGAAAAATGACACTATAAAGCACGTATTAAACTTGATGCGCCTCTGTCGAACTCCTCACCATTGTCTTGATAAATTACCAAAGCCTGCTATAGTCGGCGAACTATGCGCATCCTCTATATCGACGACAAGCCTGACATTCGTAATCTGTTGCAGCGCTACCTGACATCCTGGGGGTATGAAGCGGTTGGTGCGGCTGATGGTGAAGAGGGGTGGCAGCTGATTCAGTCACTGTGCCCAGATATTGTCGTCACAGACTGGATGATGCCCGGTCTGGACGGGTTGGAATTGTGCAGACGTATTCGTACTGCGGGTCTTCCCCGTTATGTGTATGTGATTTTACTGACCGCACGGAATGTCAAGGAGGATCTGGTTGTCGGCATGGAAGCCGGCGCGGATGACTTTATTGGTAAGCCGTTCGAGAAGCTGGAGCTAAAAGCCCGTCTCAATGCCGCGGCCCGCATCATCTCACTTGAACGCGCGTTGGAAGAGAAAAATCGCAAACTTGAAGACGCGTACGATGTTATCAAAGACGACCTTGAGGCTGCAGCCAGGATTCAGAACAGTCTTATTCCTCAAAAAGTTGAAATATTCAGCGGGATTACTTTTGATTGGTTATTCTGCCCTTCGCTGTTTGTAGCGGGTGACATCTTCAATATTATCAGCATCGATGAAAAAACGCTCGCCTTTTACCTGCTTGATGTAAGCGGACATGGCATACCGGCCGCGCTTCTTTCAACGACCCTCAGTCGTGTACTGACACCGACGCCGAACTTTGCGGGGCCGATGCGGCATCCACTGGTCGCACCGCCATTCTACGGTATAACTGCACCACGAAATGTCGTTGCCGAACTGAATGAACGTTTTATGAACGACAATGTCCAGACACAGTATTTCACCATTGTATACGGTATTATAGATATACAGTCCGCGTCAGGAACCCTCACTCAGGCCGGTCATCCCTCGCCGATTCACCAGTCTGCTGACGGATCGGTTCGCCTGATAGGCGATGGCGGTTTTCCGGTCGGAATGATTCCAGAGGCTGAATATGAAGAGCATTCTTTCACCATCAATGTAGGTGAACGTCTGTTTCTCTATTCTGACGGCATTACCGAATGTCGCGGCACCGATGGAGTAATGTTTGGTACCGACCGGTTGCTGAAGATTATTCGCGACGGCTACCGGCTCTCGCTCCGCGAACTGATGGCCCGCATTGAACGTGAACTCGCCGAATTTCAGGGCAGCTCACAGTTTGAAGATGACATTTCTTTGTTGGTAATGGAACGGAGGGAGGAAGTATGAAGGCAATGATTCTGGGGGCAGGAAAGGGAACGCGGGTGCGACCGATTACCTATACCGTCCCCAAGCCGATGATCAGTCTGGCCGGCAAGCCGGTGCTGGAATTCATCATCGAACACCTCGTCTCTCAAGGGTTTGACGAAATAGTCATCAACACCAGTTACATGGCGGATTCCATTGAAGGCTATTTCCGTGATGGTTCCCGTTTCGGCGCGAATATCGCCTATTCCTTTGAAGGGAAGCTGGTGGATGGTGAACTTCAAGGTGAAGCGCTTGGTTCCGCCGGGGGAATGAAACGGGTTCAGGATTTTTCCCGTTTTTTTGATGACACATTTGCCGTGTTGTGCGGCGATGCGGTGATTGATGTTGACCTGCAGGCCGCTCTGGCGTTCCACAAAAGCAGCGGAGCGGTGGCGACCATTATCCTCAAGGAGGTGGCAGCGGACGAGGTCTCCAGCTACGGCATCGTCGAGTTGGGTGAAGACGGGCGGATTCTCCGTTTCCAGGAGAAACCGAAACCGGAAGAGGCTGTGTCCAGGGTTGCCAATACCGGCATCTACCTGTTTGAGCCGGAGGTATTCTCTTATATCCCCTCCGGCGCGGAATATGATATCGGCTCCCAGCTTTTCCCGGCGCTGGTTGCCGCCGGTGCGTCGCTGTATGGCATTGCGCTCCCCTTTACCTGGCTTGATATCGGCAATGTCCGCTCATGGTGGGACGCCACCCGTTCCATCATCTCCGGAGAGGTGGACGGTTTCCGCCTGCCGGGAAAAGAGCTGCGTCACGGAATTTTCTGCGGTCTGAACTGCTCGATCGACTTTGATGTAATTGACATCGTTCCGCCGGTGCTGATCGGCGGCAGCGTCAGCATCGGTGCCGGTTCGCGCATTGTCGGCCCCACCGTTATTGGTTCCGGTTCCGTTATAGAGGCGGGTGCAGAGATCTCCGAATGTATCATCGACAGCTATACCAGGGTCAGCGGGATAGCAACTCTGGAGGGGAAAATAATTTTCGGAAATCGTTGTATTTCACCGGACGGAGTTTCCATAAAAATCGCCGAGCATGATATCGGCTGGATTCTCGGCGACGCGCGGGAACAGGGACCGCCGAACCCGGTGCATGAGGCGTTGCAGGAGCTTGCGAGTGAGTTGCGCGGGGCGAAATAGATTACCTCAGTGATTGCGAGGGATCATGGATTTTAAAACCGTCACATCAAATCTGCTGACCGCATTTGCGCTGGGACATGTCAGTTATGCCCTGATTGGCGGGTTTGCCGTCAGTTTGTGGGGCTATCAGCGGGCTACCGTTGACATTGATTTTCTGGTGAATAGCAATGATATGGAAAAAGTGAGGCAGATTGTCGAAGGTATGGGGTACCGCTGTATCCATGTCTCGGAAAATGTCACCCAGTTTTCATCTGATGACAAACGGCAGGGTACGCTGGACTTCCTGCATGCCTTTCGGCCTGCTTCCCTGCAAATGTTGGAACGCGCCAAACTCAAGTCTATTTTCGACGGTGAACAGAGTATTCCTGTTATAGTGCCGGAAGACCTGATCGGGCTAAAAATTCAGGCTCTTAATAATGACCCTTCCCGAACTCTGCTTGACATGGCTGATATTGAGGCTTTGATGAAAATATTTGGCGGTGCGCTCGACTGGACGAGAATTGAGGGATACTTTGAACTTTTTGGCAGAACGGAAGCATGTGCAAAACTGAGGCACACATACGATGTCTGAATTCAGGATCGAAGAAACCCTGCTTGTTGGTACGGACGCTGAGTCGCTTACTCGGGATTGCCGTCTGCTTCGGCACTATTCAAGTACAGATCTGCCCAGTGCGGATGAGGTGATTGCTTTTCTTGATGGCTATAATTCCTTTATCAACCATGAAACCCGTCCCTTTTTGCCTATGCGGGAATGCACTATGTTGTTGTGAGATTGATCGGTTGGGTGCAGTGTGAACTGCTTTGATATATCAATATATCCATAGGAGATTTTTTCATGTCAATCAATGTAAATCAGGAAACAGGCATCACCGTTATTACGCTTTCCGGGCGCTTTGACGCGCTGATGGCAAAAGAGTTCAAGGCCTGTATTGGCGACCTGATCGAAAAGCAGAATGTGATGATCGCAATCGACATGGCAGCTATTGCTTTTATTGACAGCTCCGGACTCGGTTCTCTTGTGGGAGGCTTGAAGGGGATAGCCAAGGAAAAAGGGGAGATAAGGATTGCCGGTCTGTCGCCTGAAGTACGGACTATCTTTGAGCTGACGCGCCTGCATCGGATTTTTGATATTTACGAAAACATAGAAACTGCGCGTGCCAGTTTTGTGTAATTCCGGGGGTAACTAATGGAACGAGGCGAACGTCCGTGGGGCACGTATACCGTGCTTGATGAAAAAAGTAACTACAAGATCAAGCGCATTGAGGTGCTGCCGGGGCAGCGACTGTCGCTGCAGAAGCATCATCATCGCAGCGAGCACTGGATTGTCGTATCAGGGACAGCGATGGTCACCTGTGGCGACAAGGTGTTTCAAATCAACGTCAATGAGTCAACCTATATTCCTATCGGTAGCAACCATCGACTGGAAAACCCGGGCAAGATTCTTCTGGTGATTATTGAAGTCCAGAACGGCGAGTATCTCGGTGAAGATGATATCATCCGCTTTGATGACGACTATCACCGCTGCGATGCAGCAACTGAAGCTCATACAACCGGCTAGCCGATGCTTCACTACTCGATTGAGATGCCCTGTTTACTTGAATCACTGCGTATTGCGGCCCCTTTTACGGATGCGGTTCTTCACGAGCTTCCTGACGTGCCGGAACGTGCCAGGCTGATTCATGACCTGACGCTGGTCTCAAGCGAAGCGCTGACTAATGGCCTGCGCCACGGAGAACGTTCAGGAGCGCAGATCCGGCTCGCATATACCTTAAATCCTTATGGAATCGTGATTACTATTACGGATCATGGTGTCGGTTTTGATCCGGATGCGGTTGAGTTGCCTGATTTTGAGGAGTGCCCGGAAGGTGGCTACGGGATTTACATCATGAAAACGATCATGGATGACATGCGCTATGAAAAGACAGCCGACGGCAACAATCTTATCCTTACCAAGAGCTGGGTGGTGCGCTGATATGCCTTCATTTTTGATAATGAGGGCTCTTCTGCTCTGCTCTGTAGTGCTAATGCTGCTGGTCGGCTGTAGCGGTGCGCCACGTACGCTGCCTCCCGGTTTTCTTGCCGAACGGGACATTCAATCTGTTGAGTACGCACCTCCCGAAGTGATGCAGGCTTTTGAAGCGGCACTCAATAAGGAATATCTTCTGGGTCCCGGTGACGTAGTTGAAATTGTGGCGCCGGTGTATCCCGAAATTGCCGGAGAGCAGACCGTCAGCCCCGAAGGTGTCATGACCGTCTACCCGGTTGGCGGTGTTCAGGTGGGTGGCCTCAGCAGAAACGATGCGGAAGTGCGCTTGAAAACTGTGTTGACAAAATATTTTTCTCCACCGACGCTGACACTACGGATAAAATCCTTTGAAAATAATCAGGTGCTGGTACTCGGCAAAGTAGCGACTCCCGGCGCAGTCAAGTTCAGATCCCGCCCCAATCTGCTGGAAGCTTTGGCGAAATCGGGGGCATTCTCACCTACCGGCCTGGAGCGGCGTATTACCCGCTGCGACATCATCCGTGGTAAAGATCAGATTCTGCGCGTATCAATTGACGAACTACTGAAAGGTGGGGCGAATGGCCGCAACGTTGATCTGGCCAACAACGATGTCGTCTATATTCACGAAAATAATGACAACAATGTCTATATAATGGGTGAAGTCGGCAAGCCGGGAGCCTACGAAATCCGCTCTTCATTGTCGCTGCTGAATGCCGTCATGCTGGCTGGCGGTCCGACCGAGGATGCCGTGACAAGTGAAATAATGCTGGTGCGTGAACAGACACCGGAGGCGGAGCCTCTCACGGTAAGCTTTGATCGAATGGTGAATTCCGCTGACTATGGCGGCAATGTCATTCTGGCTCGTAATGATATTATATTTGTTCCCCGACGAGGCATGGCGAAATTTAACTACTACCTGCGGATGCTCAACCCGTTTACGCAGATGGTTCTTTTCAACAAAGCCGTCGGCACTTACAAATAGGAAACCATGGACACAAACTCTAACCAAAGCGAACCGCACCGCAAACCGCGCAGAACCTTCAGTAAACCGTTCAATCCGATCGGCGCCGTTATCGAATACCTGCATATCGTGGTTGCCATCACCCTGATCGGCACCCTGCTCACAGTACCCTATGTCATCCTCAAAAAGAAGCCGGGATACGCTGCTGAGGGGATTATCATGATCAATCCCTACATGCCCAAGATCCTTTACCGGGTGGAGGACAGTAATTTCATCCATTCGTTTGAAGACTGGATGCGAACCCAAATCAAGGTGATCACCAGTTATCCCGTGCTGGAGTGGTCCATAAAGGATTATGAAGCGCAGGGCTTTAAATGGCGGCTTCCGGGCGAATCAACATTGTCTGCTGTTAACCGGCTCAACAGCCGTGTCAAGGTCGTGCAGATCCGCGACACCCAGCTCATTACCATTTCGACGGAGAACATGCGCAGCGACGGTATGGCGGAGATTATCAACAGCGTCATAAAAGGGTATATCAATTCCATCGATTCGGCGACACATACTCAGGACAGCTATAAGCTGGACGTGCTTGGAAAAGAACGGCAGAAAGTCCAGAAAGAGTTGGATGAGGGGTATCGGAAGCTGGAGGAAATCTCCAGCAAATACGGTACCGCCATCACCGAAGAAAAAAATCTGTACATCTATTTCGAGACTCTCGCAGACCTGAAAAAAACATACAACAAGATGGTCGCCGAGCGGATTATGGCTGACAGCCGCATGAAGGCTCTGAGTCAAAAGGGCGGCACGCTGAAAGGGATGCCGCTTTCCGGGTTGGTTGCTGATCGGGTAGACGCGGGGCTCGGCATGTCGGGTCTGATAGTCCAGATCAGCGCCCGTATTCAGGATGCCAAAGAGCAGATGGTCGGGTTGACCGAGGATAATCCTCGCTACATTCTGACCAAGCGTCGGTTACAGGAGATGGAAAGTCAGGTAGCACGACTGCAGGAGTGGCTCTCGAAAAACCAGGATCAGGTAGTGCGGGGTAAGCTTCTGGATGACAACCAGCTTGCTATTGAAAATTCCCGGGTTGATTACCGGACGTCAATTGCTGCGGAAAAGCTACTGTTGAAAGAGCTTGATCGGGCCCAGAAAGATGTGCTGGATTATAACACCGCCGTGCTGCGCGCTCAGACCAAACGGCAGGAGATTGTGCGGTTGATGGAAACCTTGACCCGCATTAACGAGCGCACCGATCAGATTCAGATGGAGTTTGCTTCGCCCGGACGTATTACGGTCACCGCATGGGCGCAGAAACCGGAGAATCCCAACGTTGACCCACGCGGTAAGCTCGTGCCTATCTGCTTTATCGTATCGCTTATGGCTGGAGTCGGTGTCGCGCTGGGGCGCGAAATGATGGACAGTCGCATCAAGCGTCCCGCTGACGTGGAAAAACTATTGGGCTTCCCGCTCACCGGTTTCGTGCTGCGCGCTGATGAAGAAAAAATCCCGGAGGGGGACCTCTACTCCCTTCACAGGCTGCATCCGCGTTCTTTCATAACGCAGCAGTTAGCTGAAATCGTTGTGAAAATAGACCGGGAACGGCTGGAGCACGGTTCGAAGGTATTCGCCTTTACCGGCCTTGGTGATGGTTGCGGAGTCACTATGTTGGCTATGAATGTGCTGGCCATGAGTTCCGTGCCGAGAAACCGTCGTTTATACATTGATCTGAACACGCGTGCCCCACTTGGCAGCAGCGAGCCGCTGAAAAATATTCTGGGGAATGCAATCGCCAAAGGATTCTCTGGTAATGCCAACGAAGAATTCCCGTTCGCCTTCTACCCAAGTGCCGCGGATATGCATGAGGGGCGTGCTCACTCCAGTGAAGATCTCAAAATCCTGCTTGAAGAGCTGAAAAACTCCTTCGACATGATTGTTATGGATCTCCCGCCAATACTGCTTTCTGCCGATACCCAGGCAATTACCAGTATTGCCGATGTGGTTATTTTGACTGCTCTGGCCCGCCATTCTCTCTGGGGGCAGTTAATGCGCTCAGTTACAATGCTCGATGATAGCGGCGTAAAAGTTATTTCTGTGGTGCTGAACCGGGTCGGGTTCGTTCGGGGCGGGTACCTGAGCAAAAACCTGCAGGCCTATCTGACTCTGGGGCGGGAGAGGAAACGTCACCTGTTCGGTGTCGTCAGCGCCACCGATTTACTGCACTCTTACCGCACTTCGGGACTCCAAACGTTAAGGCGCATTTTCGGCAAAGGGTGACGGGGGATGGACAAGATCATCCTCCTTTTCATGCTGGCGAGTATAGCCCTGCTCATGTACAAAGAGCCGAAGGAGCTGTTCCTCTACTTTTTTCTGCCGGTTCTGACGATGATGCCCGTGTATTACCAGACCAAGGTCGTTTCCGGCATACCGGAGATCAGTTTCTGGAGCGCAGTTCTGCTGCCGATCGCTTTCGTCTGGATTCTCAACAAACATGGCGAAGGTTACCGTTTTTCTCCCCTCGATCTTATCATCCTCCTGCATCTCGTTCTCGTTTTTTCCGGCGAATGGCACAATACCACCTACAAAGAGGCGCAAAAGGTTTTCTACAATGACCTGACAATACGGCTGCTCCCCTGCGTCATGGCGCGGGCCTGGTTTATGGACTCTGACAGCCGTATCAAAATGTTCAAAATAATCATTGTGTGCGGCGCGATAGTGGCTGTTTTTCAAATCATCGAATTTCGTTTATGGTTCAACGTGTTTGACGATATTTTGCGGAAAATATGGCCTCATTCCGTCCCTTGGGGTGGCGGCATGAAGCGAGGTGGACTTAAACGCGCCGCCGGGCCGTTTGGGCATCCCATCTGCTCCGGCTATTTTTTTACCATGTTTGTGCCGCTGGCGATCTGGCTCTGGAAAAACGACTATTTCGAAATGAAAAAGCATGGCCTCTGGATGGTCCTGCTCTGTGTAACGGGTGCGGTAACCTCAATTTCGCGCGCTCCCATCGCCTGTGTTTTCATTGGGTTCGTTATAATCTGGTATGGATGGACAATAAACAAGGCTGTCGCGACCATGTTTCTGGCCAGTTTCCTCGTTGTTGCCGCCATTTTTGTCGTGCCTAAATTTATTGCCTACGTTAATGTCAGTCGTGCCACAGCGGAAACAGAGGATCAGCGCAATGCCGCCTACCGGGCGGAGCTGCTGGAAAATTACAAAGAGGTCATTGCCGAAAAGCCGTTGTTCGGCTGGGGGCGTTTTGGCGTCCCGGTGGTCAAGGGTCAGGACTCGGTTGATAACGAATATCTGGTTATCGTGCTGGCGTCGGGCTACATGTCTCTCTACGCCTACCTCGCAAGTATGGTATGGGTATTGATACGGTTAAGCATGTTTGCTATTTTCAGCGATCCCTCCTCTCGCGAGGGGCGCCTGGCCTGGTGCCTGCTGGCGGGGTTCATTGCCGCCGCCTTCACGCAGACAACGGTCTATGCCGGGACACAGACAATACAGTTTTTCTATATGCTGATGGGCTTTTCGGAAGGTTTGGTGCAACTGAAGAATTTTGATGACCGGCAGCAGCCGGTTCTTGCACGGACGCTTGGAGGAGATGACTATGGATATAACTTTTCTCGTACCCTGTAAAGACCTGGCGGGCGGGTTGCGGGTAGTCGCCTGCTACGGCAATGCGCTGATCCGGCGTGGCCATCGTGTCACGGTTGTCTATCCGCAGCGGGATTTACCGCTGAAGGAGAGGCTGAGGCGGCAGGCAAAGCGGGCTATTTTTCACGAAAAAGACCACCTGGACTATTTCCGGGGAAGGCTACTGGAGGTGCCAGCCATAACCGAGGAGCACGTTCCTGACGGAGCGTGCCTCATTGCTACGTCATTCCAGACCGCCGAATGGGCAGTCGATTTTCCGCTACGGTGCGGGCGGAAGTTCTACCTGATTCAGGGTTATGAAAAAATATGGGCAAAAGAAGATGAGGACGTGGATGCTACCTTCCGGATGCCGTTTAAAAAAATCGTCATTTCCCGCTGGCTGAAAGAGACGGTGGAGCAGACCACCGGTGAAACGAATATCCCTATGATTGCCAACGGCAGGGACTTTTTCCTTTCCGAATTTCTGGCTGAAGGCCTTGAGAGGGAGTTTCATGTCGGCTGCCTTTATTCGCCTGTGCCGTTAAAAAGAACCGGACTTGCCCTTGAAACATTCCAGATACTTCGCCAACAGATTCCGGGCCTGAAGATTACGATGTTCGGATCCCAGGATCCGGACCGGGATCAATACCCCGACTTTCCCTTCGATACGGTGACGTTCCAGCGCAAACCGTCGCCGGAGCAGATTCGTGCAACCTATCTGAACACCCGGGTCTGGCTTGTGCCGAGCGGTACGGAAGGTTTCTGCCTCCCCGCTCTGGAGGCGATTTCTCTCGGTTGCACGGTGGTGTCGGTGGACAATGGCGGTATTCTTGACATAATCACGGACGGCGTTGAAGGCTATATCGTCAAGCAGGCTTCCCCGGAAATTCTGGCTGACAAGGTGGCCTCAATCCTGAATAACCGGGTTCTCGGAATCCGCATGAGTGCCGCCGCCCTGCGCCGGGCCGACGACTTTTCGTGGGAACGCGCAACGGATATGCTGGAAAATGTGTTGGCGGGAGCATGACCAGCGCCATCCGTATCGCTTACATATCGCTCGCCGACCCTGACGACCGCCGCTCCTGGTCAGGTGGCATCTGGTCCATGGCGCGGGCGCTCGAACGCCATGCCGGCGAAGTGACCTGTCTTGGTCCGGTGAATCATCAACTGTTGGAACTGAAGAGCGGCAGGCTGCTGGCATCTCTGGCCCACACCACAACCGGTAAACGCTATGCCCCCCATCACTCCCTGTTCTGGGCTCGTCGCCATGCCCGTTTTTTTGAGCAGCAACTGGCCGGCAAAAAGTTTGACATAATCTTTGCCCCGGCGGCGTCGTCGGCGCTTGCTTTTCTGGAAACCGACATACCGATAATTTCTCTTTCCGACGCTACCTTTGCGGCGATGGAAGGATACTACGAAAACTACAGCGAACTGTTGGCGTCATCCCGCAAAGCCGGTCATGAGCTGGAGCGGCGCACCCTTGAGAAATCAGTGCGTGCGGTATATCCCTCCCCATGGGCGGCAGAATCGGCAGTACAGGATTACGGCATGCCGCGTGAACGGACCGCCATCTATCCGTTGGGAGCAAATCTCGACGATACGCCAACCCGCGATGAGGCGCTGGCACGACACCGTGGCAGTGAATGCCGGTTGCTGCTTTTGGGGCGCGACTGGGAGCGCAAGGGGGGCGATATCGCCCTCGACGCACTGCGGGAGCTGCTGCAACTCGGCATACCCGCCACCCTCACGGTTGTCGGTTGTCGCCCGCCCGCAGGCGTGGAGCACCCCCGCATGGAAGTGGTGCCGTTCGTCAATAAGAATGAACCGGCGGGGCGTCTCCGTTTCCGTGAACTACTCCTCTCTTCTGATTTTCTGGTCCTTCCGACCCGTGCCGAATGTTATGGCTATGTATTTGCGGAAGCGTCAGCTTTTGGGCTGTTTTCTTTTGCAACCTACACCGGCGGGGTGCCGGGGGTGGTTACAAACGGTGACAATGGCCGCCTATTGCCGCTTTTGGCTGGTGGCAGGGAATGGGCGGAGGCAATTGCAGAGCAGTTTTCCGATCATGAACGCTACATGCAGGGGCGGTTGCGTGCGCGCAACGCTTTTGAGCAGCGGTTGAACTGGGATGCGTGGGGGATCAGGACCGCAGAAATTATGCGGGAAGTTCTGCTGGAGAAAGGATAGGGGGATTAAGTGAACTTTTTCGGCTACTATGTACTCAATCTGGAACCGACCATTCTGGCTTTTCTCGGTCAGAGGCACCCGGCGCCCGATTGGCTGAAGCCGGTGGCGGTGATCGAACATGTCCCCTGGTGGCACGGTCGACCCTGGACGATGCTGAAACGGAAGGCGCAGCAGCTATCGCACTCGATGAAAGGTCTGGATCATCATCTGATGGTGCATGCGGCAGATGAAGAGCGGATGCGCAAACTGTGCGGCGTGCGCGGTGCCTTTGTCAGCCAGAACATCTATGTTGATTGCGACAGCTATCGCCCCCAGGCTCTTGAAAAGGAGTATGACGCCATTTACGTGGCCCAGATGAAACCGTTCAAACGCCACCACCTTGCCGCTCAGGTGAAAAAACTGTATATTGCCACCGCCTGGGGAGGCGACCTCCCTTCATTCTGTCGTCAGGTGAGCCACGCGACATTCAATGAGAAGCGCCTGGATAAGGCGGAGCTTGCCGCTATGTACAGTCGATCCCGCTGCAGTCTGGCTCTGTCGGCGGTCGAGGGGGCCATGCTGGCCAGTTATGAAAGCCTGCTCTGTGGTACGCCTGTTGTGACCACTGCATCGCGTGGCGGGCGGGACGAGTTTTTCGATCAAACCAACAGTATCATTGTAGAAGCGAACGAAGATGCCGTGTTTGCTGCAGTGGAACATTTCAAGTCATCGCCTCCGGATCCCGAGTTGATACGAGCCGGAACGCTGGCGAGGACAGACGAACATCGCCGCCGCTTCTGCAGATATGTGGCGGATCTGATCTCGTCCCACGGCGGTGGCACAATATCCGCAGAGCGCCTCTACCAGCGTTATTTTTGCAAGCCGGGGGGGATCAGCGGGCGTTTTATCTGGGCTGACACGTTTGACAAGCCGGAGCAGTTGGTGCGGGTACAGAACGACTGATTATGGAGTGCATATGATGGAAATAATAGTGGAAATGGACAACAACGTTATTATCTTAAAGCCGATCGGCAGGCTTGACGCCAGCAGCGTAGCGTCACTGCAGTCGCAGGTGACAAAGCTTATAGAGAAGAACTATCTCTATTTTCTTTTTGATATGAGCAGGGTTGATTTTATTGACAGTATGGGGCTTGGTGCCTGTATCGGCATCTATAAAAAACTGGGTGCCATTGGCGGGGCTTTGGTCTGCGCAATCACTAACGAAGCGCTCCGCACAATCTTTCATCTGACTCGTACGGACGAAAAAATATCCATGGCCGCTTCTCGTTTTGAGGCATTAAAAACCCTTCAGGATAAGGCGTTTCAGTCGGGGGGCCGGATATGAAGCCGGATGAAAAAGTGATCCCACCGCTTCAGGACATTCTTGTGCGGCACAGATTTCTTGCCGCAAAGGACGTCGCTATCGCGCTGGAGATGAGTATTAACGAAGGTATCTCCCTCGGGCAGGTACTGCTTAACCTTGAAAATATCGACCTGCAGACTCTCGCCAGCGCGATCGCCCTTCAGCACGATCTCCCTTTTGTACAGATTAACAATGCGTTCATAGATTCGTCTCTCTCAGAAAAAATTCCACTCGGCTATGCCGAAAAACATTATTTAGTGCCACTTTCACGGGATGCCACCGCTGCAACTATTGCCGTTTCCCTGCCTCTTGCGAACGATGAACTTCTCCAATTAGCGGAATCCCTGCATCTGAAAATTCTACAGGTAGTGGCCCCGGCTGACGAAATAGTGATCGCCCGGGCCAAACTTTATCACCTGAGCGGCGGGGAGGAAACTCTCTCTGTCAGCGAGCTTATCGCCAGCGGTGAGGTGGAAGAGAGCGAGCCGGACGTAGAGAATGAGGCTCAGAGAGCAACGGAAAAGGACAGCTTCATTATTCAGCTGGTTAACAAGATCATTAGTGACGCTCATGCCCGGGGTGCTTCCGATATTCATATCGAGCCGTATCCGGGGAAAGAGGATATTGAAGTACGCTTCCGCATCGATGGTTGTTGTGAAGTATACCAGCAGCTCCCGTATCGTTATAAATTCGCCATCCCGTCCCGTCTCAAAATCATGGCCAACCTGGATATTGCCGAGCGGCGCAAGCCACAGGATGGTAAAATAAACTTCAAACGCTTCAGCGCTATTGACCTGGAATTGCGCATTGCAATCATGCCGACAGCCGGCGGTCTGGAGGATGTGGTAATCAGATTGCTTAACAGCGGCGAACCGATCTCTATTGACATGCTCGGCTTAACGGAACGGAACCGCACTCTTCTTGACAAGGCGCTTACCAAACCGTTTGGCCTGATTCTCGCCGCAGGCCCAACCGGTTCCGGCAAGACGACGACACTTCACGCCGGCGTCGCCCGGATCAACACGCCCAAGGTAAAGATCTGGACCGCTGAAGATCCGGTAGAAATAACCCAGAAGCGTCTCCGGCAGGTACAGGTGCAGCCAAAGATCGGTTTTACCTTTGCGACGGCGCTCCGCTCGTTCCTCCGCCTTGACCCGGACGTGATCATGATTGGCGAGATGCGTGACATTGAAACGGCCTCGATAGCAATAGAAGCATCGCTTACCGGACATCTAGTCCTTTCAACCCTGCACACCAATTCGGCTTCAGAGACGGTCAGTCGCCTTCTGGAGATGGGGCTTGACCCCTATAGTTTTTCAGACTCTATTCTCCTTGTCCTGGCGCAGCGACTGGCCCGCCGGCTCTGCGCCCACTGCAGAGTGATGTGCCGCCCGGATGCCGGAGAGCTTGAAGAGCTAATTACCGAGTATGGGACTGCTGCTTTTGAGGCGACCGAACTCAGTCGTGAAGGCATCAATCTGCCTCGCGCGGTCGGGTGCAGAGCCTGCTTTAACAGCGGCTACAAAGGAAGAATCGGCCTGCATGAACTTCTCAGCGGCAGCGATGCGATGAAACGGCTCATCAAACAACGAGCCGAAACGCACCTGATTCGTTCCCAGGCAATTGCAGATGGGATGACAACGCTCAAGCAGGATGGTATGTTGAAAATGTT
The DNA here is from genome assembly GCA_903939115.1 of uncultured Geobacteraceae bacterium. Lineage (GTDB taxonomy): Bacteria > Desulfobacterota > Desulfuromonadia > Geobacterales > Pseudopelobacteraceae > JACRCG01. Next base: position 32,699 of record CAJAFV010000079.1, read on the forward strand.
TCAAGGCTTAACGGACATTCACGAGGTACGCAGGGTGTGTGTTGATTGAGAAGAATGCCGATCTGAGTGACATGTGATGGTCGATACGGGAGAAAAAAATACTAATGCAGTCTGACATACAAAGAGAACCATCCACAGAAAAAGTTAAAATTACCATCGGCAGGGTGCCGGTTGCGGCCTTGATGCTGCTCTGGACGCTCCTGATTGCCGGCTTTGCCGGTTGGGAGATAAGAGAGTCCTGGAAATCTGAATACACCATTGCCGTCTCTATGGCGCAAAATAGTTACGACAAAGACCTTTTATACCGCCGCTGGGCAACCATGCATGGAGGTGTCTATGTGCCGGTAACCCCTGAAACGCCCCCCAACCCAAATCTTAGCCATATTCCCGACAGGGATATAACGCTCCCTTCGGGGAAAAAGCTCACCCTGATGAATCCGGCATATATGACCCGTCAAGTACATGAATTAGGCTTGACGCAGCATGAAGTACGCGGACACCTCACCAGTTTAAAACCGATTCGTGATCAGAACGCAGCTGATGATTGGGAAAAAGCGGCGCTGCAGTCGTTTGAAAAGGGTGTGAAGGAACATCATTCTATCGAAACTCTCGATGGCAAACCGTTTTTACGGTTTATTCGCCCCTTGATATCTGAAACCGGCTGCCTTAAGTGTCATGCCCATCAAGGGTATAAAACCGGAGATGTGCGCGGCGGCTTGAGTATCTCAATCCCCTGGACACCGCATAAAGAACGCTTTTTATCCGATGTTTACACTGCTGTTGCCGGACTCGGCGGAATCTGGTTTTTAGGAATTGTCGGCATTATTGTTTCCGGCCGCCGGATTAAAATCAGCCTGTCAGCAAGGGAAAAACTCTTTGAGGAGCTGCAAAAGAGCTCTGGGCGATTCAAACAACTCGCCGACATGTTCCCGGAAACGATATTTGAAGCAACTACCGATGGCACTGTGACTTACACAAACGGGCACGGTTTCGAAGCCTTTCGATATTCGAAGGCGGAATTAGCAAAGGGAGTAAATATTTTCAGCCTGGTGTCTCCCGAATATCATCAGATTGTACGGGAACGGATTGAGAAGCGGCTTCGTGGAGCTGAAGTTGGTCATGCCTATCTTGAATACAAGGCCGTAAGAGCTGACGGTACCACATTTGATGCCATGGGTTTAACAGTGCCAATCACTGATAATGGAGTAACAACCGGTATTCGTGGTTTTGTGCTTGATATCACCGAGAGCAAGCAACAAGAGGAAGCGTTACGCCAGGCACTTGTTGCGGCCGAAGTTTCAAACCGGGCGAAGAGAGAATTCCTCGCCACCATGAGTCATGAACTTCGCACACCGATGAACGGTGTCATCGGTATGACCGACCTGCTGCTGGAAACTGAGCTGACCGACGAACAACATGAATATGCCGAGATAGTTCAAAAGTGCGGGAAAAATATGCATCTGCTGATTAACGATATCCTGGATTTTTCGAAAATCGAGTCTCAGCAGTTATATATTGATGTAGTGGATTTTGATCTGCATTCAACAGTGGCAGAGGCTGTGGCGGTATTGTCTCAGCGGGCCAAGGATGCCGGGTTGCAACTCACCTGCAGGATCGAAGCGGATGTACCGCTCTATTTGAAAGGCGACCCGCTCCGTTTGTCTCAGGTGATCACCAATCTGCTCGATAATGCGATTAAGTTCACCCATGCGGGTGAGATCGATGTACGTGTATCACTGAAATCGGAACATGACAGCATTGTCGATATTCTTTTTGAAGTTCAAGATACCGGCATCGGAATTCCGTACGAGCAACAAGCGGTCGTCTTCGCACCATTTACCCAGGCGGATGGCTCTACCACCCGCAAATACGGTGGAACCGGTCTTGGACTTGCCATCTGCAGTCGGCTCGCCGGGTTGATGGGAGGAGAGATCGGTCTGAAGAGTGAGGAAGGGAACGGCTCCACCTTCTGGTTTACGGCACGGTTTGAAAAACAAGCCAAGATTGAAAGGGTATCGTTATGAAAAATCTGATTCTCTCAGTTTTTGCGACAATTTTCTCCATCCCCTTTCGCCTGCTGCGTCCGTTCGACTATTACTGGGGAAGAATCTGGAATGGCGGACGGGCGGCGGCTCAGATTCGTGGCCTTGATCCGTCGGTACAGTTTGACGGTTCTGTTACCGTGCTCGGCACCGGAAATGTGAAGATTGGCGAAAAGGCCCGCATCGGTGATCTGGCGGAGCTTACCACCAATCACGATGGAGTCATCAGGATAGGGCGCGAAGTGCGGCTCAATAGGGGGGCGACCATCTGTGCCTATACGGAGGTGTCAATTGGTGATTTCAGCATGGTGGGTGAATTTGTGTCAATTCGTGATGCAAACCACGGCATAGCACGGGGTGAGCTGGTACGCAGCCAGACGCACGATGCAAAACCGATCCGCATCGGCAGCGATGTCTGGGTAGGGCGGGGCGCCTGCATTCTGCCGGGTGTCACCATCGGTGATGGCGCAATCATCGGTGCCAACAGTATCGTGACGAAAGATGTCCCCTCAAATTGTATCGCAGCCGGGATACCGGCAAAAGTTATCAGGGAGAGGTGATTATTAAAATCAACGCCCCCGCAGCACGTATCCGCAAACCCGCCACGCTTCCCGATTCAGCGGTTGTTCCTTCAGCGCTTTCAGGGCATATTTTCGTGCCGTCGGTAGATGCCCCGCCTTTAACGCCCACCATGACCATTTGATATACGCATCGCCAATATCCTGCCGATCTTTTGCCGGTTGCGGGCGGAGTGACAAATTATTGTAATCAATCCCCCTGCGCCGGCAGGCATCCTTGATCGCACGCATGGCCGAATCGGCCTGCTTGTTCCCGTGAAGATACCCGATGCTGGAGAGATGCTGCCGGTATTTCAGCAATACCTCCGGTATATTGGCCAGCGTACCGATCTCCGCCAGGCGCAGGAAGAGGTCAAAATCCTCGGCGCATGGGAACTCATCCCGGTACCCACCCACCTGTTCCACCGCAGCTTTTCGCAGTGCCACCGTCGGCTGGAAGAATATCGAGTCGCCGGACATATTGGTTGAGTCGATATCCTCATGACTGAATTTGTTGCCCATCTCCGTAATCGGCATGTCATCGGCGTCAACAAGGAGTATCTTCGAACCGACGGCGACGCAGTCCGGGTTTTCATGTAAAAAGCGAATCTGCTTTTCAAAACGGTCCGGCATGCAGATATCATCAGAATCCATCAGAATTATGATGTCGGCTTTTGCCAGCCGGTTCCCTTCATTCCGTGTTGCAATAATCCCTCTGTTCGGCCAGTGATACACCCGACAGCGACTGTCTCTCTGCTGATAGCGATCAAGAATTGCCGATGACCCGTCGCTGCTGCCGTCATCAAGCAGCAGCAGTTCGAAATCGGTAAAGGACTGCCCCAGAACGGAATCAACCGCCCGCTCAAGATATGTTACGGTGTTGAAAACCGGCATGACCACACTTGCAGCAGGTTGTGGGCTGCTGCTGTCCGATTCGGACATAGGAGACTCCAGAATTGAAAAAAAGGATAACGGTCAGACTTATCAGCTGTCCAGCACCTCACGCACCTTGACTGACAGTTCAGGAAACGTGAACGGCTTTTGAATGAAATGCACATCTTCGTCAAGTACGCCGTGGTGGCCGATGATATCTGCCGTATATCCGGACATGAACAGACATTTGAGCTGAAGAGATTTTGATTTCAGGATACCGGCTAGCTCCTTGCCGCTCATCCCGGGCATTATCACGTCGGTTACAAGCAGGCTGATTTCGCCTGCATGATCCTCGGCCAGAGAGATTGCTTTGGCCGGAGTGTCCGCCTGATGCACCGTGTAGCCCTGTTTTGCGAGAATCATTGCGGTTACATTCAGGATTTCCAGTTCGTCTTCGACCAGCAGAATGACTTCCCGGCCACAGGGGGGTGGCATCTTTACGTCTTGATTCACCGCATACCCGGTTTCATCTGCATACCGGGGGAGATAGATCGTGAACGTTGTTCCGACACCCGGTTTGCTGTTGACGGTGATGAAGCCATTGTGCTGTCTCACGATGCCGAACACCGTCGCCAGTCCCAGTCCGGTCCCCTTGCCGGTCTCCTTGGTTGTAAAGAACGGTTCGAATATGCGGTCCAGAGTCGCCTCGTCCATGCCGATGCCGTTGTCGCTGACGATAAGCTGTACGTACTCGCCTGGCAATGCATCTGTGCGATTAGCGCAAAACTGCTCGTCAATACTGATGTTCCGCGTCTCGATAATTATCCTGCCGGTGCCGGTAATTGCATCGCGGGCGTTGACGCAGAGGTTGGCCATGATCTGGTCGATCTGGGAGAGATCAAATTTTATCTGCCACAGGTCGGTTGCAGGCTGCCAGGCGAGATCGATGTTCTCGCCGATAAGCCGGTGCAGCATCCTGAGCATGTTCGAGACGGCCCCGTTCAGATTCAGCACCTTGGGGGCTATGGTCTGTTTGCTGGCAAAGGCCAGTAATTGCCTGGTCAGATCGGCAGACCGCTCGGCTGTGGAACGGATTACGGCCAGGTGATTATAGAGCGGTTTGGTTGAATCCATGCCGATGAGCGCAAGTTCCGCATGACCAAGGATAACACTCAGCATGTTGTTGAAGTCATGCGCCACCCCACCGGCCAGGTTGCCGATCGATTCCATCTTCTGGGACTGCTGGAGCTGCTGCTCGACTCTGCGGTGGTCGGTAATATCAAGCGCAATGGAAAGCAGGCGATTTACTCCCGCAACCGATACTATCTCACCCCAGTATTTACAGAGTCTCTTTTGACCGGACTTTGATCGCAGCATCAATTCATGATCATGTATTTTGCCGTTCTGCTTTATTTCCTCTATCAGCAGCATCCAGTCAGATTGACTGATAAAGTCGAGCTCGACGGATGTTTTTCCGATAACTTCATCCCTGCTGAATCCGGAAACATCAAGAAACTGGCGGTTGACATCCAGATAGGCACCATCGTCGATAGTGCTGAAGGCAATAATGATAGGTGCGTTATTGAATGCTACGGTGAATCTTTCGTCACTCTCGCGAAGGGATTCTGAAATCTGTTTTCGTTCGGCAATGCGCTGTTTCAAGTCGGAAACCATATCAATAGCCATAGCATCGAACGCGTGTGACACCTCTCCCAGCTCGTCATCAGTGCCGGTTGCGCTGCGCACCGACAAATCGCCGTTCATCACCGCACGAACAGCCTGAAGGAGCCTTTTCAAAGGACTCAGCACGCGTTTATGAAGGATGAAAGCCAGGAGTGCCAGGATGAGGGACATCATGATTGGAATGGAGATGGTCAGGAAGAAAAATGTTTGTTCGGATTTATGGCGCTCTTCAGCAATTGCATTGCTCCAGCGATGTATCGATTCGGCGAGGGCTTGAGATCTGTTCTGCATCTGATCGAGCAGTAACTGTTTCTGATAGCTTTGAATGGCTGGCCGGTTAGATGTTGAGCCAACCAGTTGCTGAAATAATTCGGACAACACTGCTGCATCTTTTATCGCTTCGGGTGGTGCCGGTACGACATCTTTTACCTCGGCCTCCAGGTTCTTTATAATAGTGGCATGCCGTAACCTCCATTGCTGTGCGGCCCTTTCTCCAGAATAAATAGCGTATTCATGAGTCAGCACCAGCAAATTTGCGATGTCACGTGCGGCGGTCTGAGCCTGGTCCTGTTTCGCCGAAAGCAGAGCAAGTTTGGTCGCTGTAAACCAATTGGTCACGGCCAGACCCACCACCATTAACATGGCGACTGCAACGGATATCTTGAGTAGAGTACTGATGCGCATAGGCTACCTGATGATACTGACGGCTGAAGGCCGAACCCTGTTCAACAGGGTGGGATGGATGAAATTGAGGTAATTGGGAATTTTATCGCCCTTCACCAGACCCTCCCGCCATGCCCAGCGAGCTTCACCTTCCAATGTTGTGATCAGTGACTGATCAAGTGAGAGACGATACTTGTTTGCTGGCCAGATCCAGTCGATGAAAGCTTTGTCGAGTTTGAGGCGGTCAATAAGTATGGTTTTGGCTTTTTGTGGCTCTGCGCTGATGAATTGCTCGGCACGGTCCAGTGCCCGAAGAAGCTTGACCAGCTCTTCGTCGCGTGTTCCGAGCAGTTTTCTGTTCACAATGAGGTTGAAGAACAACCGGTACGCACCAGACTTGGCCAGCATTTTGGCACCCGGCACCTCTTTAAGGGCCTTGAAGGGGAAAGGTTCCCAAATTGCTATGGCGTCTACTTCTCCTTTCTTTAACGCTTCGGCCATAACCTCGGGTTGAAGGTTGCGAACCCGCACCGACTTGGGATCAATGCCGTTCAACAGCAGCAGCGTTTCAAGGTAATAGTGGCTCGCTGCCCCGGTTACCGTGCCGACAATTTTACCCTTCAGCTGCTGTGGCTGATGTATTTCTGCAGAAGCAGCGGTGATGATCTTCACATCGTCATCGCTGGTGACAAACGAAGCAATGACAGTGAACTCGGAGCTGTGAAAGCTGTTAAACATCACAACGGCCTCGGATGAGGTCGCAAGATCGGCTGTTCCTTCCAGCAACTGCTGCATGGTGCGATGGCCGCCAACAACATCGGTTATCTTGAGCTTCACCCCTTCAGCCGCAAAATATCCCTGCTTCTCGGCAACATAGAAAGGGAGTGATAAGGGCGTTTGCGATAGCGAAATTCTAAGTGGCTCTGCTGACGATGCGACGGCAATGCAGAAAAACGTCGCAACCAGAAATACAACTGCTGTCGCAGGGAGTCGTAAGCGGTGCATCATGCATTGAAGGGGAGATGAATGAGGGGAGCATGCCTGCACCCGGATCGGTCGATTGCCTGTCATGTCTCCTCCGGTATATAAGTGGTCTGCAAAAAGTGCTGAAAATATATACCAGTAATCAAGCTTTTAAAAGATAATATAATCTGAAACGCAGCACTCACCCCAGCAGGAGCGCCAGGCCTTTACCGATAAGCGCACCGATTGCCAGAGCCGGCAGGACCAATAGTTCGCGCTTGATATCGAGGATGCCGTTTACTTTTTTGAAATAATAGGTTAGCGGAATACTGACGAATGAATTGGTTGCGATCACCCAGAGCGCTCCGTCAAAACCGTACAGTTTGAAAACTATGGGCAGCACGATATAGAGCGGCAACAGCCTGCAGCCGATGAGCGGAATGAGCAGTTTGGGTGTTCCCCTCGCCATATAATATTGACCGGTGACGCCGAAGCGGGTTTCGAACAGTGCCAGAGACAAAATCTCCAGCATCGGCCCCGCAGAGGCATAGCGGGCGTCATAGAGCGAGGTGATAAGAACACGTCCGGAAAAGAAGAGGAAGCCGGTTAAAAAGAGCAGCACAAGATCAATAGGCACCCGCAGTTTGTAATATTTGCTGAGCAGCTGTTCCGGCTTATCGCGGATTATCTCGCTTAATAAAGGAAACGAAATATTGTCGATTAATTTTGCCGCCACCTGCTGAATAGAAGAGATCATCATAAATGCTATGGAATAGAGGCCAAGGGTTTTGGCGTCCACCAGACCTCCGAGCATCAAACGGTCACCGCTGGCAACCAGAAAGCCGAGTATCGATGAAAAAAATACCCACTTGCCGTAGCCGATTATTTCGCGGAAACAGTCTCGATCCCAGGCCAATTTGTTTTTGGGGCCGCTGAGCAGTGTGTGGCTGAGAATAACCCGCACCAGAGCGGCAACCAGGGCGCCTGCCACCAGCACCCAGATTGTTTTACTCACCAGCGCCCAGCCAAGCATAAAAATGAGCGCCACTATCTGGCTGGCCAGTTCAATCTGGGTAACTCGTCCCAGTTCCATTTTGCGCCGGGCAAGGGCCAGTTTGTTCGACTCGAATCCGGAGAACAGCGCCGAAAATGAGAGCGCAAGGATGACAGACGGCAGAATACTATTCGCGTAGGCGCTCCCCGCCGGCAGCAGATGATATATTCCTGCCAGATACAGTGCCCCAGCAATCAGCATGGCCACTGCCCAGAGAACGGCGCCGCGCAGGATCTGAACGACCCAGGCGGTATTGAGGAACACCGGGTCTTCTCCGCGCCGACTCTGGATGATGCTTTGGCCAAGTCCGAAATCGGAGAACAGCGCCAGGCCGAATAAAATGATATTGGCAATCGCCATGACCCCGAACATTTCCGGGACCAGCAAGCGGGTCATGACGAGATTGCTCCCCAGGCGCAGTACCTGGCTCACGCTGTAGCCGACCAACGTCCAGCTGCCGGCGTGCAGTACGCGGGATTTAAGTGATTTGGCAGGCGGAGAGGTTTTTGTCTGATCAGGATGGGGGAGGGGGGTGGTGCTGTTTGTCATGGATAATCCTAAAAGCGGTTTTTGAACAAATGTATTTGAATTAACAAGAATTAAATAAAAATTCGTGGCTGCCGGAATTCGTTAAGCAATTTTGCAGTTAACGGCGAAACTGAACCTGCTGCCGCCGGGGCTGCTTTCGATGCTGAGGGGGCTGCCCATCAGCTGCGCTATGCGACTCGCAATTGAGAGTCCAATGCCAAGCCCGCCAAATTTGCGTATCGATGACCCATCACCCTGGGTAAATGGTTCAAATATGAGTGTCTGCATTTCAGCCGGTACTCCAATGCCGGTATCGGCTACGGAGCAGCAGAGCTGGACGTTCGTTGCATCCCGATCACCCGCTTCAATATGTACAGAAACGATGCCGGAGGGGGAAAACTTGATGCCGTTACTGAGGAGGTGATGGAATATCAGTTTGAGTTTATCGGGCAGTCCGGTCAGGTTGTCAGGGACATTCGGGTGGATATCAACATTCAAAGTAACGCTATTCATTTTCGCTTCTGAGGCCATCTCCTCAATGGACCGCTGCACTGTTTCCCGCACGGAGAAGGGGGTAAGCGGCAGGTAGTAGAGGGGATTTTCACTTTGCAGGAAGCTGAAAACATCATTAACAATGGTCATCATATGATGTGCGCTACGTTCGAGCACTTCAACATATTCTGTCTGCTCATCCGACAGCTCGGTTGTTTGTAGCAATTGCGTCATACCGAGGACACCATTCATCGGTGTCCGTAATTCATGACTGACGGTAGTCATAAAGGTGATCTTTGTCTGTTCGCCTGCTTCGGCCTGGTGTTTGCCTTCAATAAGATTCAAGATCCTCAGCATGATTTCCGCAAAGTCGCCCGGTTTGGTGACATAGTCTCGAGCGCCTAGTTTCAAGGCATTGGCAGCATCACTCGAACTGCTGCTGAAGACAAAAACTGGGATAGAGCGAAAGCGGAGATCTTCCCTGGCTTTGTCCAGGAACTCGAAGCCGGTCATAACCGGCATTTCCAGATCCAGAATGATAACATCGGTGCCCGGATTCTTTGCAAGCAGGTCCAGTGCTTCCTGGCCGTTATCAGCATGGATGAGTACATACAGCTGACCGACTGATCTTCCGTATGCCTTAAAGTGAAGTTCCAATAAGTCGTGTATTTCCGGATTGTCATCGACAATAAGAATTTTAGCGAAATACATATATTACACCCTCCCCCAAAAAAAATGCCGCAGGCTGTAAAATAACCCCGTTCTCTCGTCAGTTATGAAAAGACATTACTCGTGGCTGAAACAGGTTTCGGGATTATAGTCCAATTTTTGAGCGTTGCAACGTAGAATTTGGCTGCAAAATAAACCAGTGTGCTGCTGCAGCGGGAAAAATAATCGAATAGCGGCCATTTACATACGTTGCCGCCACAGGCGTATTAAGCGTGCCGGATTTGGTAACCGGGTACAATCGCAGGCCCTTCGGTGCGGCAAACGATATCTCTCCGGTTACCGGTTCGGAGAGAAAACGTGATCTATCAGCTGGATCCGGCTGCGAACGTGCCATCAGCGTAATGAAAATACGGTTGGACCTCTTAATAGGCGTGTCTTCCAGGCTCTGAATCGCCACCACGGCTTTTTTCGTACGGATTGCAAAGGCGGCATTGTTCAATCTGATGTTTTCGCCGCCGATGCTGCCTGCGGCGATCTGGGATTTTTCTGTGTTGACCGTTTGAATCCCTTTTTCCCAATCCCGCTTCAGTTCACCGGTATCCGAAGTAACGTATGACGCTCCTGCCGGGATGAAATCCCTGTTCATATCATGAATTACGGAGATGTTCCTGTCCGATGCTGCAGCACTCTTTAGCCAGGGGAGTTCCGGCGTGTCCGGAATACGAACGCTGAAGCGACTGGTTTCAAGCAGGGTACGGATTGCTTTTGAAGTCGATGGATCCTGACGGGTGAAGAAAAATGCGTTGCGGTCAGGTTGTAACTCGAAATTGTTTCTGGCCGGGGCAACATGGCTTTGACGATAAAGGAGCGCGGCAGCAGGCATCACCCCCATAATTGCGGGGTCGTTAAACGACGAGTAGTTGCTGCCTGTCACTGTGCCGTTCAGGGGTGCCTGACTGTAGCCGTACAGCATCACTGCATCCCACCCCTGCAGGCTGGCAATGCTGGCGGTAAAGAGCGGCGCGGTAAAGCGATCCGCTGCCGGGAATGGTTCGATGTTCCACTCCGTCACGGTAAGCGGTTTTTCTGAAACCTGTGCGGCGCCGATCCAGGCGAGAAAGCCGGGATAAAAGCGCGGATTGCGCGTCATATCTTCTGCTGTGCCGTACGAATGGGCATCGATTACGTCGCCGTCAGTCAGTGAAGGGAGTCCGGACAGCCCCATGCCGCCCCAACTGCTGGTAGTTGCGATCAGAGACGTTACGCCGAGTTTGTGTAAATGGTCAGTCATGGCCCGGTTGAAACGGTGCTCCACATCGTTCAGGTAGATTCGGGACTCTCCCGTTTCCCACGTCCGCACGGTTTTCTCATAAGAGAGGTTGCGGGCTTTCGAAAATTGTTTAGCATCGGTGGTGAGCAGTTTGTTGTGCAGCGGCACCCCTTTGTTGCCAAGCAGGGCGTTGCCGAAATGCCGTGACAGGTCATTCTCGTTGGTCAGCAACAGCCCGAATACGGCCGGGTCATCCTTGTAAGCGATGCCGGTAAACGCGTTGACGTGCGTCAGGTAGGCCGTGTTGAATGCCTGCATCTGCGCCTGAATACTGCTGTTGAAGTAATTGAAACCCTTGACCTCGCCGAATTCTTTGCCCTTGGCAAGATCGGCAAAATTGTCGATACCGTCATTTTTGGTGAATGTCCTGCCGACATGGAGATCCAGCCAAAGATATACTCCCTGTTCTTTGAGGGCCGCGATCCACAGATCCAGTTTGTGCAATGATTCAGGTGACAATTCTCTGCTGTTGTCGTCCGGATTTTTAAAAATGTTCGGCTTGACCCATTTTGAATCATGGTGATGGATCCTCATCAGATTGAAGCCGAGCTGCGCAATGCGCCGGGCATGCTTTTTGATCTGTTCATCGCTGGTGCTGAACAGCGTATGTGCCTGCAGGTTAGCCCCCCAGAATCTGGCCGGCGTGCCATCGGAGAAGACGAGTTCCGCGCCTCGCGCCTTGATAAAACCGTGATTGCCGGCGGGTCTGTCACGTTTGTTGAGAAATGACAAATCCACCGGAGAGGCGCCCCCCGGCAGTACATCGGCGTGCCATGTGGTGAGGTCGATATCGTCATAATCAAGGCTTGCCGGGCCGGACAGTTTGACCGCATCATCTACAGTAACCGTCATGACTGTCTGCAGCGTACCCTGTTTAATATCTGTAAAGAACAGGGCGCGGATGGTATCCTTCTGCTGTTTTTCAAAGTAAATGCGGGCAAGGGGAGGTGTGAATTGTGTCGTCACCTGTCGTCCGTCAGTGGTGCGCCAACGCCACCCCTTATTGCCGGGCAGTAATTCAGGAGGTTCCGGCGTAGCAGCGAAGGAGGGTGAGTTCAGTAAAAATTTAAATTCAATGCCGAATCCGGTTGAATCGGGAATGTTATTCTGTTTGTCCCACTGGTAGTTCCAGGTGAAACGCTGTGGATACTCGCCCTTCTGTAACGTTCCGGCGAAATCGATGCCGAGATCAGGCACATGGCCTGTAAACGTAGAGCGCGCATTACCGCGCTGATAGGCGGGATGAACCCGCGTATCAGCCCATTTCCAGTTTTTGCCCCAGCCGATGTATGATGAAGTGACAATCGGAACTGTTTTGTCAAACGTGGAAAACAGGGAGCTTTTCTCATCGATCCGTATGCTGTCGAGGGCGTAACTCTTGGGGGGAAGCAAGAGTGCCGCAAGAATGACACCCGCAAGCCAGATGTTCATGATTGAATTCCTTACGTAGATTCTCCCTGATTATGCCGCCAACACCTTTTTTTCCCGGAACTCTCTGATAAGAGATGTCTGTTTCTGGTTAAGGTATCGAGTCAGCAAATCCTGGTCTGATGGCGTGCCGATGAATTCAAGACAGCAGTAATTGATGTCGTCACTGCAATATGCTTTGACGACTTTGGCGGCAATGCTGCGGGTCAGTTCCTTGTCTTTACTCGAGTCGAAGATCTGGATTTCCAGTACAACAAGCAGTCCGGTCGGCACATTGCCTGACTCGAACTTTATCCGGCAGCCTGTCATGGAGATATCAACCATCCGGGCAGCGATCTTCCCCTCCTGGTTTCTGAAATCGACAATCAGGTCGGCATCGACATTCAGCCGGAATGCTTCCCGTTTTGCAGCATGCAGTTCGATATAGCGGAAGCCTGAAATCACCAGGCTGTTCTTTTGGTAGTTAACGGAAGAGCACTCTGCCAGTACGGTACACCCCTCCAGGCACAGTATCGTCTGCAGTTGCTGCCTGATAACCTGCAGGTGTATCTCGGAAACCGTGATCTCAAATTTGCCGTAATCAGGCCGACTGAGTAATGATGTTGATGTGATGGGTAATTCCCGGTAATAGTTCATAATATGTATCGGTCTGGACAGTGTCTGATATTCACTCAACAGACTGATGATTTCGTCTCTGTCAAGGCTGACGGCATTTTTGGTTGCAAATGTATATTGGACATTCATCTTTTTACCTCAGCCGTATAGTAACTGAATTTAATTCTCAAGGATATCTCGCATTCTCTTTAATAATTCAAACGGCAGGATCGGCTTTATTATTATTTCCGTGTCCACGCCGAAATTGCCCTCCCGCTCAATGACATGATCTGAATGACCGCTGACAAAGACGAATTTCACTGTGTCGGACATCCCCCTGATTTCGTCAGACGCAGCCTTGCCGCTTTTCCGGGGCATAATGACATCGGAAATGACCAGGTCGATTTCGCCTCTGCGGGCGGTAAACTTTTCCACGGCATCCTGGCCATCTATAGCGGTAATAACCGTGTAGCCGGCCATTTTCAGGAAATCCTCCAGAACGGAAAGCGTCGCCGGATCATCTTCGGCTATCAGGATTGTCCCTAAGCCCCTGTCAAGTGGAAGATTTTCTTCTGCAGTGAGTGCGGCAACCGCTCCGGTATCCGCCAGCGGCAGATAGAGCCGAAAGACACTGCCTCTGCCAGGTTCACTCTGCAGGTCAATAAAACCGCCATGCTGTTTGATGATGCCCATTACCATCGACAAGCCGAGACCGGTCCCCTTGCCAACCTCTTTGGTGGTAAAAAATGGACTAAACGCCTTGCGCTTTGTCTGATTATCCATGCCGTGGCCGCTATCTGTAACGGTTATAATGGCATAAAGGCCAACCTTTCCATAGCCGTGGGTCGCAATGAACGTTTCATCCATATCTCCGGCAACGGTGGCAATAGTGAATGAGCCGCCGTGCGGCATCGCATCCCGGGCGTTAGTGGCAAGATTCAGCAGTACCTGCTCGATCTGAACCGTATCGACGTACGCGACAAGAGGATCATCGTGCAGTGAAAGGGTGAATTCGATATTGTCATGGATTACCCGGGAGATAAATGAGCCAACGGTCGTAATCAGGGCGTTCAGGTTTTGATTATGCTGACTCATTTCCTGTTTCCGGCTGTACGCCAACAGGCTGTTGGTAAGTGAGGCGGCCCGTGATGACGCCGTGATGACCTCATTGAGATAGTTGAATTGTTTCGTGTCTTTGTCCGTATCAAGCTGCGCCAGAGCAGCATAGCCATTAATCACGCTGAGAATGTTGTTCAGGTCATGAGCCAGGCCGCCAGCCAACTGCCCGATGGATTCCAACTTTTGAGAATGGAGCAACTGTGCCATGGTACTTTTTTGCTCAGTAATGTCTTCCTTGACCGCCAGATAGTGAGTAACGCGCCCCTTCCCGTCATGAAACGGTGCAATCGTGGCATGCACCCAGTACACTCCGCCATCTTTGCGCTTATTCAGCAACTCCCCTTCCCATGTATTTCCAGATGAGATAGTCGCCCAGAGTTTTTTGTGCAGTTCAGGCGGAGTCCGGTCCGATGATAACAGGCTGATATTGTGACCAACAGCTTCGTCAGTGCCATAACCGGTAACCTCAGTAAACTTGGGATTGACATATTCAATCGTGCCGTGAAGATCCGTTATTTCGATGATAACCGGGCTCTGCTCGACAACGCGCGACAGCCTGTACATTTTGGCTTCAACCCGATGGTTCTCGATTAGGTAGCCGATTTTTTCGGCTATGGCGTCGAGCAGATGGCGTTCCTCAATCAGAAACGGCCCGTTTGCGCCCAGAGGTCGCTCCTCAAGATAACAGACAGTCACCTGGCCGATCTGTGTGCCAGTCACCATAATATTGCTGACCTGCATCCAGGGCGTTTCCCGGAAACGTGCTGTCTGAAACGACTGGCCATCCAATTCGATTCTGGCCTCGACGATCTCGGTAAACTGCCATGCCGAAGGGATACACATGACGGTCCGCGTCAGCAATGCGTCTAAAGGGACATCCGGCAAGTTAAACAGAGTGATAATGCTGTAAAGACAATTAAGTTCCTTGATCCGTTCGTTGAGTGACAGTTCCGTCTGTTTGCGATCGGTGATGTCATCCATAGCCAGAAGAATAATCTGTGACCCGATATCTTTACGGAAAATCTGCCGGGCGTTGAGCAGAATGGTTCGGTGGCCGATATTTTGAAAAACATGGTCGACTTCGTAATCATTACATATTTTATTCTGAGGGAGAATCTCCTCAAGAAGAACCCGCAACCCCGGAATATCCCACTGCCTGTTACCAAGGTCATAGATGAAATTCCCGATTGTTTCTGATGGCGTCACTTTAAAGGTTCTGTAGAAACTGTCGTTAACAGTGAGAATCTTCAGTTCTGAATTCATTACCACCAGTGGTTCACGCACGGTTTCTATTATATTTTCGGCATATTCAATTGCTGATTCAATTGCTGATTCAAGTGCTGATTCAAGTGCCGATTCTGCTGCAGTCACTCTCTTCATGCACGAATCTCCAGCACTTCATTCACCGCTGTCAGCAGTTTTATGAAATCAAGCGGTTTTGCAAGCACCCTGTCGACGCCCATAAATTGTGCCGTTGTCAGGAGGCTTCCGACATTGAGTCTGGCCGTCCCGCCGGTCATGGCAATAATTCTGACAAGCGGATACAGCTGTTTGAACCCCATGATGACTTCAAGTCCGTCATGTTCCGGCATTACAATATCGGTGATTACCAGGTCATAGGCATTGAGCCCGGCAAGTTGCATGCCGACCCTGCCGTTCTCGGCCAGATCCGCGGTATGCCCCTCGGCTGTGAGGAAATGTTCTATGATAGTGCAAATATGGCTTTGATCGTCAATTACCAGTACGTGTGCCATCGGTTACTCCTTGTGTAATGATTTCTGCTCCATGATAAACGCCAGCTCTATATCGGTGGCCTTGACATCCATGCCGCTCATTGGAATAAAGCGCAGCCCCCCCTCGCTGATGTTTTCGACAATGGTGATCGGGCCATCTCTCCCCTCGGTCACCGTTTCAGTCGCATCGCCAAGCGCCATGCGTACGTTTTCGTGCAGCGTAGCCTTTACGTTGATCTTGGCATTTGCTGCTGCGACAGTTTTATGACGGATGTTTACGATCCGTGCATTCAAGCGGGCCGCTCTTTTCCGCAATTCTGTCATTTCCTCCAGCGAAGCGGCTTCCCCGATCTCGGTCTGTGTTGCAGTCAGCTCCTCAAGAAGCTGTTTAAGCTCTTCGACATAGTGATAATCAACACCGACAAGCAGACTCGTGTGTCTCGCCGACGGCGAACCGAGCTTATTGGCCTCAATCCCCCCCTGGGCGATGCATGACCCGCCGGAGATGGTATCCTTGTTGACGATAATCTGCCCGAGGGTTTTGATGACGCAGTCATGAATCTCGACATCGACAATGACGTCACCGGCACACTCTATGTCCGTGTCGTGAATATGATGAGCCCGCAGCGTTCCGCCACAGACGATGCTCCCCCGCCCCTGGCCATCCATGCCGCAGAAGGAGATGTCGCCGCTACTGACGATGCTGCAGACACCGATATTACCGGTGACGGTAACTCCCTTGGTCGCCGCAATGTCGAAATTATCGAGGACATCGCCTCGTACTTCCAGAAAACCTTTGAAATTGAGCGATCCGGTTTTGAACCCGAGATCTCCCTTGACAACATACTCTTCCTCAACGGAGAACTCCGTACCGGATTGGCAGAAGCGTCCGGTTGCCGCCGCAGTCAGAGTCGAGCCATCCTCTTCGAGACGTATATTCTTGCCGAGAGTGTATTTCAGCACCTTCCCTGGCTGAGGCGGAATCGGCAGCCCCTTGATATTTCGTCCCGGCGTGCCCGGTGTGGCAGGGATGATGCGTCCTATCTCTTCACCGGTGGAGACGTTGACAAATGTTTGGACACGATACATATCAACGATGGCTTCCTCGTCATTTCCGCTCTGCACAACCGTAGTAGACGGCACCGTTAACTGAAAATATTCATTTGTTCCATCGACCTGCCGCGTTCCGGCAGCCAGCAGCACATTGAGCTGCTGGCTGCCGGAGGCGGCCATGATAACAAAATCTTCACACGCTTCCCGATCGATCAAATCCAGGACATCGTGTTTTGTCAGCGTCTCTGCCAGTTCGTCAGAGGTCAGCATGGCACCCTGCTCATGTGGGACATAACTGCAGCGGCATTCCAGATAATTGTCCGGTATCAGCAGGTGCAGGGTGTAACCCGGCTGTTCGACTTCAATGCCGCTTGCGTCCGGAGTGGCAGAAGGAGGGATGTTACCAATGTCATCAGACATGTTGTCCCCCTTTCAGGCAGTCGGCAGCCAGATATGGAAGGTGGTACCGTTGCCAGGTGTCGATTCGGCGGCAATACAGCCACCATGTCTCATTATGACGGTGCGGCAGAGTGCCAGGCTCATCCCCATCCCTCTTTGGCGTGATCTCTGCTTGGTGCTGAAATACGGGTCGAAAATCTTCGGCAGTACCGCTGCGGGAATGCCGGTGCCGCTATCTGTCAGAGAAAGACGGATATATTTTCCCGGCTTGATAGGCAAAAAATCATGTTCGGATATATCAGCCGTCTGCGCAGACAGCCGCAGTATTCCGCCTGTAGGCATGGCAGCAACAGCATTGGTGGCTAAGCCGGAAAACACGAGATGTATCTGCTGTGCATCAAACCCGATATGCGGCAGTTCTTCGGGGCAATCAGCGCTCAAAGAGACGGTCGTGCCTTCCAGTACATGATTGATTGAGCTCATGACGTACGGCATTAAGAGACCTTGTCGCTTCTCTTCGTAGTAATCATTACCCAGAAATCTCAACAGCTGACCGAGTTTACACACTTCATCGGAGCATTTCTCAACCTTCTCGAGGTAATTGCTCGGCTCGCTGCCCGGTTCCAGTTTCATTTTGGCAAGCGCTGCATAGCCGAGGATTGCCTGCATCATATTGTTATAGTCGTGGGCAATGCCACCGGCCAGTATGGCGATGGTTTCGTTCTGTTTCGACCACGCATCCCGGATCTCCTGCTGATGCTGAAGCTTGATCTGCTCCTCCGCTCTCAGGCGGTGCGCGCATTCAAGCAGGGTTTCAAACAGTATGTAGCTGTTGACCGGTTTAGTGACATATTTTTCAATACCCATATTGATTGCCCGCATCAGATAGTCGGTCTGCTCAAAAGCGGTTACGACAATAATCGGCACTGACGGCGTCTTTGCAAGGATTTTGCCCGCCATGGTCAAGCCATCGATCTGCGGCATAAGGATGTCAGTTACCACAATATCCGGCGCATGTTTTTTAAAGGCTTCAAAGCCCGCCACCCCATTTTCCGCAGTTATCAGGATACCGACAGAACGGCTCAGAAAATCGCTGAACTGTTCCCTGGTATCGATATCATCCTCGACATACAAAACGGTGAGGGTTTTGAGATAATCCTGATCCCGTCGGTTATTGATTTTCATGGAGGGCTCCTTTTCATACATACTGGCGTGTACGTTACAAAAGGAGTGCCATTAGGAGGCTCTTGTATTGTTTATGTATTTCAGTATGTTATCGCGTAGGTCGTGTCAGGTGGAGATGAAGAGGAAGGACGATTATTGACAGCTGAATGCAGATATTTGCTAACTGGCTTGAATTATTTAAGTATCACATATGCAACATGTGTCGCTACAGCAACTATTGTCTTGTTTTGGCGCGGGGCAAGCTACCCTCAACATCCGGGGCAGATTGCTACATAGCAGTCATTGCCGGAACAACCCCCCCAAATATCAAAAAAAACTCCCCCCGCCTTGTCGGCGGAGGGAGCGTGTAATGAGAACATTACTTGATGTGGCAGGAGAGGCAGATTGCGGAACCTTCTTCTTTTGCGAGCAGGAAGTAGTTGTAGCTGTGGCCGGCATCAGGCTTGGCGTTGTTGGTGTTATGAACTTCGTGGCAGGAAGCACATGTCATGTAACCACCGTACAGTGTGTCAGAGATTTTTTTGCCATCGGTGGCAATGGTACGGTTTTTAGTATCAAAGCCGGCTGCCAGAAGCGTTGCGGTCGGACCGGTGATGAACTTGTTGGTTGCAGGTACGATTTCTACGTTTGAACCACGCTCATTAAGAGCATCCTGGTACAGGAAGCCGATTGGATGAGTTACGGTCAGGTCTTTGACAAAACGTTTTGCGTCGCCGCCGATGCCATCGGTGTAATGCGATGTCATTAAGGTTGTGCCGCTTGCTGCGGAGTTGCCGAGGCCGCCATTACCATGGGAGTCTACAGCAGTTACGCCGTCATGGCAGGCCATACAGAGACGGCTCGGTCCGATCAGTGGATCTGCATTAAAAGCGATCGGTTGGTTTGCCGGTGCTGCCCATTTGTACGGATCAAGAGTTACGTTGGATGGTGCATGGTTCCATAATGGTGCCGGTACGGAACCATTTGGCTGTGCGTTGTGCGGTGTATGACAGAATACACAGCTTCGTTGCAGGACATCACCGGTATACCCTGCTGCAGAATTGATGTCGTGCATTGAACCGTTAATACCTGTTCCTGCTCCAGACCCCGCATACGCAAAACCGGCCATCAGGCCAACAAACGCTACAACTACTGCAGTTCTTTTTAACATGATATTTCTCCTTTGTTTGTGCGCACCAGATTTAAACGGTGCTGAGTGATTTGAACATTTTCGAACTAGCAAATGCTGCGCCAATTTATTATGTTGGCTTTGGATTATCAAAAAAAAACTAAAAAATGTAACATGCTGATATTGAACAATATATTTATTGGCACGTGACTCGTTTCGGCCAAAATCAAGCGGGGTATCCCGCTTTGATTAATCCCGCTTTGCGTGTTACGGCATATAGCGGCACACAGATACGCTATTACACCAAGTCGAAGCCATTGTACAGAATATTATAGTAAAATCAATGGTAAATTAGTTTGGTCAGTACGCGTAAAGCCGTGTAGAGGGAGATAACTGTTTGACGATGCGTCATTTTAGACACAGCAGAGGAGGAAAGTTGCGAAATAAGAAAAGGGAAGTCTGCCTCAAAAAAAACTCCCCCCGCCTTGGTGGCGGAGGGAGCGTGTACTGAGAAATTTACTTGATGTGGCAGGAGAGGCAGATTGCAGAGCCTTCTTCTTTTGCAAGCAGGAAGTAGTTGTAGCTGTGACCGGCATCAGGCTTGGCGTTGTTGGTGTTATGAACTTCGTGGCAGGAAGCACAGGTCATATAACCACCGTACAGCGTATCAGAGATTTTTTTGCCGTCGGTTGCAATGGTACGATTCTTCGTATCAAAGTTAGCTGCATACAACTCAGAAGTTGCACCGGTGATGAATTTGTTACTTGCAGGTACGATCTCTACGTTTGAACCACGTTCATTAAGAGCATCCTGGTACAGAAAGCCGATTGGGTGAGTTACGGTCAGGTCTGTGATAAAACGTTTCGCATTGCCGCCGATGCCATCGGTGTAATGCGATGTCATTAAGGTTGTACCGCTTGCAGCGGAGTTACCGAGGCCGCCATTACCATGGGAGTCTACAGCTGTTACGCCGTCATGGCAGGCCATACAGAGACGGCTTGGTCCGATCAGTGGATCTGTATTAAAAGCGATCGGTTGGTTTGCCGGTGCTGCCCAGGTGTATGGGGCAAGAGTTACGGCGGATGGCGCGTGGTTCCATAATGGTGCCGGTACGGAGCCATTTGCCTGTGCGTTGTGTGGTGTATGGCAGAATACACAGCTACGTTGCAGAACATCACCGGTATATCCTGCTGCAGAGTTGATATCGTGCATTGAGCCGTTAATACCTGTTCCTGCCCCAGATCCAGCATACGCAAAACCGGCCATCAGACCAATAAACGCTATAACTGCAGCAGCTCTTTTTAACATGATTTTTCTCCTTTGTTTGTGCGCACCCATAAGCGGTGCCGATCAATTATTGAATAGTAATGATATGCAAATGTCGCGCCAACTTTTAATGATGGCTTTTGATTCTCTGAAAAAAATCGAAATATATTTATAATAATCTGAAACTACACAATATTTATTTTATTACAGTTAGAGCTGCGTTAGCATATTCCAATCAAAATATCCTGTCTCATCGACTCCTGTCACATGAATTACGGCATATAACGTCATAATAATACGTTTATCGCAAAAAACACCGTGAATTAACCGCTAGCCGATAAGCACGATAAAAAAACCCTCCCCAAAAAGGGGAGGGGGAATCGGTTTTCCGTATTATGCCTACTAAGCAGATCTCAGCGTGAGTAAATGTGGATACTGCCTTTACTGGTATGGCAGGAGACGGTGCAACTTCCCCTGCCGCTACCCAGGGATTTGTATTGCGGTTTTGGGACCGAGCGACTGGCCGCATAATCTCTGTCAAAGTTGATCAAGTGGGCATTGTTAGCGGTTGTTGCCCCCCTTTGCAACGACACTCCGTGGGGGTCGTGGCAGGCGGAGCAGGGTATGCAGCGGTCTACCACATGGCGGGTATGTTCGTTGACGCTGCTATTAGCAAAGGCGCTGCCGGACACCATGACATAATTATCCGAGTGGCAGCGGAAGCAGAGGTCATAGTTGGTCCGGTAGTTGTTGCAGTTCCGCTGACTGTTGCCGCCGGCCGGCGGCATTTCATAACGAGCCATGAGGATATGTTCAAAACGTGAGGCGTGAGGTCCGTTCGGGCCGCTTCGGCCCGCTTTTTTACTTTCATCGCTGTTGTGGCAGTCGCTGCAGTCGATCCTGACCATGCTGGTGCGAAATTCATCCAGCAGACTTTCACCCCTGCCGCTCCGGTCAACGGTGACCGGATGTAATGAAGGATTTGACGGACGGAAGCGTTTTGACTGATCCGGTTCCTGGATCATCCGGTTGCCCTTGCGAATGCCGACAAAGTTGCCTGAGGCGCCTCCGGAATGACATTTGTAGCAGATCTCATATTCTCTTGTGGCCACCGAACTGGTAAGAGATTCGCCGGTTACCCCGGTAACCCCCTTGAGTGACCGCTTCACTCCGCCCGGTACTTCGGCGCCGCCGGCCAGATGGGCGTTGTGGCAGTCAACGCATTCCACATGTGGTTTTTTCATTGGCAGGCGTTCCTTCCGGTCGTGCGCGCCCTGGTTCAGGCCGATCGGATGGCGGTAGATTTTTCGGTCAAAGACCGATTTCAGGTCAGTGCCCCGCTCGCGCTCGGAGCGGCGGTCGCGTTCCGGTTCATTGGCCAGAAAGAGCGAACCCTGGATAACACCCCAGAGGTATTGTACCGGTCCGGCGGCAACCCGCACCGGGTCAAGCTCAACATGCCCCGGTGAACTCCCCGGCGTTGTCCCGCTGCTGTGACAACCACCGACAAAACAGGCCTGATCAATTGAGGTTCTGAGGAGATACTGCGCAATCGAGGCGGTGTGTGAGCTATGGCAATTCAGGCAGCCGTTGCCGCTGTTATGAACAGAGCTGCTCCAGTCAGGCGGGGCGTGACAGGTGATACAGAGCGGCGAGGGGAGGGCGGCATTATACCCCGGTTTGGTCGAATCGCCGTTATTCATGACCAGAAAATTGCCGAACTCGTTGTCATGCGGATTATGACAAGAGGTACACTGGACTGAGCCGCTCTTGTCCAGTTTAACCGGTCCGGTAAGCTGGGCGGGGGGGACGAGATGAGCGCTCAGGGCAAGTTCGGCGGTATAGGGAAAAGAGATCGGGTGGTCATCCGACAGATTGGTCGTAAGATTGGCTTTTCCGGTCAGATACTGTGGTGCTCCCTGGGTCCCCAACACTGTTCCGCCGTAGCGGTTCAGGGCCAGCGTGCCGTCATGGCAGCTGAGGCAGATCCGTGAAGCGCCGGTCGGCTTGCTGGAGGCCAGGGGCACTTTGGCGTTAAAGTTCGGTGATTGATACATCTGGTACAGGTTTTCAGCCGGCAGCGCCCGGTTCCAGAGAGGTGCCAGCGAAGTCGGCTGGGCATTGTGCGGGGTGTGGCAAAAAACACAGACCCGGATCTCGTCAAAGGCGTAGAGCGGGTTCGGACCGCCGACCGAGAGGTTGTGGGGTGACGCATTAACTCCGCGCCCGGCGGCAGTGGCTATGGTGGGGATGATCAAGGCGCAGATGCTTATCAGCGGCAATATATTTCGAAACATGGTTCCTCCTGTACTGCTGCCCGGATAACCGTTCAGTGCGATGGTTTCAGTGGTTTGTCAAATAGATCTGCGTCATTTCCCTCATCCTCGTCGCTTCCGTGAGGCAGGTATCTGAATATCTGGATACGCCGGTTGTAGGTGTCAGCCACATAAATCTGGTCATATCGGTCGATAAAAAGCCCCGATGGCAGCCAGAACTGTCCCGGATCACTGCCATTCCTGCCGAACAGCAGCTGCAGTGCACCGTTCTGGTTAAAAACCTGGACAGCATCAATCAGTGCATCAGCGATATAAATGTTGCCGACGCTGTCAACGGCGATTCCTTTCGGCCTGCTGAAGGAGCCTCCGGCATCGCCCGGCGCCCCGAACTGGCGCACTACCTGACCTTCGGGCGTCAAAACCGTTATCCGGAAATTGAGAGAATCGGTGACATAGATCTGTCCACGGGCATCAATGACAAGATCGGTCGGACGGTTGAAGCCGGCTTCCCCCTCACCATGTTTGCCGATTCGCCATTTTATGAGTCCGTTCTGATCTATAACGACAATCTGGCTTGCCAGAGTATCAGCCACATACAACAATTTGTTAACCGGATTGAAGGCGATGCCGGTCGGGCGCTCCATCGGTTGGGACAGCAACGGTTTCAAAGAGCCGTCACCCGGAGTGAAGCGATACACCATGGCGGTCATTGAGTCGGTAATGTAGAGGCGACCAAGATTGTCTTCGGCCAGACCGATGGGGCTGCGAAGAGGCACTCCCTCCCGGCCGCTGATTACCGTATAGGCGCGATTCGTAATGTCCAGGCCATGCACCACCCCCCTGCCGGGATCGGCCAGATAGAGCCCGCCAGCTGCCGTACGCAGAACGCTGTGCGGACGCACAATGCTGCTGTTATCTCCGCCGCTGACCACATCCAGCATCCGCTGCCAGAGTCCTGTGCCGATACCGATATCAGCAGGGGAGGTGATGTTTCTGACCCAGACGACTTTGCCTTCTGCGGAGCCGACCGGCCATGAGATGGAGGTGCGGGGGGGGGTAGCAGCGGGTTGAGCTGTGGCACAGGCGGCAAGAACGCTGAACAGCGGGATCAGGGCTAAAAACCGTGTAACAACACGCAGTGCGGTGTGTCTAATGTTTTGGTATATCGGGTATGCAGGCATTACCATAGCTCCTTGTAAGGGCGATACGATGAGGGATGAGGGAAAAACGATGAGGGATGAGGTATGTAAACAATCTCTTATCACTAATCACTAATCACTCATCATCCTTCCACTCAACACTAATCAAAATACCTGGTGATATCAATGTGAAACGTATCATTGCGCGTTGTGCCATTTGCATCGAATATCCAGGCGGTTTGCCCGTTCACGTTGATAGTGATCATATTTATTATGATCAGGCAGTTCGCCATGAGCGACAAAGAATCCTTGGCGGGTTGCAGGCCAGAACGCATATCATTGGCAGTGCCCCGAAGCGTGAGTTTCGCGTACGTTAGAATATTCCGTACATACGAAACGGTTAAATCTGTTGTGTTCTCTTTGTACGCCACGGAGGTCGAAGTGGCCTCATATTTGTTGAAGTTATTCCGGAGTACCAGAGAAAGTAATGATTCGGATGTTTCCCGGCGTGCCGAACCATTCACTTCATAGGTTTGATACGCCAGACTACCTGATACCGCATTTTGGTAGGAGAGACGATAATCATAATTATCATATATGCCGCCGGCATACAACAGCATCGAACGTGAAGACTGCAGGCTGTTGGTGGCGGGTCCGTTGATCAGAATCGGCTTGTCTTCGGACCAGGCAGCCCCGAAACTTACCTGCTTGTTAAAAAGTGTCACATCTGAAGTCAGTGATAATCTGTTGGTGGAATATTTAAGTTTAGGATCTTTATAGACCGTATACGAGAGGTATAAATCCGTTCCGTTACCGTCCATATCGATTCTGACCCCTCCTCCTGACAGAATGGTAATGCGGCCGAGACTGTAGTTAACAGTATAGTCAACCCCTTCAACATAGGTAAATACGGGATTTCTGCTCTTGACACTGGCGACATTGAGCAGGGTGCCGTCGCCGAGTGACAGCTTGATGACATCACCCTGGTGTGCGGCGGCGTGGAGTTCGTTATTTACCTCCGTGTTGCCGGAAAGAACATTGCGATCTACGAGAGTGTACCCTTCGCTGATGCCTAGTCCCAACTGGCTCCCGGCCGGAAGATTTTTCAGGTATTTAAGGCTCCCACTGGCTTCATAACTATTGTCAGTGCCGTCACTCAATGTATTGAGGCTGACACGGCCAAGCAGGTCGGTGCGAAGACTGTCAAAGAGTTTATGTTTGACACGTACTTCACCCTGATTCAGAGTGTTTTCCTGGATAAGCAGCGTATTTTCCTGGGAAAGCAGCGTGTTGCGGGAGGTGTTGCGGACATTGGTCAGCGTGTAGGTTGCATCTATCGTCAGGACACGTCCGAGAGCGGCTCCTAAAGATTCCCCGAAAGCGAAGGATTGCTGGGGAAGGTTGTCGGTAGTGGCATTATCCATTGAAAATGATGACAGGAGCGTATAGTTGTGCTCGGCCCCTAAATTAAGCGAATTGGTAAGCGCCAGGGAGTTGGCGGTTGAGCTCAGATTTGATCCGCTGGTCGAACTGCCGGTCTGGTCGAAAAAGGACGTATTCAGCGTAGATTTACAATAAGCGCCACAGTCGTGTGCGGCAGCATAGGAGTATGAATTGGAGAGGGAACTGCTTGTCGTACCCCCGGTCGTACTGTCGGAGCTGTTGCGGGAAAAATGAAAATTCGACTGCAGTCGACTGTTCAGATAGGAGATCTCAAAATCATTGCCGTTAATATCATTTGAGGTTGGTGTCGTAAACGTATTCTGCACGGTGTCGATCGAGCGGAAGCTGAGCATACTAAACGGAATCCGGCTCTTGTCGAGGCCAATGCCTGTGAAACTGTATTGATACGTTGCATTGTTGCTGGAGGATGAGGAAGAGGAACTTGTTCCTCCGCTGTTGCTCCGGTTCTGGTCAAAATAAATAGACCCCTGCAGCGAGGCATCAAATACATGCGGATCAAACAGGGCTACCTGCAGAGCTGCGTTGTAGCTCTCCTTGAGGGCGTGGCTGGAGCTTGTGTTGAGACGGGATGCCCTGTCCTGGAAATCATATCCGATGGTGAGCCAGTGGCGGAAATCCTCATAGAGAAACAGCCCCTGCTGTGCTCTATACTCAGTAGTGCTTTCAGCCTGCGCTATTCCAGGGGCGCAGGTCAAAAACAGCACGGATATGATTAGAAGTAGCAGCGTCGGCATGCCGATCCTATCTCAAGAAGAAGCGATTGCTCCCACCGTGAGGATCATGGCAGTTGGTGCATACCATCCCCTTGGCCTGACTTGTGGAGTGGAGCGATACAGTGGTTCGCGGTTCGGCATGACAGGCAACGCAGAGCTCCTCCGGCGGTTTGGTCAGCAGGTTGGGGTTGTCAGCGCTATGGGGCGAATGGCATTTGCGGCAGGCGCCGACAGCAGCCGGCCCATGCAGGAAATCGCCTGTGGGGAAACCTTTATGACAATGGGCGCAGAGGGCTTCAGCCGGTACGACGAAGCCGGAGTCGGTGTTCTTGTCATGGCAGTCGTTACACCGCTTTTCGGCGTATGGCGGGTGCGTGGATTCCTGCTTGATACCTTTTTTTTTCAGAGCTGCGGCCAATTCATCCTGGGTTGCCTGGATGTGATAATCACGACAGTACTGGTCCGCTGGCGGCATGCTGGGAACACCGTCGAAAATGGTGCTGGTGACCTTATGCACCGTCAGTGGGTCGCACGCGCAGATTAAAAGGGCACCGGCACTGAGCAGGAATATGAAGAGTGAATTAATTTTCATGGTTTCAGTAGGGTACCTACTTTTTCTCCATCTGGCCCAGTCCGTATACCGTTATCCGTGGGATACAGAACTCCTGACCGAACTGGCTGATGACATAGATCAGTGCGTTTATCTTAAAACCGGGTGCAGCGTATTTCTGAAAATAGGCGATGTTTTCTGTCGAAATTGTTATGCCGGCCGGCCCATTAAGCGCCCCATGCTCCAGGCCGGGCCAGCCGAAGTAGGTAAGGATTCGGAATTTATCGTTAAATAGCTGGACCACGTTGGTTCCGCCGTCAACCACGTAGATCTGCTTGTCATTGTCCAGGGTGATTCCCTTCGGCTTGGAAAACTGGCCGAATTGATCGCCGACGCCGCCAAATGAATCGAGGAAGTTGCCGTCCTGATCAAGCTTGATCACTTTGTTGCTGGCGATATTAGTGATGTAGAGGTTGCCGTCAGGATCAATGGTGAAGTTGCCGGGAAGAGCGAGCCGCTGATCCGGTTTGCCGGTGTTGCCGAATTCAGCCTGCTGTTCGCCGGTTACCCGGTCCAGTATCCGCACGAGGTTACTGCCTAAATCAAGGGCGAAGAGTTTGCCTTTGTATATCTTGACATCGGTTATTTTGGATTTTGGGCCGAGCCCTTTGCCGTAGGATGTCTTGAAATTGCCCTGCGCATCATAGACAACGATTTCGCGCCTCGCCGTATCTGCAACATAGAGGTTGTCATCGTCATCCAGGGTCAGGTTGATCGGATAGCCAAGCGCCCCCCGGGGTATTTTGGTCCCCTCCGGTACTTCGAAGGTCCCTTTGTTCAGATCGATAATAGTTACACGCCGGTCCATCCCCTCGGCAACGTAGATTTTACCCTTGTGCACTTCGATTCCGTAGGCTTTACCGAGCTTTTTCACAACGTCGGCCTGCTCCTTGCCGGTGACCAGCAGCGCAATCCCCCCCGACTTCTTCTTCTCGTCACGAATGTCATCGGTTGAATTGATGCCGGTCAGATACTGGATGTGCGGCTCATCCGGTGGCGGCGGAAAAAAAATCGGGGTTTTTGCTATATACCTGCAGGTCTTATCTGCAGCGCACCCTGCCAGCAGCAGGCATGTCAACAGAGCGTAACATACGTTTTTGAATGTTCTGGCGTGACGACTCATGGGCATTTTCACTCCTTTGGTAATGTTACTTTTTTCTGTTCGTCGAATACGTTTTATACACCACAGCTTTTTCACGATCGTAAGTGAAGGCCTGGTGACAGCCGGGAGCGCATCTGCCGCCAGAGGTTGAGATTGTTAGATTGACCGGTATGTCCCATACACCGAATTTCAAGACCTCTTTATCGATCAACTTCTCGCCGTTGCTGGCGTGGGCCTGGTGGCAGACGCGGCAGCTGCGGCTCTTGCGACTGTTGACGACGTGGACATAATGAAGGTTACGTTTACCGTTGCGAAATTTAGTGTAAATAGTGGTTTCGGCAAAACGGAGAAGGTTTTTCTCATGACATGAAAGGCATGCGCTGTAGATACCCTCTTTGTACGGAACGTAGATTTCGGCCGGGTAGCTCCCTCGGAGCATGCGGAAATTGTCAGAACCATGCGGATCATGGCAGGCCGCGCATTGGCCCTTTTTTATCGGTCCATGCAGATATTTCTTGTCCTCAAGATCTTTCTTCATATTGCGCAACGGAGGAGTACCTAAATTGTCTTTATCGTGACAGTTCAGGCAGGCGGACATTTCATCAAACGGCAGGAGTCGCTTGTTGTCGGAATAATGAGCAGAGTGGCAGGAACTGCAGCCCCCCTCCTGACTCAACGGTTTGTGCGGCACCTTTACGCCGGCCAGTTTTTTGGCTATCTTGCCGTGGCACTCAATGCAGAGTTCCGGAATTTTCTGTTTCAGGATCTTGCTGACCGACGAACCATGAGGGTTGTGACAGGCGGTGCAGGGACCGTCCTTGACCGGCGGATGGGTGACTTTAGCGTTCTTCAGCTCAGTAGCGAAGTCGTTGTGGCATGAGAGACAGAGATTTCTGACCGGAGCGTCGAGGAGTGCTTTTTCGTTGGCTTCATGCGCGGCATGACACTTGTTGCAGGCGCCGACGGCAACAGGGCCATGCATGAAGCGCTGCTTGAACGGTTCAGGGTTATGACACGTAACACAAAGTTCCGTTCTGTCTTCACGAACGTCCAGCAAAAATTTGCCAGCGGCGCCGTGAGGTTTGTGACAGGCGAGGCAGTCGCCCTCTTTTACCGGCGAATGCATTACTTTCTTACTGCCAAAGGGGGTGTGACATTGAGCGCAAAGAACGGGTACCTTGACAACCAGTTCCCAACTCTTCCCCCCCAGTAACGGATGGGTCGTGTTTTTTTGGTGGTGACATGACAGGCACTCTTGTCCCTGTACCGGGGCATGCGGTTTTTCCGTGCCGAGAATCGCCTGGTGACAGGAGGTCGCCGAGCAGGTCTGCGCGGAGGAGGAACCCTGGAATAGAATGACCAGGAGTAGCGCGAAATATGAAATGCTGAGGAATCTGTTCATTGCATACCTGTTCAATAGAGAGAGGCTGGTTTTTAACGGTGGCATTTATCGCCGATTACGATACTGATCAGATTGTGAAAAATCAAGTCAAAACGTCAGTCAGAGAGTCAGAACGGCGTATTCCTCAATTCCTCACACGGAACAGCGATAGTGGTGCTTTAATTCTGAGCGGCGCCCGAAACTGGTCCATGGGGTATGATGACGGTAGAGGCGACAATGGCGAAGCTTTTTTGATTATCTCAGCGATCAACCGGTCAGCTTCGCTTGAGCCGGTGCTCCGCACAAGCTGCTGCGCCTCAATGGTGCCGTCCCGATGAATTATTATTTCAAAGTAGCCATCCTCGCGAAGCGGATCTTTGAGAAGCCCGGCTTTGTCCCACCACTCCCGGTTAATTTTTTCTACCATCTCGGAATAATACGCCCGAACGTCATCCCGCAACGTTTTGCCATCAGCCAACATGCTGAAATAGCCATGCGTCATTCCTAAGCCAAGAGGGGTCGATATCAGGCCACCCTCTTTTCCGGCATTTACGGTCTCTGGAGGCTGAGGTGCAGCAGGTGGCTCCTGCAGCGGTTCCTGAACAGCTCTTTCCGCTTCCCGGGCTGGCTGTGGAGGAACTGCCATTGCAGGAAGCTGGTCAGGAGGAGCGGGGAGCGGTTGTGACGGAGCGGAAAGCGATGGAGAAAGTTCAATTTCCTGAATCATAAGGGGGGCGGAATGTTTTCCACTGGTACTGAAACCGCTGAAAAAAATGACCAGCAGTGCAGCACCGCCATGGAATAGCAGAGAAATCACAAGCGCCCACTGCATCAAGCGCGTCCTGAAATTGGGGAGAGGGGGGGTGGTTGTGGTGTCTAGTAGTGCTGATGAGGTCATAGATGCTTTGGATATTCGAACTGACGTAGGGGCGCACTGCGTGCGCCCCTTGTGTGGATATCGGATGACTATGGGCACTGCTGATTAACCAGGCACAGGGCGCACGCAGTGCGCCCCTGCCAAGGTTACTATTTCTTCTTTGTTTTAATCACCGCTGGCGGCTTTACCGCAGCCGCAGCTGGTGGAGCGGCATCTTTGAAGTTGTTCAGGTCATGGGCGATACTGTGGCAGAAGCCGCAATTCGGGAATTTGGCCAGCATGGCTGCCGGGTGACGTGTGCCGTGACAGCTTTGGCACTGCGGCACCATTTTGTGTTTTGCTTGATGGCAGGCGACACATGCCAGTTTGCTATGTTTAAATTTGCTGGCCGAAAGCAGGTCATACGCTTTCTTATGGCAGGCAGCGCAGTCTTTTGACGGAGTTTTCTCATTGTAGGCGACGTTCTTCGGCATATGCGCCTGGTGGCATTTTTTACAGTCGGCGGTGGTCTGCTCGGCGAAGTGCGTTTTATGACACTTGGTGCAGTCCGGAATTTTGCCGTGAGTATTATGGCAGAAGCTGCAGGCAAGGGCGGTATGTTTGCTCTTGTTGTCGCGCAGCTTAACGATCTGGCCGGCATGGCAGGTCACGCATGGGTCGGTTACATTGTTGCCGAATGTGATTTTGAGAGGTGTGTGGGGATTCGAATGGCAACTCGTACACGCAGCCAGTTTGAAATGCGCTTTCCCTTCGTGGCATTGGCTGCAGAGCGGAATAATCTTCTTAGTCGTAGGAGGGTGCCCATTGTGACAGTCCTGGCAGCCGATCTCGGTTTTGTGTTTGCGGCCTTCCGCTGCAATGTCTGCCGGTGGTTTGCTGTGACATTTGGCGCAGTCATCATTCGCCAGTTTCGGGGCTGCAGAAGCCGTTACAGGATCGGCGGCATAAACCAAGCTCTGAACCAAAAGAAGGGCCAGTCCGGCCAGTAAGACAATCCATACTTTTTTCGACAAACTGCACTGTTTAATTTTCATCGATGCTACCTCCAGGTAAGGTGACTTAAAATCGGGCGATTAATTACACGGATAGCAGAAATTGTCAATATTCGTTTCGGCCTGAATTGTAAGAGAATACTAAATACGA
This sequence comes from uncultured Geobacteraceae bacterium, assembly GCA_903939115.1. Lineage (GTDB taxonomy): Bacteria > Desulfobacterota > Desulfuromonadia > Geobacterales > Pseudopelobacteraceae > JACRCG01. The sequence continues at coordinate 64,143 of CAJAFV010000079.1, forward strand.
AAAAAACATACCGGATCAATGTTCCTCTTGCCCGTCACGTAATCAGTCATTTCACGTTTTGTCGTAAAGCTATACAGCCGGTTCGTGCTGGTCGTAAAACAGACAATGTAAGGAAACAAGCTATTTACAAAATGGCATGAAAATTGCTGAATGCCTCATCCGTCTTGTTAAATAAATAATGGATTAAACACTTTGCTTAGTAATGCAAACGTGAACGGAGGTCGGGTACATGTTAAAAAGAATTCTGACAGTGGTCATGTTGTCTTGTCTGGTACCAGGTATGGCACACGCATGGGTCTTGAACACCTGGGTAAAAACCGCAGGTGGGTCGATTCAGGTGGGCAGTGGCACGCCGCAGACTTCACTCAATGGCTCGGTAAACACGACGTATAAAACCAATACCGCACAGACGGTAACGGTTGCTGCAAGCACCGGTTACACTCTTAGTCAGGTTACCTATAATGGTGTTGTTAAAACAGTGGCCCCGATTCCGACCTCTTACCAGGTAAACGGCCCCAGTAATCAGAGCGTCCTTGCATCGTTTGTCCCCAATACCTATGTATTGTCAGCCTCTGTCGCCGGCAACAGCGGTGGAACGGCGGATATGACCAGTATCAGTTACTTATATGGTACAAAACTTACCGTTGCGAAAAAAATTAAATTCACTCCCACATCAGCTTTGTTCCAGGTGGCTTCCATTACAGGCATTCCAAGCGGAGCGACTGTAAGCCCTGCTATGCCGGCTGCAGCTGGTGCTGCGGTAACAGTGACGCTGCCGGTCGGCTTCACTATCACCGGTAACATTCCTCTCATCGCCACATTTACCAACGCAAATCCTGTCGCTGTAGCTGGTGCGGCGCAGGTGACTGCAGTCGGAACTCCCGTTACGCTGGACGGCTCTGGCTCCCTGAGCGGTGCCGGTGTCACTTCGTATCAGTGGGCCCTGGTGTCCGGACCGGCAGTCACCATCGTAAACGCGAATGCTGTTCAGGCTAATTTTACCCCGACAGTAGCCGGCACCTACAATTTCTCCCTTACCGTTATGCCGGGTGGATCTACTTCTACTACCACGGTCACCGTTTCTGACGATGCGAAGCAGATAGTGCTCACACAGTGCCAGAATTGCCACGTTTCCTCAAACGTTGTAAGAGCCACAGCCGCCTACGGCAAGTGGAGCGCTTCGAAGCACGAGGCTAATTTTGTCGTCTGTGCCGATTGCCACACTGGCGCGGATGCTGGCGGACACCCCGGTACCGTTTCGGTGAGCGTCTGTATTAACTGTCATAACAACACACTTGGTACGAGCCCTGCGATAGCTCTCGGGCATAACGGTATTTCTGATACAGTCAAGACCACCTGTACCGGGTGCCATGATCCGCATGCCGCTGCTTCAGTACCACCCGGTCAGCCGCACTTCAGTAATACGACATCAGCCGGTAATTCAGCTTCCTATATGACTTCACAGGCTGCATGTACCAACTGCCACAACAGCAACGCTAATAACCAGACAATCCGTCAGCAGTGGAAAACAACCGGTCACGCCGACATCAATTCACCTGCCTGGATGAGCCAGGATTTCAAAACCCTCAATACCTGCGTACGCTGCCATACCACCACCGGTTTCATCGCCTATTCAACCGCCAAAGTAACCGCCGCCTGGGGAACAGCAGCTGACAAAAGTAAAGAAGTTCTCAGATGCGAAGGCTGTCACAGTGATATAGCTGCAGGAACCGTCCGTACTATTACTCTGAGCAAGCCGTTTGCCAGTGAAGCCGGCTTCACCAACCACAACGTCGGCGCCTCGAATGTCTGCATGAATTGCCACAGCGGCACAGATAACGGCCGTTTCATCCAGGCAAAGGTAGGAACAACCGATTTTACCAACGCTCCATTTCAGTACAACGCCCACCTTATGACAGCCGGTGGTTCACTGCAGGGCAAAACCGGTTTTAACTTCAGCGGCCGCACATACGCCAACTTCTCCGGCAACAGCCACAGCAAAGTCGGTATGACCAACAGTATGGCAACAGGAACAGCCGGTCCGTGTGCCGGTTGCCACATGAGCGCAGCCAACAAGCACGCCTTTAATGCGATCAGCAGTGCCAACGGTTCAATCGCAAAAATTAACACAACAATCTGCGTCAACTGCCACAACTCATCACTTCCGGCAGCCACGCTTGACGCCAAGCGGGTCGAGTTCAACAACGCCCTTAACATCCTCAGAATCCTGCTTGATGACAAAGGCTTCGCCTGGGACAGCGCTGCTGCAACCTTTAGCGGTACAAACTGGGGCTTCGGCCAGGCCGGTGCCAATGTCATGGGTGCTGCCCACAACTACAAACTGTTCATCACCGAGCCGGGCGCTTACACTCACAACCCTGCGTACGCCAAACAGTTGATCGCCGATTCAATCGATGCCGCATTCAACAATGGCACAGTAACCGGCGACATCAGCTCTGCCCTGGCTTATCTGTATGGCAAAGGCAAGATCACTGTTGATCAGGTAAGCAGCATCAACTCATACAAGCAGGCTGACTCCAGTTGTAACAGCTGCCACGGCAACCCTCCGACGACCGTTGCCGGCGGTGCCGCTCATACAACAAGTACCGATTGCACAGCCTGCCATACTACCTACACAGGTCCTGGCGGCGCCACTCACAACAATGGCAAGGTTGATGTCAGCCTCTCCTGCACCAGCTGCCACGGTAACCCACCGTCCAGCCAGTCAATTCATATTACCGGCTCTGTTAAGTATACTCATAACCAACCGGCCATAACCTACAGCAACTGCGCTCAGTGCCATGCAACACCGGCATCGCCTTCAGCAACGACAACCCACATCAACAACACGGTTGACCTGCTGACCAATGCAACAGCCTGCAGCAGCTGCCACGGCTACCCACCGGCAACAATCGTTGCTACCGGTGCTGCCCATGTAAACGATACAAACTGTGCCAACTGCCACGACTACACAACGTACTCCGGCAGCCTCCACAACAACGGTACGGTCAATTTCAAGACAGGCACCGCCGCATGCAGCAGTTGCCACGGTTATCCACCAGCATCACAGACGATTCATGCAAACGGAGCGGTAAAGTATAATCATGACAAGGTCGCCGTAAACTATACCGACTGTACCCAATGCCATGCAACACCTGCAACTCCTACAGCCACAGCAACACATCTTAACGGTACTGTAGATTTGCTGACCAATGCCAATGCCTGCAGTAGCTGCCACCTTGCACCACCGGTAACAACAGCTCATGCTTCCGCAACACTAACACCAGTTTTTAATTGCACCAATTGCCACACCTACACCGAATCAAGCGCAGCCTCACACAACAACGGAGCAATTGATTTTTCAGGCAGCCTGACATGCGATACCTGCCATGGCTATCCGCCACTGCCACTGGCACAGTTGAATGCCCGCACCGGCGGTGCCTTTGCCAATGCCAAAGTTGAAGATTACACAAATGGTGGCGGTCATCACGCAACACACCTTCTGTCAACAGTATCGGCTAACGAAGGATTTACTCCTTGTCTGCCATGCCATCCAAATTCAGCTCACGCTCAGGGCGGCGGTACGGTTGTGAAAGCCAATATCAACGTGTTCAGCGCAACTGATATGGATTATCGTTTTGATGACGCTTTACCGAAACAGTACAATGTCGCTACCCAGACCTGTTCAAACGTAAGTTGCCACTTCCAGCCGACAGTATCCTGGTCGAATTAAGATGGCTCGATTTTTGCTAACGATAATTTAAATTTTATTTTCCGCTCATGGTGCGATCGTTAAAAAAGTTTTGAACATGGCCATGAGCGGAAACGTCACTTCCTGGAGATTTAAAAATAAGTGGTAAAATGTGTAGCGATAAAAAATGGAATGATGTAAAAAATCGGTAAAGAAGATAGAGGAGGTTCAGTATGCAACAGTCAAAAACGCAGTATGTAACGTCACGGGTGCTCATCGCCCTTACTCTAGCGGTTGCCAGTTTTGTCGGTTTTTCCGGCATCGCTGAAGCAGCTACATGTCTTACCTGCCATGCGCAGAAAGGTCAGACTACTGATATCCGCCCGGTTGACGCGGCATATCGTAACATTACTACCGGTGGTTTCAAAGGCAGCCATGTCAAGCATATTCCGGCTGCGACAGTCGATGCGAATGCCTGTACGCCATGTCACGCCGGTTCTGCAGCGTATGACACCAAGCACCGCAACGGTTTTATTAATGTTACGTCAGCTACTGCTCCTGGTCTCAGCTACACAAAAGGTTCAAAGTTTCCTCAGTCCGGCGCAGCCAACCTTACCCTTGGTTCATGTAGTACCGCATCCTGCCACGCTAACGTTTACGGCGCTGGTACTGTAGCAACACCTGTCTGGGGTGCTGCCGCAGCCAACTGTACCGCCTGTCATACTACGCCAATTGGCGCAACTGGCCCTGCTACAGGCAGCCATACCACGACAATTGCTCACGCCGTTGCTTGTACCACCTGCCACGCGGCCGGAACAACAGCAACTGCAATGCCGTCTGCTAATCACAACAACGGCACCATTGATATTGAAAATGTCGGCTACCCGCTGGCAAAAGCCAAAGGCTCCACAGCTGCCTCCTGTTCAACCGCCTCCTGCCACGTGAACGTCTACGGTGTCGGATCGGTAACAACTCCTGTTTGGGGAACATCTGCAAGTTGTAACGCCTGCCATACCGTCGCCATCGACGCAACCGGCCCTAACACCGGCAGCCATGCAAAACATAATGACTCCACCTGTACCGACTGCCACGCAGCTGGTACAACATCAATCACCAAACCTGATACAGGCCACGCAGACGGCAACGTAACCGTAACGAATGGTTACCCGGTTACAGCCAAACATGCAGCCGGCAGCTACGCCGGCACCTGTTCAACGGCAGCTTGTCACGCCGACCCTTACAGTGCTGGCACAGTTGCTACACCAGTATGGGGAACGTCCGCAGGTTGTGCCGCTTGCCATACCGGCGCTAACGTTATCACCGCCAACGGTCCTGCCACCGGCAGCCATACCAACGTAACTGCCCATGCCGTTGCCTGTACAACGTGCCACGCAGCAGGAACAACCTCGACATCATCACCGAGCACCGGTCATGCTGACGGCAAAATCAATGTTGTTAATGTCGGCTACCCGCAGAATAAAGTTAAAGGCACCGCAGGCGCATCCTGTTCAACTTCTGTCTGCCACGGCTCAACTTCACCGGTCTGGGGTACTACCACAACCAACGACACATGTACCAAGTGCCACGGTACCGGAACTGCAGCTGGAACAATCACTGCAGCCACTGAATATGTTATTGCACCATCAGATCCTACTGCTACAGATACCGGCAAAGTCAGTTCACTGGCTAAAGTCGGTGCTCACCAGACTCACTTGCAGCTCTTTAACGGTCTGAGCCAGCAGGGTGCCGATGCAAAAGCACGCTGCGAAGTATGCCATACACTGCCTACTGTCGGAACTCATGCTAACGGTTCATCAGCACCTGTCTTCACCGGTATTGCTGCCGGTGGAACTTATGACGCAGTTGCCCGCACCTGTTCGGTCTCCTGCCACAATCCTGCCGGATCTGTTCTGTCTGCCGGCAACGCCGGAACCGCTACAGCACCACAGTGGAATAATGCAAACTACATTGCTGACGGTACACTCAAAACAGATGCAAACTGCAATACCTGCCATAAATCACCAGGTAATGCCGGTTTTACTGCCTCTCTCAGCCACGATGCTACTGCGATGCCTCTTGGAATCGGTACAGACTGCTCTGCCTGCCATGGTCACAACGGTGGCACCGGTGGTGCTGTCGGTCAGCAGCATATGGACGGCATTAAATTCGGCAATGGTTCATGCGACGCTTGCCATGGTTACCCACCACTTACTTCAGCCCAGTTCAGCGCACGTACCGGTGGTGCGTATGCCAGTGCCAAGCTTGAAGATTATGACGGCGGTGCCGGACATCACGCAACCCACTTGCTCGCAACAGTCAAGGCATCCGACGGATTTACACCATGTCTGCCGTGCCACCCATCCGGGTTCCACAATCAGGGTAATGGTACTGTAGCCAAGGCTAACATCAATGTTAATGATGCTGCAGACCTGACCTTCCGCTTTGACGACTCCAGAGCAAAACGCTACACAGTTGCAACTCAGTCATGTTCCAACGTAAGTTGCCACTACCAGCCGACACCGGCCTGGACATTCGGGCTGTAATATAAGATGGAATTGATAAAGACCTCCGGGGTTTCTATAACCTCGGAGGTCTGCCCTGCTAAAGCTGAATATGATGGATCTGATCAAATACGAATAACAAGAAGTACAAGGAATTTAATATGAAGGAGTCAGGCATGAAAAGATCAAACACCCACACTACATCTATACGAGTGCTTGCTGCTCTGACTCTGACCTTTATCAGCCTTGCCGGTTTACCCGGCAGGGCTGAAGCTGCAACCTGTCTGACCTGTCACGCTGCTGTTGGCTCAACTACTGACATCCGACCGGTTGAATCTACATACCGCAACATAACATCGGGTAGTATAAGAGGCAGCCACGCCAAACATATTCCGACTCCGACTCTGGACGCGAATACCTGTACTCCATGCCATGGAACTGCTGTTGCCAGTTATCAAGCCAACCACCGAGACGGTTTCATCAATGTCACTTCGGCTGCAGGCATCGGTTATTCCAAAAAAACCACATTCCCGCAGTCCGGCTCAAAAGACCTTGTTCTTGGTACCTGCAGCGCCGCTTCATGTCATGACAATGGCAAAGGAATGCTGGTAACTACTCCGACATGGGGTGCGTCCGTGCCCGCCTGTACCGCGTGCCACGCGCTGGTGCCGGAAGACGGAAGCCACACGAAACACGTCACGGGTACCCTGTACAAAAAAGCACTCTGTGCAGACTGCCACACCGGGTACGTCCAAGGGGCAACTGCTGCTGCCAGTCACCTAAATGGAACCATAGATGTAAACGCCGGCGGTTATCCATCACCAAAGGCCAAGGGGTCAGCGCCAGCTTCCTGCTCAACATCATACTGCCACAGTTCCGGTCAGTCAGCTGACGGGTTATCGGCCACCCCGGTCTATTCAACGGTAACCTGGGGTAGCACCGTTACATGTGGAAGCTGCCACGCAACGTCAGGATTGGCCACCGGTACTCATGCCAAACACATCGCTGCAGCACCACAATGCAACTACTGTCATGCGACCAGCTCCGATAATTCGTACAATTCAACACTCCACGTAAATGGTCAAATTGACGTAACCGATCAAGGTTACAGCGCAGGCGGCACCCCCGGTAACGGCTACGGCACCTGTTCAACAGCCGCGTGTCATGGCTCGATTGCTCCTCCGGTCTGGGGTGTAAATACCAATAATACTACCTGTACCAAGTGCCACGGAACCGGTACCGTTGACCCGATCACTTCTGATAACCGTCATGTTGTTGCTCCTGCTGATCCCGCTGCAACGGATAAAGGTCAGGTCAGCGCTACTGCTAAAACCGGCGCGCACCAGACTCACATTCGATACCTCAACGGCTTGAGCGGCCAAGGCAATGAAGATGATCGCTGCAGTACCTGTCATGGTGCTCTGCCAACTTCAGGTCTGCACGTCACTCAATTCGGACCGCCATCCAACCCAACCTCAACCTTTTCCGGACTGGCAAAAACCTCCACTGGTGGAACAATGACACCGGTATACAGCGCTGGCAGTTGCTCGAACACCTACTGCCACAATCCGGCCGGCACAAACGGAACCCTTGATCCGCTAAATGCCGGAACCGGTACGTCACCAAGCTGGACAAATGCCGGTTATCTTGGTGATACACTCAAGACGGATGCTAACTGCAATGCCTGCCACAAGTCTCCAGGCAACGTATCTTTCACATTGACCAGCCATAATGCTACACAGATGCCGCAAGGTATCGCAACCGATTGTAGCAGCTGCCACGGCCATAACGGCGGTGTTGGGGGAGCTGTCGGCCAGCAGCATATGGACGGTATTCGTTATGCAAATGGCGAGTGCAATTCCTGTCACGGGTATCCTCCGATGACTGCTGTCCAGTTGGCAGCACGTACTGGCGCAGATTTTGCTAACGCTAAGCTTGAAGACTATGCAGGTGGTGGCGGGTACCACTCGTCACACCTTCTTGCAACTGTAACTGTTGCTGACGCTTTTACTCCGTGCCTCCCATGTCACCCCTCGACGAGTCACAGGCAGGGTGGATCAGTTCTCCAGGCGAATGTTAACGTAAATTATGATGCGAACGATACCAACCTCCGTTTTGACGGTTCCCGCTCCAAGCGCTATGACGCCAGTTTGACAAAATGCTCCAACATAAGCTGTCACTTCAAGCCTTCACCGGCCTGGAAACTGTAAATCAGTCGTTTTAAGTTTGAATGAATTTAAGATTTTTTATACTACGGTTCGAGTTTTTGATAAGGAGTTTAATATGATGAAAATGAGCAGGATGGAATGCGTGACAAGGCCGCTTGTCGCCACTTTGCTTTCATTATCACTGGTGATGCTGCTGACCGGCGGTGCACAGGCCGCTGTGAACTGCGCCACGTGCCACGGTGTTGTCGCTGGTAATGGTTCCGGTATTGATGCTCATCCTGTCGATACGATACCCGGTTCGCTACCGACGTATCGTAACATTACCACCGGTGCCGTCAAAGGGAATCACAACACCCATTCCGGACCGTCTATGGTCGTGAATGGCTGTACCAAGTGCCACGGTGCTGCTGTTGCTGCCTATTCAACAAAACATGCTGTTTTGAATCATTACAGCATTCAGATCGGACCGGCCGTCAGGTATAACAAGTATACCAGTTCAGCTGCGTTCCTCCTTCATACCAGCTCGGTTAGAGCTTTCGCGCAGACTACAGACCCGCAACTTGGCAAATGCTCCACCGCCAATTGCCATTTTGAATCGAGAACTCCGGTTTGGGGTAGTGACCCGCTCAATGGCGCAAATCTCAATACCTGCTCAACGTGCCACAATGCGCTGCCGGATACCGGTTCGCACACTGTACATATTTCCGAACATGGCAACGATCTGAACGCTTGCTCCTATTGCCATTCGGATCACACGGCTGCTGCAAAACCGTTTCAGCACGCAACCAGCGTCGGCAGGGCTATCACCATTACCCCCTTGCATAGCTACGACGGCAATGGATCAAACAGCCATTATCTCCCAAGTCAGGCGGCCGACCGCACTTTCGGCAACTGTGCGACAGCATACTGCCATGACGACGGCCTCGGCAATGGGGCAGCAAGTTTGATCGATAGTCCTACATGGGGTTCTGTCGTGGCTAAATGCAATGTATGTCATCTCAGCAGGCCTGCAAGCGGAAGCCACATAGCCCATGTCACCAGCGTCAATATCGGCTGTGCTTCGTGCCACAAAGGCGCAGTTGAAGGTGCTTCGGTACCAGTAAATCACGTCAATGGCCTGATTGATGTATTCCAGACCACCCCCGGCGATCTGGGTTATCCTGCTGGCAAGCCTAAAGGCTCACCCTATTTAGCCTGTACTAACGCGAGCTGTCACGCAAGTCCAACAACAGGTCTGGTAATTACTACACCGACATGGGGAGATTCCTCTACACAGAAATGTGCCCTTTGTCATGCTCTGCATCCATCGACGGGCAGCCACGACGCCCACTTTAACTTCGGTCTCTCCGACTGCTCCAATTGCCACAAGGGCGCCGTCGACGGCAAGACCGTTTCTACAAACCACAGCAATGGTTTGATTGATATTGACAACGCCTCGGGGGCGCTGGGGTATCCAACACCAAGGGCAATTGGCAGCGCAGCTTCAACCTGCACCACGACAATCTGCCATAATGATGGCCGCGGCGTTGCGAAGACCACACCGACATGGGGAACTCTCACTCCTCCGGCAAACTGCACCATGTGTCATGACAGGCGGCCTACTACCGGCTCGCACAGCCAGCATATCGTCAATCAGGGCGTCTACTGCACAAATTGCCACAAGGGAGCCGTTGAAGGTTCGACTCCTCCGGTGCTGCATTTGAGCAATGCGGTCGATGTGTTTAAAAGCACAGAAGGCGACATGGGGTATCCGACCAGAAAGCTTCTGGGCTCGCCATACCAGTCATGCAACGGCGGGGCTGCCAACTGCCATGTCAACGTCTCACCACAGTGGGGTGCCAACACCAATAATCACCAGTGCACCAAGTGCCACGGTCAGGGAGTTCCCTTCGCCAGTTACAGCACCGGCAACAGGCAATCCGCCCCTGGTTACGGCGGCGTCGGTCTGGGAACCAGCCGCCAACTTGGTACCATTACGACATTTGTATCCGATGATCCAAAAGTCGGTTCGCACGACACGCATATGCGCAGTCTCAATAACCTGGGCAAACCGGTTTCATGTGCGGACTGCCATCTTATTCCGGCAACTCCTTTCAGCGCAGGCCATATGAACGGAAGTTCATTGCCGACCTGGAGCAACATGGTACAGAACAAGGAAACGATAACCGGCAGCGCCATTCCGTACACCTTCGGAAAAGGTGCCATCATTTCAACGTATGATTCTGCTACCGGGACTTGTTCCAATATCTATTGCCATGGCGGTACATTGACCGATGGTAAAGGTACATCGCCAAAATGGAATGACAGCACCTACCTGACCGGTGACAGGTCACACGACTGCCAGCAGTGTCACGGGTTCCCGCCGACGTCTTCATTAGCCAAGAAGTCGCATGATCCGGTTTTGGAAACAAATTGCGCCTCTTGCCATCCACATAACGGCACCAGAGATGCTACCGATGTGCTGGCCGGCCATGATTTCCACATCAACGGCAATCTTGAGGCTATGAAATACTGCAACTCCTGCCACGACTATGATACCAGAGGACCTACCGGAGCTTTGTGGGGCAAGAACCAGATGGCAACTGAAGGAATTGGCGCTCATGCCGTTCATGTCAACTATTTGAAGAAGAGGATGAACATCACGACCATGGATTCGAACGTTGATGTCTACGGGTCAGCCAATTTCGACGGCGTCTGCGGTGTCTGTCACGACAGAAATCAGCTCAATCACCGTCAGACTGACCGTGGCGCACCACGTATGGTCAACTTCGGCGACGATGTAAATAAGGCAGCGCTGCAGTTTGGCCTTAACCCGCCACAGTACAACGGTCTGACCGGTACGTCTTCGCTTAGTACGCCCAAAACATGTTCTAATACCAGTTGTCACTATAAAACTTCGCCAATCTGGCAGCCTTACTAAGTCTCAGGGGGATAAGATATATGGGAAAGTCCATTAACAAACAAATCAAGTCAATGAGCTTGAGGGCAAAGATGCTGCTGGTTGGTTGTTTCACGATCCTCCTGACGGTCGGTTTCTATCAGGTTTGGCATAACGATGTGGGTGCTGCAATCGTCAACTCGCAGGCTTGGTCAAGTGTATACGCCGGCACCGCTTTTCCCGGCAGCTACACGTATGCTATTACGACTGCGGCTGGAAACGACCGACTGCTTGTAGTAGCGGTCCAGTCGACAGTAACTGCGGCCGCAACCCAGACATGCAGTGTAATCTGGGGCGGTAAGACTTTGACCCAAGCCACGGGCAATGGCACCACATCCGGACAGGCGCATACGTACCTGTTTTACTTGAAAGAGGCCGATATCGCCACTGCGACCGGCACTTCACTTGCGGTATCAGTGGCTGGTGGAACGACGTCTTACAATATGGTTCGTGCTGCCGTTTACACCGGCGTCGAACAATCAGTACCGGTATCGACGATAGCCACCTATAATTCAGCGGCAACGGCAGTAACTACGGTTGGTCCCCTCAACCCGACTCTCACCATTCCGACGGGCAGCCAGGCCATTGAAATCATCAACCTGAGCAGGACTGGCAGCACTACCTCGCGCACCATTACGGTGGCAACGCCATGGGCGACTCTCCTGACTTCAGCAACCGGCTCCGGCACTGGCACAATCGGCGTCAGGAACTACATGTTCGGCGACACGACTGCTGCGAGCGGAATAACCGGTCAGTGGACCGCTTCGGGAACAACGCTTGCGGCGATGTCTGCTATGGTGATAACAGCAAAATTGCCTACATCCCTTACCGTTACCAACAATGCCATCGAGCCGACCGGACACCGCATAGATACAGACGCCGGCGTGGTGATGCAGCGGCTCACCGTTACCGGTTCCGGACCGATTGAGCTTAACAGCGTTACCTTGGATGACCTCGGCACGACCTCAGTACTTGCCTCTGCGGAAATCTACATTTCACCTACTTTGAACCCGTCCCTGCCTGCTGATGCAGTGCTCCTGGCAAGCGCCACCAACTGGGGCGGTACATCAGCCCCTTTCAGCCTCACAAACGGAACCCAGGCGAATCGCACCTTGGGAGGTACAGAGCCGCTCACCAAATATATCTATGTCGTCTATGACTTCTCCGCAGGCACAGCCGGTAAAACGGCTCAATCGACCGTAACTGCTGTGGGTGTGGTTTCACCTAACACCGGGGCAAGCGGCCTCAACCTCAAATCAAATATTGTCACCCTTGATTACTCCGGCAACCAGCTTCAAGTTCAGGCATCAACTACGACTGGCGCCTCTGCCGCTAAGGACTCGGATGTTGCCGTGGTCATGCAGCACTTTCAGGTGGACTGCGACAGCGCATTTGACAACGCACTTCAGATTAATTCCGTTACCGTCCAGGATCTGGGTACCAACGCTGACCCGACAACCGGGGTCGGTGTGGCCGCTGTTAAGATCTATGTCTCTCCGACAGAAGGAGCCACTCCGGATGCCCTCCCTTCAAGCGCCGTTTTAGTGGGCCAATTAAACAGCTGGAACAAGTCTTTACAGACGATCCTGTTGAACGATGACCTTGATACGAATGCCAACCAGGGAGCTGCGCGCACAGTTTTTGCCGGCACGCCCAAGTATATCTATGTGGTATACAGCATGTATTACCGTGATAATCCCGATTACTTTGCTACTCCGGATGTAACCGTCCAGTCCAAAGTCACTGCCGTTGGTGTTACACCTACGGATATCGGCAAGACGGGAATTAATTACCTGTCAAATACCATTCACCTGACACGCGGCACCTGGTCCAAGATTACCAACTGCGGCAGTTGCCATGAAACGACGGATATTTATGACAACCCACAACGAGAACTTATAACCAATGTAAACGGCACGTTCGGGCGCTACCCTGGTTCACACCGGGTCCATACAGTCACAAACGGTTATGATTGCAACCAATGCCACTTAAAACCAAAGGTATTCAATCACGCAAACGGTTTTATTAATTTCAGCGGCCAGCTCTGGGGCAACAAATACACCAGATCAGATGGAAATAATCGCGCCCCTGTTGTTAACGGCATATACGCGTTCGGCACATGCAACAGTACCAACTGCCATGGTCAGGTATCGGCTGCCTGGGCCACAGATATGTCTGTTTATAACCAGTGTGACAAGTGTCATGCAGGCCCGACGTATTCCGGTGATTTTTACTCGACTGCAGGAACCACCGCCACTTCCACGACGGATGCTCATACTGGTGTTCACACGAGCCATCTGAAAGCCACACATGGCATTGTCGGCTCAGGTATTGCCTGTAATACCTGCCACTCGGCCGTAGCTACAGTAAAAGCCAGCGGGCATATGAACGGTGTGACCGACGTATTGTCCGGCGTAGCATACAGCATCGGCAACTGTACCAACAGTTGCCATAAAATGAAGGCGGCTAAATGGAATTCTCCGTCTTTAACGGGAGTCAAGACCAGTGACTGCACTCTGTGCCATGATCTGCCACCACTCGTCACCCCAGCACAAATAAGCGCCCATACAAGTGCGAAGAGCTCTTTTGATGCTGCAACCTCAAATAAATTTGCCGTGTGTGCTGCGTGTCATTCACATGTTAACAGTGATGGTACCTTCAACAACATCAGCCTGCACATGAATGGCACCGTCGATACATCGCCGAGCAGCGGGAATGTGGACTGTTCAATCTGCCACGGAACCTTAGCAGCAATGACCAGCCAAACGACATCATATCACCACGTGCTTGCCTCCACTTCTGTTGATTATGCAGGTAACACCTGTCTGAAGTGCCACGCTGACCACAATATTTTCCAGGCGGCGCAGAACGCAGCTAACAACGTGGGGGTTTCTGCCAACCTGCGTGTGAGCAACGCTGTAACACCTGTAGCAGGCGCTCCAGGCACAACATATACCAATACTGATTACATTGCCGGCAGTGAAGGCATCTGCGTAAGCTGTCACAAGAACGCTATCACAAAAAACACTACTGCACAGAAAACTGATGCCTCTATCAACACAACTACAATGGTTGTTACCGATGCCCAGTACTCACCTTCGGCTCACAACTACAAAGCGCCGTCCACCTTTACCAAAGACAGTTCCGCATTCCAGGGCAACTGTTCTAAATGCCACAACGACACTCTTGCAGAGACCAAACAGGTTCTGCCGAACACTTTCGGTCTCCACCTGAGCGCAACCCGCGAACTGTTCTCGCCGCTTGGCTCTGCCTCTGGCCAGGATGCGCGTGAAGGCCTGCTCTGCTTCGGTTGCCATAGTGTACAGGGTCAACAGATAGATGCCCAGACAAAGAAACCGACCGCTTTGAAAGACTGGTACGGCGTCCAGACCATGAGAGCTTCCGCTGAAGACACCTTCTCCTCATTCTCCACTGCAACCCGCGTATTCCGCCACAACACCGGCAAGTACAGCGCCAAGCACCAGGTGGGTGAAAGCGAGACCTACATTGCCGCCAACAAGCATGTGGAATGCGCCGACTGTCATAATTCACACGGTGCAAGTTACGGCAACCACACTCAAGGGAGTGCAACACTGGCCAATGTTCTGGTCGGTGCAACCGGTCTTGTACCAGTCTATGGATCAGGAAGCGGTCCAGGTCTTCCTGGTGTGACAGGAACAACCCTTTACTTCAAGAATACTTCACCTGGCACACCAACCGCCAAACAGACCACCAGCACTCCAATAAACGTTACCGCATTCACGTCGCGTGACATGTCTACCGGAACCGGTGCAACTGCTTCGACTCAGGCGATCAGCATACCAACGGCAACTGTTGCCAGCACGTATTTCATGGGCACCGCTTTTGTATCTCCGGCAATGACGGCTGGTACAATTCCGGCACAGACTTACACCGTTAATGTTGCGGTGAATGCTTCGTCATCCACAAGTCCGAATCGTGCCAGACTGGTTGCTTACGCATACGTATGGAACGGTACGACAAAAACCTTGATCGCCGGGCCAACCACTAATACCGGTGCGTACCTCCCGACAACAAAAGCCACTCAAATTATTTCACTTTCATCAGCCACAGCCACTACAGTTGCTGCCGGAGACAGGCTTGTCATAGAAGTGTATGTCGTAACCGGCACCAGTGCCACAACCGCAGCAATGACGGCAACTTTGTACTACGGCAGTGCCACTGACACCAGTAACGTAGCCATGACAACTGGTGGAGTATGGAACACCGCCTCCAGCTACACTCCCGGCACTGCTACCCAGGAATACCAGATCTGCTTCAAGTGCCACACTCCAGCTAATACCAGTTATGCTTCATGGGGTGGCACTGCTGCTGCATCCTGGACCGACCTGGCTATGGAATTCAACCCGAACAATGCTTCGCGTCACCCAATCGGCACGCCGCTGGCAGTGGGCAGCCAACTTACTGCTGCAAAACTGGCTGGTGGCTGGACACCTGGTCAGGTCATGAACTGTACCGATTGCCATGCCACCGATTCAACCGCATCAAAAGGTCCTCACGGATCGTCTGTCAAATGGATGCTGGCAGGTACCAACAAGGCTTGGCCTTATACTGCTGCTTCTGCTAACGGCACCAGCACAGGCACACTTGTCCGGATTAACACCTACAGCGCCGGTGTCGGCACGGCCAACGGTCTCTTCTGTCTGAACTGCCATACTGTAACTGCATCAAATAACTTCCATAGCGTGAGCGGAATTGCATCCGGTCAGCATGCCGCAAGTGCTACTGTTGCCGCATGCGTATCGTGCCATATCAGGGTGCCACACGGCGGTAAAATTACTCGACTCCGCCTGACTACCAACGCACCGACTAGGTACCGCGCCGATGGCAATGCCACAACACCGGCATTTACATCGTGGCCTGCACCAGGTGCAGCAGCATCAGGTAACTGGACGGGCAGTTGCGGAACGCACTCTGGTGGTACCGAAGCTTGGTAACCAGATTCAGAAAAAAGTAGCAGCTACAACAAAAAGCCGGGGGGAATTACCCCGGCTTTTTGTTGTAGCTGCGCTGGGTACGTGTTGCAGTTTGATCTATGGTGAAGCGTAGATATGTCCACCAGGACTTTTTCCGGTCGCAAAAAGCAGAAATACTTATAATACTCGTTGGCCATGCAGGAGTATATAGCGTATGAATTTGAAAAAAACTGCCGTTGTTTTAAATGGGTTTGTCCATGATTTTGCCGCCGGTATCTGGCTGGCAACCATTGTCACCATCTCAGTTCTCCACAATGCTCATCTTCAAGACGGTACCGTTACCGGCGTTTTGAATCATCTGGAGCGAATGTTCTTCTGGTGGAGTGTGGTCGCCGCCGTTCTTATCATGGCCACCGGGGCCGGGCGCACCTTTACCTACGTTGATAACTGGTATGGAGAGGACGCCGAACGACAGAGGCGCAAGGCGCTGATCATCAAACACACGATCCTCCTCTCTGCATATGCACTCGGTTATTTATGGGTGTGGAACAAAGTTTTTCATTGAACCGCGGAAAAATTATATTTTGTTTTTTCGGTAAGAAAATTGCAGACAAAACAGCCTTAATAAGATAATATCGCTCCCATTACATTGTAGTAAAGTGCTCCCTGTTACTTAAAAGGATTTCCATGACGATCAAACGAGTTGCCCTGATTACACCACCCTATCATTCCGGTGTTGTAGAATCTGCCGGTACATGGCTGAATGTTGGTTTCGTCTACATTGCCGGTTCCCTTCGAGCAGCCGGCTATGAAGTTGACTATTATGATGCCATGTCGCTCTGGCATAAATGGCCGGAAATAAAGGCCCGTATTGAGGCCTTCAAGCCGGATGTCGTCGCGACAACCGCGTTCACCGCCTCTATTATCAAAGCTTTGGAGCTCTGTGATCTTGCCAAGCAGATCAACCCTTCGGTTGTTACTGTGCTCGGGAATGTGCATGCATCTTTTTGCTATGATGAAATTCTGAAAGATGATCATGACACCGTTGACTACATCGCACGTGGCGAAGGTGAAGTAACCCTCGTTGAATTATTGGACTGCCTCAATGCCGGTGGTGACCCTGCATCGGTCAATGGCCTCGCTTTTTGGCGGAATGATGCTGTCGTGGTCACGCCAAAAGCCGCCTATATTCATGATCTTGATAGCCTTCCGACGGCCTGGGATCTTGTCGAATGGCCGATTTATACGTACCGGGCTAAAAAGAACGCTCGCCTGGCGATTATCTCGACCGCCCGGGGCTGCAAGTCACAATGTTCTTTTTGCTCACAGCAACTTTTTTGGGCCCAAACATGGCGCGCACGCTCTGCCGAAAACGTGGTCAATGAGATCGAGATGCTCGGGAAAACGTATGGCGTTGAAGTGGCCATGCTTGCCGATGAATTGCCGACGTACGACCGTGACCGCTGGGAAAAGATTCTGGATCTGATGATTGAACGGGAGGTGCCGGTCAAGCTGCTGATGGAAACCCGCGTTGACGATATCCTGCGTGATGCCGATATCATGTGGAAGTACAAAAAAGCCGGTGTCGAGCACATCTACGTTGGAGTTGAGGCCGGTTCGCAGGAAACGCTCGATCTTTTTAACAAAGATACCGAGGTCGCTCAGTCCAAGCAGGCGATAGACATTATCAATGCTGCCGACATTGTCTCCGAGACGTCTCTTGTACTCGGGCTTCCTGATGATACTTTCGAGTCGATTGCCCAGACCGTCGAACTTGCGAAACATTACAATCCTGACATGGCTTTTTTTCTCGCGATTGCCCCCTGGCCCTACGCTGATTTGTACCCTCAGTTGGAGCCGTATGTTTTCACAAAGGATTACAGCCGATACAATCTGGTCGAGCCGGTCATCAAGCCTAAGAATATGACGGTTGAAGAACTTGAAAAGGAACTTGGCAAGGCGGCACAGAAGTTCTATATGTACAAATTCCAGCATCTGCACGAGCTTACCCCCTGGAAACAGGAGTTCATGCTGTCGGTGCTGGACATTTTTATCAACCACTCATACCTGGCGGGACAGATGAAGGCCGCTATGCAAGATGGCAAGGATATGCCGGAAGAGGTCAAAGCGTTGATGCGGGTAGTGAAAGGCCATGCCAAAGGGCAGGAGCTTGATCGTCATTCGGCCCTGGCGCCGATTCCGTAATAGTTTTTACTTATAGGTCGTCAACAGCTAACCTCCGTGGTTTTTATTATTTCGGAGGTTCGTTTGTATTGAGGGGGGGAGCGATGCAGCTTAGTCCAGCTTTTCCCCCTCACCCTAACCCTCTCCCTCATGGAGAGGGGACTGTTTGGACGCCAAGCGGCGAATTAGTACGAACCTCAATGAAATATAAAACGCGATTATTCGCCCGGTGTAAGGCAGGTGCTCCATGTATATGTTGATTGTAGAGGATGAGGTTAAAGCGACTACACAATTAAAAAAGGGGCTCGCTGAAGCTAATATTTTTACGGATGTTGCACATGATGGACTTCAGGGATTCGCTCTTGCGCAAAAGAAGGAGTATGACCTGATCCTTCTTGACGTTATGCTTCCAGGTATAAGCGGAATGGAAGTGTTGAAAAAATTCCGGGCTGCCGGTGGAACGACTCCGATTATTATGCTTACAGCACTTGATTCCGTCAATGATCGGGTCATGGGCTTGCAGTTTGGTGCGGATGATTATCTGGTCAAGCCTTTTGCTTTTTCTGAATTACTCGCCCGTATCCAGTCAGTATTGCGTCGCGGAATTGAGATAAAACCTGATATTATTAGAGTTGCGGATCTGGAGGTAAGTTTTTTTTCGCACAGTGCGACTCGTGATGGTAAACGAATTGACTTGACCAAAAAGGAGTTTGCACTCCTTTCTCTTCTGATCCGCCGAACCGGCGAAGCCCTCACTCGAATGCGAATAGCGGAGCGGATCTGGAATCTTGGCTTTGATAGCAATTTGAAAATTGTTGATGTCAAGATTGGAAATCTTCGGGCAAAAATCGATGATCCATTCCAAAATAAGTTGATTCATACTGTTCGTGGGGTTGGCTATGTCCTGGAAGATCGGGAAAACCAGTGTTGAAGCCACCTTCCCTCATCTCTATATATCCTCAGAAGGTGGTATAGATGAGCCTGTTCAGTAAAGGCCTTGTCGAAATTGTTGCGTTCAGATGTATCATCCAACTTTTTGTATGCGTTGCGGTAGGTTTTGTTACCTTGAAGGTGTGGCGGCACTATTGCCGCAATCCGTATTCGTTCCTGCATTACATCTTTCTCTCCTTTGCAGTCCTGCTCCTGCACTCCTCAGTCAAGCTCAGCGTCTATTCATTGCGCCTCCTCCATTTGCCCGAACTCCCGGAAGCTGTTGTGCCGATGCTTGATCACGCTTTAAAAATGGGGTGGGTAATTCTGCTGCTGTACGCCTTCATCGTTACTATCTCCGGTATGCGATTAACCAAGCAGTATTTTCTCGTCGCCAATCTTTTCCTGATGGTGTTTATCAGTTCAACTGTCTGGCTTAACTGGCTGCACTATCTTGATACCACAAACCACGGTCAAGAGACGTTCGGCTTTTTCTGGGGGGAGCTGATACTGGAAACCTGGATACTGCTCCTCAATATGTATGGTGTCTTCTTCGCCAGACGCCTGCATACGGCGATAAAGGGTCCTTTTGTCCTCGCGGTTGCCATCCTGATAAGTCGGTTAGCCCTCCACTGCTGGAACATCATTACCTCTCACAGGCAGCTTATATGGACAGTTGCCGTGGATCGGATGCTCTTGCTTTTGTTCACTGCCGTGATAATGGTTGCTGTCTTCCGCTATCGTAAAATCGTGAACAGCGGTAACGGTCATTCCAATGATTATCTGCAACAAGATTCCGGTCTTGTGCGGGATACGGCGTAGCGATGCGCTTCAAGTTCATCACACCTGGTCTGCCAACCATGATGGGGCGCAGAGGCTGGGAATTCCGCTCTATCTCCAATACCCTTGTCATTCTTCACACGCTGGCGTTTTTCATCTCGTTTTCCTTCATATCAGTGCTTCTCTACCAGAATCTGCTCAATCATCTGAATCAGACCAATTATAAAAGGATCAAGGAGGAGATATCTTCTGTTAAAACATTGTTGCAGTCTCCAAACGGTCAGCAACTGTTAAATGTTGAGATCCAGTCGCAAATGTTTGAGACTGAAAGTCACAAGATCCAAATCAGGGTGATAGACCGGCATGGCCGGATCATCAATGAAAGCCTCGGGATGCATACGTCGCTTCCCGTTAATCTGTTTCCCCGATTGGAAGTCGGTTCGGCCGTTCAGAAATATCGGATTCCTTCCGGTACTCTTTTTCTTCTGAGTAATACCATTTTCCTGGAAAATGACTTTATCAGTAAAGGTCAGATTCAGATAGCGATTGACATTAGCGACGACGAGATACTCGCTAAAGATTTAATGATGAATCTCATTTTATTTTCCCTTTTAGGACTCTTGTTCTCAGTCATCAGCGCTTTTTACATTATTCGTATAGGTTTGAAGCCACTCAATGAAATATCTGGAAAAATAGAAAAAATTACTGAAGCCAATCTCGATACCCGCCTGGAAGTGGAGCTTTTCCCGGAGGAAATGAAATCTCTGGGCTACTCTTTTAATGTAATGTTTGACCGCATAGAGAATTCGTTCAAAAAACTCACCCAATATTCTGAAAATCTTGCCCACGAACTGCGAACGCCTCTGAATAATCTCATGTTGGAGGCGGGCGTTGCCCTTTCCCAGGAGCGGACTCCCCAGGAATATCAAAAAGTCATCTGCTCGTTCCTGGAAGAATATGAACGGCTCTCACTGCTTGTAGACCGACTTCTCTTCCTGGTTCGAGCCGACAACAATCAGCTTGAGCTTGATTTCAAACGGATAGACGTCCATCAGGAATTTGAGAATATTGTCGAATTTTATTCTGAAGAGCTCCTTAATAAGGGCATTGCAGTCACCATTGTCGGTGAGGCTTCACTTGAGGCCGATTTTTTATTGTTCAACAGGGCGGTCAGCAACCTCCTTGGCAATGCCCTCAAATTTACGGAATGTGGAGGGAATATCACTCTTGCCGTCTTTCATGACGAGAGCTCTGTTGTGGTCTCAGTGAGTGATACCGGAAGCGGGATTGATCCTCTGCTGCTGCCGAAAATATATGACCGCTATTTCTGGATTGAATCCGCCAGGAAGAAAGGCACTAAAGGTACCGGCCTTGGACTTGATATTGTAAAAACGATCATGAAGCTGCACGGAGGAGGCATACATATCCAGAGTGAACCCGGCACAGGAACAACGGTAACGCTCACGTTTCCCGTGGCTGCCTGAATCCACCGCTGCAGTCGTTACCGAATCATTACCTTTTTATTGTCTAATCGTTACTTCTCTTCTGTTATAAGGCTGAACGCGCTCCGTCGATAATTTAATGACATCATTATAGGTAACGTTTAGGTAACAACGAACCGATAATTTAATTAAATAATTCTTCAATAGAGCATTTCCTCGAAAAAGATTGACTCCTCCTTCCGGCAACACAACCCGCCATTAAAAATTACAGTAACCTTTTCAGCATATTCCACACCGAGTCGTTATAGACGTTGTTTCAGTGGCTTTATTCGCCTGTCAGAAGGCATGGTAATTGCAAAAAAACGCTTGTGATCCTGGATTCTGATTCTGAGTAAACATATTCAGAATGTAAATTCATAAGTAGTTAAGCAGGTTACCCGTATATTAGTGCATAGCAGATAGAAATAAACAAACAATGAAGGGGGAACGGTACATGATGAAGAGGATCTTAACACTCAGTATACTGGTTTGTCTGATGCCAATGATGGCACATGCATGGGTCTTGAACACCTGGGTAAAAACTGCAGGTGGATCGATTCAGGTGGGCAGTGGCACACCGCAGACTTCAGTCAATGGTTCGGTAAACACAACGTATAAAACCAATACCGCACTGACGGTAGCTGTTGCCGCAAGCACCGGTTACACCCTTAGCCAGGTTACCTATAATGGTGTAGTTCAAACTGCTCCGATTCCGATCTCGTACCAGGTAAACGGACCCAGCAATCAGAGCGTACTTGCATCGTTTACCCCCAAGACTTACGTATTATCGGCCGCAGTCGCTGGCAACAGCGGCGGGACGGCGAACATGACCAGTATCAGTTACTTATATGGCACAAAACTTACGGTTGCGAAAAAAGTTACATTCACTCCCACATCAGCTTCCTTTCAAGTGGCTTCCATTTCAGGTGTTCCAAGCGGATCTACTGTCAGCGTTGCTATGCCGGCTGCAGCAGGTGCGCCGGTAACAGTGACGCTGCCGGTCGGATTCACTATTACCGATAACATTCCTCTCGTAGCCACCTTTACCAACACATACCCTGTTGCTGCAGCTGGTGCAGCTCAGACGGTTGCGCTCGGTCCAGTTACGCTGGACGGTTCAGGCACTCTGGTCGGCGGCGGTATCTCTTCGTATCAGTGGACGCAGGTGTCAGGACCGGTAGTAGCTCTCGCAAACGCGACTGCTGCCAAAGCAAGCTTTACCGCGACAGACGCAGGCACATACACATTCTCCCTTAAAGTGATGCCGGGTGGGTCCACATCTACTACAACTGTCACCGTTTCAGCGAGCGCTGCGGATGTCGTCCAGGTTAAGTGCAACAACTGCCACACCTCTTCCGGCAGCACCACCACTACCGCTGCATACACAGAATGGAGCACATCAAAACACGAGGCTACATACATTCTCTGCGCCAACTGCCACATCGGCGCTGATTCCGGCGGTCACCCCGGCACCATTTCATCCAATATCTGTATCAGCTGCCATAGCGCCGATCTTGGTGGAAGCCCTGCGGTAGCTGTTGGCCATAATGGTATTGCTGATACCAACGCCACTACCTGCTATAACTGCCATAAACATTACCTGCTTAGTGGCGGCTCTCTTTCCTGTGTCTCCTGCCACACTGATCCACCGAAGGCCGGACAATATTATACCGGTGTAACGAAATACACCCACGCGTCTTCATCAACTTGTGTGAACTGCCACGTAAAACCGGCTACATACAACGATTCTGCAACGCCAACACACAGAGACGGCATCGTTGAAATACTGACTAATGCCAATGCCTGTAGCGTGTGCCACAGTTATCCGCCTGCTGGTTCGTCGCATCTTACCGCTGTTGGTGGTAACGCTCCAAACTGCGCAAACTGCCATACCTATACCGGCTTCAACGGAGCCACCCACAACAACGGCAACGTAGAATTGAAACCTATGACCTGCACCAGTTGCCACGATTATCCGCCGGCCGTATTGACGGTTGCTCTTTCCGGCAAAACCGGCCAGCATTCATCCTCGACCGACTGCGCCATGTGCCATGGCTACCTTCCAACAAGCAATGCCGCATCCGGTCTGCACCGTAATGGGACCGTCAATCTCTTGAAATCCGGCGCGCCGCACTTCAGCAACATTACTACCGGTATGTTCCCGGCATCCTACGTAACCTCGAAAGCCACCTGCGCCGACTGCCACAACAGCAACACCAACAATGCTACTATCCGTCAGCAGTGGGCTGCTTCCGGACACGCTTCCACGACCGGGCTCCCCTGGATAGACTACGACTTCAAAACCCGTACGCCTTGCGAACGTTGCCACACCACCACCGGTTTTATTGCTTACTCGACAGCAAAAGTAACCGCAGTATGGGGAACAGCATCTGACAAAACCAAAGAAGTCCTCACCTGCGTCGGCTGCCACAGTGACGTCGCCAACGGTATCGTGCGCACCGTTACTCCGAACAATCCTTATGCCAGCGACGTCAGCTTCACTGGAAACGTGAATGTCGGCACCTCGAACATCTGTATGGACTGTCACACCGGTATGAACAACGGTGCCGACATTCAGATAAAAGTCGGGACTGCTAATTTCACTAATCTATCCTTTGTGTCACCGCACTACCTGACAGCCGGAGGTTCGCTACAGGGCAAATCCGGGTACATCTTCCCGGCACGCACCTATAACGGCTACTCCGACAACGCTCACAGCAAGGTCGGCACCGCTGACAGTAACGCAACCGGAACAGCCGGCCCCTGTGTTGCCTGTCATATGGCCACCACAGCTGAAAAACACTCTTTCACACCGATAACCACCGATGGCAGCGGGACAATCACGGCAATAACCGCAAACGTCTGCGCCAACTGCCACACGTACAACACGACATCACTCACACCGACAACGCTTGACGCGAAACGGGTGGCGTTCACTAACTCCCTCGAAGTTTTGAGAATCGCCCTTGTCGATAAAGGCTTCACCTACTCGCCCAATTATCCATACTTTGCCGCCAAAAACTGGGGTACCGGACAGGCTGGCGCCAACGTCATGGGTGCTGCTTTCAACTACAAGCTGTTCGCCGCTGAGCCGGGCGCATATGCCCATAATCCTGGGTATGCCAAACAGTTGATCGCCGACTCCATCGAAGCGGTTGCCACTGGCGGCTCAGTTACCGGCAGCGACATCAGCGCTTACCTCAACTCACTGGTAGCAGCAAATAAACTGACCTCCGAACAGGTAAGCGGTCTTGATACGTACAAAAATCCTACCAATAGCTGCAGCGACTGCCACGGTGCCCCACCGGCAACTTCGGTACACGCAACAGCAACGACATCGCCGCTGAACTGTACCAACTGCCACATCTACACCGGCATGGGCGGTGCTACTCATAATAATGGTACTGTTAACTTGTCAGTTTTGACTTGTACATCATGCCATCCGAACCTGAGCAGCTCGCATGCCGCCCACGTCGGCAATCTGCCCACACTGGTAACGGCCTACAATAGCACAGATACCTATTTCAACAGCAACAGCACAGACAGCACCGGCTACCGTTTTGGGTGCGCTACCTGCCATCCGACGACAAACGCCAGTCACTACAACGGTACGATCGTACTTAACTCCTTCAACGGTGCTGCAGGTACCTCCAAGTCCAACATCACCTGCTCGGCAGCAGTCTGCCACGCTGATGGTAAGGGCGCAAATGTTACTTCACCTAACTGGTACACCGGCTTCACCGGAGCCGACCGTTGCGCCATGTGCCACGCTGCAAAACCGACCACCGGGTCACACGCTGCTCATACAGCAGTCAACGGCATTCATGACGGCAGCAGTGGCATTTCCTACGCTGATACAGTAACCTGTGCAAACTGCCATGCCGGAACAGTTGACAGCGCCAAGAACATCAACTATGTAAACCATGTAAATGGCAGTGTCAGCGTCAGCTTTGCAACAACAAATGTCGTCTCCAAAGCCCAGATCAGTGCGGCTAGCTTCAACGCCTACTCAACCGTCTGGACAAGAACCGGTGCAACGGATACGTCCAAACTCGCATTGAGCGCCGGCAGTTATGCCGGTGGCACCTGCTCCACCATTGCCTGCCACAACAACGGCACAACACCAGCATGGGGCAGCGGTCCGCTCTCATGTGTTGCGTGCCACTCTAATCTGTAGTAAACAGTGATAAATGCTGGTTCGCCAACGGCGAACCAGCCTCTCAATACATGGAAAATTTACATAACTGATTACATAAAATGAGAAAAGAGAGGTACACACATGGGACAAGTAATTAGAAAACAGATGAAGGGGATGAGCTGGATGGCGAAAGTCAGCATGGTGCTGATGATAACCCTCCTCACAAGTATTTTCATGTATCAGGGGTGGTATAAGCCACTTCAGGGACAGGCGGCCGTTTCGGTGCAGCAGGCGTGGTCAACCGTGTATGCCGGGGCCGCATTCCCGACTTCGAACACATATACCGTTAATCCCGGTCCAAACCGGACGCTGGTAGTCGGTGTAACAACAACCGTATCTGCTGCGACCGCTGCCCAGACCTGTGCCGTTACCTACGGCACCCAGACAATGCTACTGGCAACCAGCAATGCTTCTACTTCTGCAATGCAGCATACCTATCTGTTCTACCTGAACGAGGCCGGCATCGCAGCAGCGACAAACCAGGCTCTTACTGTAACTGTTTCCGGAGGTACACCAGTATACAATACCGTGTATGCTGCGGTGTATAACGGCGTCGACCAGAGTGCCATTACCGGCAGCAATTATAATGGTGGAACTGCTCAGAGTTCTGCCGTCGGGCCAATCTCACCCTCACTGGTTATTGCAGCGGGAGATCAGGCTGTAGACATTATCAACATTACCAGAACCGGAAGCACGACAGCTCGTACCATTTCAACATGGGCAAGCGGATGGTCAAACGCGATCTCCAACATTTCAACAACAAACCCATCGGTAGCGAGCTATGTCGGTGTTGACACTACCGCTGCCACCACCACCTCACAGCATACCGCCAGCAGCTCAGCCTTGCGGGCAATGTCCGGTATGGTTATCAAGGCGATTGCCGGTGCTCCGGTTGTCACTGCAGTATCACCCAACGTCAACGTTGGTGGCGGCGCAACGACTGTCACCATTACCGGTACCGGGCTGACCGGAGCAACTTCAGTAGCTGTCAGTGGCACTCTGGTGACAGCTGGTGCTCCAACTGTCATCAACGATACCCAGATTACCGTGCCGATAACGGCTGATGCAGCCGCTGGACCCGGTGCCAGGAACATTACTGTCACCACCGGGGTTGCCGCCAGCTTACCATTTGCAGCAAGCGGGTTTGTTGTTTTCAGCTCACCAGCACCGACTGTTACTTCTGTATCTCCGGCTGTTCTCGGTGCCGGTGCAACAAGCCAGAGCGTCACCATTTCCGGCGCCAACTTTGTTTCAGGCACCGGCCTGGCTTCCAACTTCGGCACCGGCGTTACGGTCAACTCTACTACTTATGTTGATGCCAATACGCTGACCGCTAACGTCACCGTAACGACAGCAGCTACTGCCGGAACCCGCAATGTTATCGTAACCAACCCTGATACCCAGGCCGGTACCGGTACTGCAGTTTTCACCGTAGGCGCCCGACCAACCGTCACTTCCGCCGCACCTGCAACGGGCGCTCAGGGTGCAAACAACCTTGATGTAACCATCACCGGTACCAACTTTGTTGCCGGTACACCTCTGGCTGCGGTATTCTCCGGTACCCTCATTACCGTTAATTCCACTACCTTTGTAGATGCAACACATATTAAGGCAAACATCAACATCGATGCAGCCGCCACAACCGGCGCCCGCACCATTACGGTAACCAATGGCGACAAAGGTGTTTCTGCGGCAGCCGGCTCGTTCACCATTTTCAACCCGACTGCAATAAACATTACATCAGTGTCGCCGACCACCATCGGCCAGGGCGCAAACGGTGTCCTCTTTCATATTTACGGCGCCAACTTCGTCAGTGGCGCAACGGTAACCTTCAGCAGCTCACGCTTCGTAGTTGCCGGCACACTCACACAAACGGGACCGGCAACCTTTGTTGATGCCGGTCACCTGACCGTTCTGGTCAATACTACCACCAGCAGCGTGGCATCGTCGAACGTGACTGTGACCAACCCCGATTTAACAACATTCGCTCTGACCGCTGCAGTAGCAACAATTGCCCGTCCGACAATCACTTCGATTGCTCCGTCAAGCGTTTTGGTTGGGACTGGAACTGACGTAGTTATCACCGGTACCGGTTTCCAGGCAGGTGCAACTGTTGCTTTCCCGGTTACCAGCACCGGCATTACTCTCAGCAATGTGGTTGTAGTCAGCGCCACATCAATTACCGCTCACATCGATACAACCGCAGCAGCAACACTTGGTATCCAGATAGTCACCATTGCAAACCCTGACTTCGGATACAACACTGCAACATTCAACGTATTCAGCGCCACCGCACCGACGCTGGCCTCCATGACGCCGGCAACTATCGGCCAGGGAGCAACCTTGAATGTTGAATTGTACGGAACCAACTTTGATGCAGCCGTAACTGCAGCATCACTAAACTTCGGCAGTGGCGTCACCACAAACAGCGTGACATTCGTCGATTCAACCCATGTGACAGCGAATATTACACTGTCGACTTCTGCGACAGCTGGTGTACATGTTGTTACCTTTACCAATCCGAACCTTGAAGCCGGCACCGCCTCAATTCTAACGGTAACCGCGCGTCCGGGGTCAACTTCAATTACTCCTACTACAGGAGTTCTTGGTACTACCTTTGATATCGCCATCACCAGCAGCGCCCTGGCTGCAGGCCCAGGTTTTGCTGTTACCATTAGTGGTACCGGTGTAACCGTCAACACCACGACTCTGAATAGCGCAACGTCTGTTACTGCAAACGTTACCATCAATTCAGACTATCTGCTTGCTCCGCTTGGAGCCAGAATTCTTACCCTCTCTAACGGTGATTATGGTGTCAGAACCGCAACACTCACCGTACGCGGCAATGCTCCCACCGTCATCTCAGCAGCTCCTGCGCTTCGCCAAGGCGCTGTTGCCCAGGATGTAATCGTAACCGGTACCAACTTCTACCCCGGTGCAGTCGCGACCTTCAGCACATCCGGCATCGTCATCAACTCCACAACGGTTGTAGACGCAAATACCATTAAGCTCAATCTTACCGTAAGCGGTGCAACTGCTGTCGGTATCAGCAACATGACCATTACCAACTCCGATACCCAGGCTGCAACCGGAACCGGCATCTTCACTGTCACCGCCGGCCCGACGGTTATCTCTAACAGTCCAATCAGTGGCGGCCAGGGAGCAACTCTGGATGTCACAGTCAACGGAACTGTTTTCGATGCCGGTGCAACAGTAGTATTCAGCGATGCCGGTATCACGGTTAATAGCGTTACCGGCAGCGGCTCTTCACTTACTGCCAATATCACCATTGACCCTGCCGCAATGCAAACTGTCCGCTCCATTACCGTAACAAATCCGGATGGCAGCAACGCTTCCGGTGGTGCATTTGAAGTAAAACAGCCATCGAGCACAACAACTGGCGCGCTGTCATTTTACCAGGTCACCGCGGATAGCATTACGGTAAAAGCATCCTATACAAACGACGGCGATAAAAACGGTACCTGCGAAATCAAGTGGGGCACAGCACCTGGCGTGTATACTAATACCGCAACTGCAGTACGAAGCGGCAACGCCTTTGTTGCAACATTGACCGGTCTTGCCGGCGGCAGCGATGGCGAAGGGAAGCAGTACTTCTTCCAGGCTGCCTTCAGTAACATCGCCGGTGTTATCGGCACAAACCCGCTGGTTGGTTCACAGTCCACAGCCGGCAATAAACTGACACACAATAATCTGAACACCGCGTCCGGCAAATGGTCCGAAGGCTGGGGAACAGCGGAAGGTAAATACGGCGCCATTACCTGCACAACCTGCCACAGCAAAACTACTGCAAACAGCAAACTGGTTGCCGGTACGATCACGACACCAGCCGGCACCTGGGACTCTAACGGCAGCAATTCACTGGCGGTAATCTTTAACAGCACCACTCCGCTTGGTACCGATGGTGCACATGCAACTTCTACTAAAGCGTGTGAAGCATGTCACACCAAGACAAGTCACCATAAATACAACAATGTGGCCGCCAATCACGAGGGTACAGTAGACTGCCTTACCTGTCACAGCCACAAAGAAGCATTTGTACCGAACTGCAGCGTCTGCCACAACGTGCCGCAGGGCAGCCGTCGTGTTGTAACCGGCCCTTCGGGAGATTTCTCCGCAGGCAAATCAGCTGCTCACGGAACCCTTACCGGCAGCAATTCTCAGGCGTGTGCTGCATGCCATGATGGTTCTGCTCATAAAACATTGGCTGGTACTACCAGTATTGCTCTGAAGAATGCCGATACCGGTGAACAAGTCGTATTTGACGGTACTTCCGCCACTGCCGCAGCACTGAAGAATGCTTGTATCGCCTGCCATGACACCAACGGTGCAAGCAAACTGAGCGCCAATGCTCTGTCACCGTTTGCAGCTGCCGACGACAAAAGGAGTCCGATCAATATCGATCAGTACTGGCCGACAACCGGTGGCGCTCATGACACCAAGATGGTCTGCCTGAACTGTCATGGTAACTCTGCGGGAGTAACCACCGCGCTGAAGTACAACGCCCACGTATCCGCTACGCCGAAATTGCTGCAGGATGCCGGCTACGATGTTATTAACCCGAACACCTACTGCTACAACTGCCATAATGCAGCATCGACTGATCCGAACAAATCATCAAAAGATATCGCCGGCGAACTGGCCAAAACCAGCAGACACACGACAGCAAAATGTTTTGATTGTCACGGCGACGAAGCCAACAGTACTGACAGTATGCATTCTCTGCGTGCCGGTTCGCAGTCCGCAGGATCGGGCGTCATCGCCAACAACATCTCCAACGCCACCGGTAAGAAAATGACCTGGTCGGCGACAAACTGGGGTGGCGCTTCCGCTTCTGTAAATCTCGCTTCAAATACGGCATCTGCAGAGTACCAGATCTGCTTCAAGTGCCACGCCGCTACCGGCACCGGCACAACCCCGGCAGTTCCCGGCGCAGGTACAGCGGCAGCATCGCTGACCAACCTGGCGCTGGAATTCAACCCGAACAACGCTTCACGTCATCCGGTCGGGTCTGCATTGGCCGCATCAAATCGTCTTACCGCCGCTAAGTTGACCGGTGGTTGGGCTCCAGGTGGCGTCATGACCTGCTCTGACTGCCACGCTACCGATACCGCAGCATCAAAAGGGCCACACGGTTCCTCCGTGAAATGGATGCTGGCCGGAACCAATAAAGCCTGGCCGTATACTACTACTGCCGGTAACGGTGCTAGCACCGGAACTTTGTTCACGGTAGCAACATACAATACTAACAATGGTACCGCTAACGGTCTGTTCTGCCGAAACTGCCATACAATTACAGCATCTAACAACTGGCACGCTAATGGTGATGTTACCGGTGGTGAGCATGGTGGCAATGCAATCATGGCCTGCGCATCCTGCCACGTCCGTGTACCGCACGGCGGCAAGGTTTCACGTCTGCTTCAGACGGTCAATGCACCAGCACGCTACCGCTCAAACGGCAGTACAGCAACTTCCAGCTTTGATTTCTGGGGAACGTCATCAACAAACATCAAGGGTTCATCATTCAGCAGTGCCAACTTCAACTCCTCCTGCAGCCAGCATAACAGCGGCGGCGTAGGTGGCGAAGCCTGGTAATATAGCCGGAACATGAGAGTGTGAAAAAGGCCGGGGATTTCCCCGGCCTTTTTCATGAATGCACTGGTTCTTTGAAGCTAATTTTGATATAGAGATACCGCAAAAAGCATTTCAATTGATTTGGAGCAAACGTATGAAATTATCTATCTTGATCGTCTTCGTTCTGGCTGCAGTTATTGCCGGTTGCAAGGACAGTACCCCAAACAAGGCAGTTGAATCCCCTCGCACTCAGTCAACCGCTGCAAATACCGCTTCTGATACATCGCACAGCCTGATCACTAAATATAATGCTCTGCTGAGTGAAGGGTACAAAACTACCAACATGACCAAGTTGCAGGAGGTGACGACTCCGGAACTTGCCGAGAAGGCCTATTATCACATGGCGGCTATCGGTGAAGGTAAAAGCCGTATGGTTTCTGAATTGAAAAAACTCGACTTTATTGAGACGGATTGTGCCGCACCTGCGAAATGCCGGGTCGTTACGAAGGAACGGTGGGATTTTGCCTATGCCGATGTGCTCACCGGTGCACGCTCCAACGAAGTGAAGGATTATCTCTATGATGTCCAATACGTGTTGGAAAACAAGCAGGGTCGCTGGGTAATAACCGAGATCACTGCAACCGGTGAAGAACGGAAAGAATTACCTTCGTGGGGAAAAATGTTTAAGAAACAGTAAAGGGTCGTACAATGTTTTTTGTCACGTGTGATAGTTCTCAATAAGACAGGATCGGGTACACGCTTTGAAAATTCGCAGCAGCATAATTACCAGTTTGATCATAGTTATCTTGACAGTTATTGCTCTTCTCGGTCTCGATAGGTACGGTAACAGCAGTCGTGTTATCGGCCCTGTCGGAACCTTGCAGTCGTCAAATATCGTCAAAAAACAGGTTGAAGAACCAAAGGAAGCTTATCGAATCTGGCGCGAAGCCGGTTACCGGGGACGCACCATTGTTTTTGTTGCCGATCGGTGGGAATCATTTGATCCTGGCGAACTGATCCCCGCACAAATGTTTCGAGCCTATCCGCTGCAGCTTTACAACACAGCCAAGCTTCTGGAGGATGAATACCTGAACGGCACTACGTTCCTGTATGTTGCCTCATTGAATAAAGTTATTCGCAAAATAGTAGCAATCATGCCCGATAGTGAGGTCAAACGTTTGGGGGCTATGGCGCGCAAAACAAAGGATTTCAAGGTGAGCGATAAGGGTGTGTATGTAACACGTCAGGGTTTCCCCCGTTGGTATACGACCGGCGCTAATTTCGCCGATGTTGGGGAACCGGTCCTGCTCTATGTCGGTGCCTCCTATTTCAAAAACGCCGAACCCGAAGATCTCTTTCGTCACATAACAAAATCCGGTTTGAGCACAGATTGCGTCATTCTCAGCAATGAGAAGGGTAAGGATACTGTCACGCCACGGGAAGTCGCAAAGCTCAATGCGTTTGCCCAACTTGTTGGTGTTACTCCCTCGTCGGCAGTTTCGGGAGTCTCCTCATCCTTGACGAAGAAATAAATTCATCCCCTCGCCCAACGGGAGAGGGTGGCTGAAAACGTTACCTTACGCAGGATAGATACCATGACAGAAGATATAACTCCCCGTACAACATTCTTGGCATTGGCGTTTCTGACGCTGTGTGTTCTGTTTTTAAATGCCTTTCAGCTCACCAGTCAACCGGTTTCGGAAGATGATTATTATGTGGCGCTTTCGGCCATTAACTACACCGAGTCGGGGCAACTCGGACCGACCATGTGGAATCATCCCTGTCTGCGCAATATCCTGGTCTACTATGCATTGCGGGCTTTTGGCACCGGAGTGATCGGGGCAAAGGGGGTGAGTCTGCTGCTCGGCACTCTCTGTACGCCGCTTATTGGACTTGTGGCGCAGCGCCTCTTCAAGGATAACCGTGTTGCATTGATCGCTGCTCTGCTCTGGGCGTGCGATGCGCTGGTTATAGATTTCTCCCGTCAGGGAATCAATGATATTTATCTCTCTTTCTTTCCGCTCGCAGCCATTTACCTCTGCTTTCGCTTCAGGGAATCCGGCCATCAGGGTTGGCTTATTGGATCAGGAATCCTCTTCGGATTCGGGCTTGCCTCCAAATGGAGTGCTCTTGCCCCACAGGTGGTGACACTGTGTATGCTGCTGGCCGCCATTTACAAAGAAACCGGCTGCACAACTCGTGAGCGGATTGCTCGCTACACCAACGCGGGGGTGATGCTCCTTGTTGTTCCGGCGCTGGTATATCTGCTTACCTTTGCCCCCTGGTTCAGCCGGGGATATTCACTTTCAGAATGGCCTGCATTACAGAAGAGTATGTTTTTGGAAACCTCGCAGCATGTCGGGTATAAACCGAAACAGTGGGATGATCGAGATAACAAAGCCTATAAATGGTTTGTCATGCCATCCGTTTTTGTTGATCCGTTTATGAACATGGATTCTCCCGATGGCGGTGCGCGTGAGCTGCCGTCGTTTGACAAGAGCGTCACTGTCGTACTTGGCTACGCGAATCCCCTGGTCTGGTTGTTGGTGCTCCCCGCGATATTTCTGGTTATTCGGCGCGCTATCCGTGAGCGGGAGGAAGGTGCCTGGTATCTGGCAGGGCTGTTTTCAGCTTCATATCTTCCCCTGATACTGTCTCCACGCCCAATCTGGATGAACACTGCACTTTCGGTCCTGCCGTATGCGATCATGGCAGTTGCCTGCCTTGTCTGGACGATTTCCCGGCGCTTCAGGAAGCAGCAACTTGTTCTTGGCGTCTATCTGACGCTCGTCTTGATTATCGCCTCGCCGCTCTATCTGCTGGCTATCGGCAAAGGTACGAGAATTCCGGTTTTGAGAGAGCATCTTGTGGAGCAATATCTGGTTCAGTTTAAAAAGAATATGCCGGCAGGTGACGGTGTGGATGCGCCGAAGGGTGAGATGCCGACGCCTGCTGCACCCAAAAATTGACCTGCCTGTTTTCGGATATCAATCATGAAACCACCAAAATTCCTCACATCCCGCTCGACTGTCATTGCTCTGTTGATAGCCATCAGCGTCGCTTTGCTTGTGGCAAGTTCCGTCCCGCAGCGAGCCTCAACCGGGGGTAAAATACCGGAATGGGTGGGGAAGCTTCCGGACAGCCTTCTTTTTCTCAGCACACAACTCGGACTTGACAACATCGTCGGGAGTGCCTGGTTTGCGACCCTTGTATCACTCTTCTGGGTGTCGCTCGTCATTTCCACCGTGTCTCAATATTCAGCAACCAGGGCACAGGCGAACCGCATCCCCTCTGCAGCGGTGCCGCAGGAGAGCATCCGGGTTGAGACTCCTCTGGCTGCGTTTGTTGAACAGGTCACAGCAGCTGGATACAGTCAATCGGGAAATGCCGATGGCGTGTATCGTTTCGTGAAGAACAGGATCGGATACTGGGGAAATTTTCTGCTCCATATCGGCCTTGTGACGGCGGTATTTTTTTCACTGGTCTACGTTGTGACCCAGCACCGGGTGCTCATTCGCCTGACCGGACAGGAACTTACCCGGTTGACACCTGCGAATGTTCAGGAGATGCGGGGTGTCTTGCCTCAGCAGCAAAACCTTCCCTACAGCGCCGTGCTGAAAAAGTTGGAACCACGCTTCTGGGGGAACGATAAGCTGGAGTATCTTTCATCGGAACTTTATTTTACCGATAAGCCCGGAGGTGATCCTCAGCGTGTCGATGTCGCCCTCAGCGACAAGTCTCAGTTTGGCCCCTATATTGTGTATCAGGCCAATGCCTATGGACGAGTCTATGACCTGGAGTTTCAAACTCCACAGGGAGAGACGCATCGGGAGCGGCTGTATCTTCCCTATCCCCCCAAAAGAGATGTTGCGAGTTATGGGGAGATGGCTATTGCCGGGACCGATCTGCTGTTAAAAGGGAAATATTTTGCTGACGTGGGACACACGTCGATGAAGCTCAATCCTTCGCCCATCACACTGCGTCTCCACCGGGGAAAAGAGCTTCTGGGAGAAGTGTCCCTGACTTCAGGAACAAGAGAACAGTTGGGACCTTTAACCGTCAGGCTTGCCCAGTCCGAATGGTGGACTGATATCCTGCTGGATGGCACTCGCGGTACTTCGGGCATATTTACCGGTTTTGCCCTGATCCTGGCCGGGGTCCTCAGTTCGTATTGCCTGGTGCCTCGCGAGATCATAGTCAGGGATGTTGGCGGGGAAATATTTGTGCAGCAAGTCACGCGGCGCTTTGCCCAGTTCTATCGTGAAGAGTTCGAGGAACTCATAAAACATACACACAGCAGAGGAGTTATATGAAAGGTTCATTTGCACTTGTAACCGGCATCCATTGGGGAGCGGTGATACTCTATGTGGTTGCGACGATCATGGTTATTGTTGGCCAGTTTTTCGACAAGCCGAAGCTTGTCAGAAAGGGCTTCGCAGTTGCGATACCCGGCCTGATTCTGCACGGTGCAGGGCTTGCCATCTGGTGGCGGATGGTCGGCCATGGACCATACATCGACCGCTTTGAGGTTTTGTCGTCAAACGCCTGGATACTGCTGCTGGCGTTTCTGCTCTTCACTATTCCTTTTCCACGAATCAAGGCGATTGGTATTGTGGTTTTTCCGGCCACCTTCACGCTGGTAGCGCTTGGGCTCTTCTTCAATCCGGAGATGAAAACGCTTCCTCCCACCTTCCGCAGCGTCTGGCTGGTGCTGCATATCATCTTCTACAAGATTGCTTTTTCCGCGATAATCATTGCATTTGCGTTCTCCCTCTTTTATCTGCTGGTGCGGCGCAACCGTTTGAAGAAGATGGTCAAAATCCTCCCGGATCTGGCGGGTATCGATATGTACGCGTACCGCTTTGCCGGGTTCGGCTTCACCTTCTGGGCGATCGGCATGCTGGCCGGTTCCATCTGGGCGTACCAGTCGTGGGGGACCTTCTGGAATTGGGATCCGGTGCAGACCTGGTCGCTGGTGACCTGGGCGGTTTTTGGTCTTTACCTGCATCTGCGCCGCTTTTTCTCCTGGCAGGGTGAGCGGGCGTCATGGTTGTTCGTTGTCTGTTTCATCCTGACAATCGTATCGCTTTTCCTGACGCCGCTGTTTGAGTCATCGATACATGCGGAGTATTTCAAATAAGGTGGAATCAATATGAACGTGAACGTTAAAAAAGCTGCCGTTATCCCGCTTGCGGCATTTGGTCCGGGATACCTGTTTATATGGGGCAAGGTTTTTCATTGAGTGTGAAGTCAGGCAGAAAACGACACAGAACGTCTGACGCAGCCGGTTATTCTACACCCGATAGAGAGAATAATGGCAAGCGTCAGGTTCATTGGGCCGTCATTGCCGGCATTATCGCCCTGATAACCCTTGTTGTGTACCTCCCGGCATTGCGGAATGATTTTGTCAGCCTTGACGACTACGGGTATATCACAGACAATCTGAACATCCGCAGCCTGAAACCGGAGTTTTTCGCATGGGCGTTTACCAACCTTTCCGCCGGATTCTGGCATCCGCTCACGTGGATATCCTACGCCATAGACTATTCAGTCTGGGGATTGAATCCATTCGGGTATCACCTTACAGCAATTCTCATCCATGCACTTAATACTTTTCTGGTGGTACGGTTAATACTGGGTCTGTTTGACACGGCGCGCCTAATGAATAAACAGTCATCGTTCCCCGATTCACAAGGTGCGCTGATAGCGGCAGGGACTACCGCACTTCTCTTTGGCCTTCATCCACTCCATGTGGAATCGGTGGTCTGGGTCAGCGAAAGAAAGGACCTCCTCTGCGCCCTGTTCTATCTGCTGAGCCTGATATCGTATCTTCACTACGTGGGCAGGTCGTCTCAACATCCGTCTGGCACGTCTCCGGGAGGGATCTTTCTTGACACGTCATTCGCGGCATCTCTTGCCTTTTTCGTCCTTGCCCTGGCAAGCAAAACCATGGCCGTGAGCATTCCGGTGGTTATGCTGATCCTCGATCTGTATCCTTTGAGACGATTGCAGTCTCTGAAGAAGTCACTTACTCCACTGCTGGAAAAGATCCCATTCATCGCTGCCAGCCTGATTATTGCCATTGCCAGTATCGTTGCCCAGAAATCCATTGGCGCCCTTGCACTCACAGACCTGAAGCCCTTTTCAATCCGAATCCTTGTGGCCTGCAAGGCGGTGATGATCTACCTCTGGAAGATGGTTATGCCCCTCCATCTCATACCCTTTTATCCTTATCCTGACAATGTCTCCATATTGTCACTGGAATTCGGGCTGCCACTGCTCCTCTGTATCGGCTTGACCGCCTGCGCACTACTCACTGTCCGCAAAACACCTGTCTGGCTTGCTTCGTGGGGCACCTACCTGATCATTCTTCTGCCAACGCTCGGCTTTGTCCAGGTTGGCGTACATTCCATGGCGGACCGTTTCACATATCTGCCAAGTCTGGCCCCTTTCCTGCTGACCGGTATTGCCGTATTAAAGATGGGAGTGCCGACCGGCGACGGTACGCCAGCCAGCCAATGGCACGGGCTGCGTCTTCTCGCACTGTTCGTGGCAGTAACGTGCGCCCTGTCATTTGCAACGGTGAAACAGATAGCCGTTTGGAAAAACAGCCTCATACTCTGGAACTATGTCATTGAAAATGGGGCTACATACAATCCAATGGCATTTAACAGCCGCGGCCATGTTTTCAAGGACATGGGTAATTTTGACGCTGCTATTGCCGACTACACTGTTGCCAGCGAGCAAGAACCGGCCAGAGTAGAATATCTGGTCAGCCGGGCAGTCGCCTATGCGGAAAAAGGCCAACTGGAACAGTCCCTGGCGGACCTTAACAGAGCCATTGAGCTAAATCCGTCAGAATACATGGCTTTTAACAACCGGGCAAATGTCTGGTATCGCAAAGGCGACTCTGATCGTGCCATGGCGGATTTAAATCGAGCTATATCGTTCAAGCCATCGGAACAGTTAGCCTATTTCAATCGCGCAACACTACGGGCAATTAAGGGTGATTCCGAACAGGCTATCGAAGACTATTCCCGGGTTCTGGCGCTCAACCCGCTGCGTGCTGATGTGTATATCGAACGAGGTGACCTGTATATGAAAAGGGGCGCCATGGACCTCGCAGCCCGTGACTACATCAGGGCAGGCACACTCGGCGACAGAAGCCGGATGCCTCGGAGCGGCGAAAGGCATTCACCGTGAAAAGGGGCACAAAGTTGAAAAACCCAGTCGCTGACACAAGTACTTTCGACACCGCGCCAACGAAAAAGCCTTTTTTCAACATCCGGGAGAGCGCTCTTCCGCTTGCAATACTTGCACTCCTGCCTGTCATGCTGATGGGTACAATCCTTTTTTCCGGTACTCATATCGTTGGCAGCCCAACGACCGATGCCCGGATTCAGTTCCTGTATACCCGCTTCTTCGGTTTCAATGAAGTGGCGCATCTCTCGCTCCCGCTCTGGAACCCGCATGTATTTGGCGGGACGCCATTCGTGGGTACGCTGCAGTCGGCGGTTTTCTATCCCCTTAACCTGTTGTTTGCCCTGTTTCCAATAGCCCCG
Source organism: uncultured Geobacteraceae bacterium (assembly GCA_903939115.1). Classification (GTDB taxonomy): domain Bacteria; phylum Desulfobacterota; class Desulfuromonadia; order Geobacterales; family Pseudopelobacteraceae; genus JACRCG01. The sequence continues at coordinate 103,123 of CAJAFV010000079.1, forward strand.
GCAATGAACTGGAGCATTGCCCTGCATCTGGGGCTTTCCGGGATTTTCACCTATCTCCTTCTGAACAAATACGGAGCATCCCCATGCGGTGCATTTGTAGCAGGAGTGGTGTATACCTTTTCCGGACCGCAGTTTCTACATGTCTATGCCGGCCACCTCAATGCCCTGAGCGCCATGGTCTGGACCCCACTTATGTTTCTGCTGCTGGAGAACCTGATCGAAAAGAAACGACTCGTCGACAGTGTGCTCCTCGGTATGGCCATCGCAATGCAGTTCCTGGCTGGACAGCCGCAGTACGTTTTTTATACCATGATCGCCCTGTTTCTCTACCTGCTGTTTAACCTGGCATTTTTCAAAACTGACGGTCAATCGAAGCCCGCCTTCAAAGTTGTGTCGCTTCTGTTCCTCCTGGCCGTGGTTATAAGTATTGCGCTTTCTGCGATTCAGATTCTGCCTACAATGGAAATGACCCGTTATTCCACGCGCCAGAACCTCTCATTTGACTGGGTTGCCCAGTTTTCCTTTCCACCGGGCAATCTGATCACCTACCTGATCCCTGACTTTTTTGGAGACATGAGCACGGTCTCTTATTGGGGAAAAAACTATCTCTGGGAGATGAGCGTCTACGTTGGTATCATGCCGCTGCTGCTGGTGGTCCTGGCCACAGTACGGGCCGAGCGGCGCATTGTCTGGTTCTATGTGTGGCTGGCCATCATATCCCTGTTGTTCGCATTCGGGAAATATACCCCTCTCCTGAAAATTGCCTACACCATTATTCCCGGATTCCACCTCTTCCGGGGGGTGTCGAAATTCATCTTCCTGAATGCCTTTTCCCTGGCAGTACTAAGCGGTTTTGGCGTTGATATCCTTGTCAGATCCGGTCAGAACAGCGTGGTGAAAAAAATCGTCCTCTGGTCATCTGGGACTATCCTGGCGGTAATCCTGCTCTTCCTGGCCGTTTTCGATGCGACATGGTTCGGTAAGGCCATTGTCGGGTCAGTTTCTTCAGGAGACTTCTATTTCACCGCCGGGCAATTCCTTGATGCCCGGTTCGTTCAGTCGGCTTGGACCCTGTTTCGTAGCAGATCTTTGCTGGCCCTGGGCCTGGTTATCGCGTCACTTCTGGTTCTTTTTTCGTCACGTTTCACCTGGATGAACCGGGGTTGGCTGCAGCTGGTAATTGCTGCCGTTGTGGTCGGTGACCTGTTGCTCTTCAGCACCAGCTATCTGGCTTCATTCGACAGCAGACAGGCCTTCGGTAATCCTCAGGCCATGGAGTTCCTGCACCGTGACCAGCAGCCGTTCCGCGTTATCACGCCGGGTGCCGACGCTAATTTCGGCATGGCCAACAGCCAGGAAACCCTGGGGGGGTATGACACCATCATGCTGAAACGATTCAGCGAATTCATCAATCTGGCCCGGAACATGTCTCCTGATGAACCGGAATTGTATGTGGATGTCAACGGGTGCAACAGGCTGACCGATATGCTTAATGCCAAATATATTCTAACAGGAGCGGATTCACCTCCCCTCGATCTGACTGCTGCCCGTTTGGTCTTCTCCAACAATGCCGCACGAATCTACGAAACTTCCTGCGCTTTGCCCCGTGCTTTTGTGGTATATGCCGCGCGAATAGCTACCAACCGGCACGGAGTGTTTCAGGAGCTGACCAGGCCCGATTTTGACCCCTTAAACTATGCCATTCTTGAGGAGCAGGTTCCCGGTCTCTCTTCCGGTCCTGCGACCCGGAACGCATTAATTCCATCCTTTGTGCGACGCACTTCACAGGAGGTGACCATTGATGCGGAGCTTGACCGCACAGGACTGCTGCTACTGGGTGACACCTGGTTTCCTGGTTGGAAGGCACGTGTGGATGGCCAGGATACCAATATTTATCCGGCAAATTACGTGATGAGGGCTGTTCTGGTTCCGGCCGGAAAGCACCGGGTTGAATTCCGGTATGAACCCTCCTCTTTTAGAGTTGGCGCGGCAATCACCTTGTTAGCTCTGGTGGCCTCGTGCGTGGTGCTTGTGCGGCATTGCCGGTGCGGAGAGCCGGAATGAGAATACTTCTCCTCAGCCCGCCCGGGGCGCAGATATACATCAGGGACTACTATTGCAGTAAGTTCTCCAAGTCCAACTACCTGTTTCATCCTGTGGACCTACTTATGCTCAGCGGCAGGCTGGCGGAGCACCATGAGGTGCACGTGCTGGATGCCATGGCCGACAGGATCGATTTTGCAGCGGCAAAAGACGCCATTGAAACGCTTGCGCCCGACATCATCATCGCCATGATCGGAGCGGTTTCGGCGGAGGAAGACTGTGCCTTTCTTGCCAGTCTGTACGCTGCGCAGCGCAGGATTGCGGTTACCGGTGACATCGTGCTTGAGGATACCGAAACCTGGTTGAAGCAGCACCCGGCAATCGATGCTGCCCTGCTGGATTTCACCAGCGAGGATATTGTACGTTATGTCGAAGGGGATACCGATCTGCCCAGTATTATCACCAGACGCAACCGTCAGCGCAGCAATGGTTTCTGTCGCCCGAGAAACAGGGAGTATTCTATTCCGGTTCCCCGCCATGATCAGTTCGTATCCCGTAATTATTGTTTCCCGTTCGTTCATCACTGGAACTTCGCCACAGTGTTGACCGACTACGGGTGTCCCTATACCTGCACCTTCTGCAACATGAGTAAAATCGGCTACCAGTTCCGTCCTGTTGACAATGTCATGGAGGAGTTTCGATTTCTGAAGAAGCTGGGTAAACGGGAGCTGTTTGTCATCGACCAGAGTTTTGGCGTCTGCAGGGAACGGACCTTTGAGCTGTGCGCCCGTATGCAGGAGGAGAATTTCCAGTTTGGCTGGGCCTGCTTCTCTCGTGTCGACCTGCTGACGGACGAGCTCATAGCTGCTATGCAGTCGGCCGGTTGCCATACTATCATGCTTGGCGTGGAAACGGCCAGCCCGGAGCTGCTGGAAATTTATCGCAAAGGGTACACCAAAGAGCAGATCAGGAAGGCTTTCCAGCTGTGCAAAACCCGAAAAATACGCACCGTGGCTACCTTCATTCTGGGACTTCCCGAAGAGACCGAGGAGTCTGCCAATGAAACAATTCAGTTTGCACTGGAGCTGGGGTGTGATTTTGCATCGTTCAACATTGCCGTGCCCCGCATGGGGACGCCACTGCGCCAGAAGGCGATCCGGGAATGCCTGATCACTCCGGAGCTCGTTACCATGGATCAGGCTGGGTCACACATTGCCATGCCCACCAGGCATCTATCGAAACAGCAGGTGAAAAAAATTAGGGACCGTGCCATGATCAGCTTCTATCTCCGCCCTTCATACCTGTGGCAGCGCGCCGCGAGCATTCGGACCTGGTATGAACTGGGGGAGCATCTTTCCGAAGGGTGGTATCTGTTCAAAGGCATTTGGCAGGGAGGCAACCATGAAGAGGAGTGATGTTGTACGCATGGCGGCACCCGCCAACCACATTCCTGCAGGTCGCCCATGAACATTGAACTGGTCAGAAAACTTGATTATTTCCTCGGCGTGCCGCTCTGCTTCCTCGGCACCTTCATGAAAAAATGTGCCCGTATACTGGGCTCAGGCCAAAAACCGGGCCGACCGAAAAATATTCTGTTGATTGAGCTGTCTGAAATGGGGAGTGTTATCCTGGCTGACCCCGCCATGTTGAAACTGAAACAATCAGCCGGGGCGCAACTGCATTTTGCCATCTTTCGGAAAAACAGGGCTAGTCTTGAGTTTTTCAATACGGTTCCTCCGGAAAACATATTCCTGATGGGAGATTCCGGTCTTCTGGACGTTGCGATGAGTGCGGTGCGCTTTTTTTTATGGACCAGAGAGAAACAGATTGACACGGTGCTGGACCTGGAACTGTTTTCCCGTTTTACCGCACTGCTCACCGGCTTTTCCGGAGCGTCCCGCACCGCAGGCTTTTACGGGTTTTTCAACGAGGGGCTGTACCGGGGTGATTTCCTGACTCATAAAGTGGCCTACAATCCACATCTGCATATGTCCAAAAATTTCATTTCCCTGGTGAATGCTCTCATGGCTGATAATGGGGAAGTCCCCTACTCTAAGAGCCTGATAAGCGATGGTGAGATTGTCCTGCGCACCGTTGAGCCACGGGCAGAAGAGAGGGAAGCTGTTCTGACAAAGATTGCCGATGTATTTCCCGCATTTTTACCGGATCATCACCGGGTAATCCTGTTTAACACCAATTCTTCCGACCTTATTCCGCTGCGGCGCTGGCCAAAGGAGAATTACGCCCGGCTTGCCCGAATGATTCTGAACACATACCCCGACACCATTATCCTACTGACCGGTAGCCCGGATGAAAGCTCCGACAAGCAAAACCTGGTTGCTGCAATAGCCAACGATCGCTGCATCAATTTCGCCGGCAAAACGTCCATATCCGAACTGGTGGCGCTGTATTCGGTAAGTGCGTTCATGTTGTCAAATGACTCGGGCCCGGCACATTTTGCCTCAGTGACCAGGATGCCGGTTTTTGTGTTCTTCGGACCGGAGACGCCGGCAATCTATGGCCCGCTGGGACCCATGACCCCCATTTATTCCGGCCTGGCCTGCTCACCCTGCGTGTCAGCCATTAACCATCGGAAAAGTCCCTGCAAGGACAATGTCTGCCTTCAGATCATTTCTCCGGAGCAGGTGTACTCAATGATCAAGCCACACTGTGAATGCCCAGGCTGAAAGTATATGAAAAAATTAAAAACACCCAAAACAATACCTGAAAATATCAGCCCGGCACAGTTGCCTAACGGCGGGACATTGTTAGCTTCACCGCAGCACCTTGCCATTATTATCGGCCTGCTGACGTTTGCCATCTACCTCCCGGCCTTGCAGAACGGTTTTGTCAACTGGGACGACGACCTGTACGTTTATGGAAATTTGCACATCAGAGCGCTGAACTTCGCTTTCTTCAGATGGGCATTCACGGATCTTTCCGCAGGGTTCTGGCATCCGATTACCTGGATATCCTATGCCATTGACCATGCCATCTGGGGGATGAACCCGCTCGGGTACCATCTCACCGCCATCATCATCCATGCGGTGAACACGGCCCTGGTGGTTACGCTTACTACCTTCCTGCTCGAATTCAGCTGTGACCGTCACCCTGAATCCATGCGGTGCTCGCTTCCCGGCAAACAGAGTATTCTCATTACAGCAGGCATAACCGGTGTTTTATTTGGGCTGCATCCGCTCCATGTGGAATCAGTCGCCTGGGCGAGCGAACGAAAAGACCTGCTCTGCGCACTGTTTTTCCTGTTGAGTGCATCGTACTACGTTACCTATGTTCGTGGTCTGGATGCCTCACCTCCAAGAACCTTTTGGCGCAACAGAGCCTTCCTGATGTCATTGGCCATGTTCATCATATCCCTGGCCAGCAAGACCATGGCGGTAAGTTTGCCGGTTGTATATCTGATCCTCGATCGTTACCTGTTTGACAGGATCAGATCCTGGTCTGACTTTGTAGCCATGATGGTTGAAAAGCTGCCGTTTGCGGTTGCTAGTCTGATTATTTCAGCAATTAGTATACTGGCCCAGAAAGCCATCGGGGCCATGCCGATGATGGCTACCACTTCACTGGGGCAACGGTTGGTTGTAGCCAGTCGCTCCATTATTCTATACTTGTTGAAGATGCTTGTTCCGCTGGATCTGCTCCCCTTTTATCCGTATCCGAAGGATGCCACGCTGCTGTCACCGCTCTATGCAACATATGTTTTGCTTATTATCGCCATCAGCGCATTGTCGCTCTCAAAAACAACATTTGCCAAAGCGCTTCTGCCGGTATGGCTCTGTTACCTCGTTACCCTTCTGCCGGTTTTGGGTATTGTCCAGGTTGGTTCATATTCCATGGCAGACCGGTTCATCTATCTCCCCAGCATTGGTCCTTTCCTGCTCGCCGGCGTGGCCGTCTCCTGGTTTTGGGCGAAGGCTGGCACCTCTGTCCTGCAGCGTAATTGCGTAACGACTTTTTGCGCAGTTGTAATAATCATTATGTCGGCACTCACCGTGCAGCAGATTTCCATCTGGAGAACAAGCATCGAGCTCTGGAGCCATGTCATTAAAAAGGTGCCGACCGACATACCTGCAGCATACCTTAACCGCGGAATTGCATTTGGCGACATGAGAAATTTCGATTATGCAATCAATGACTTCACCACGGCTATTGCCATTGATCCCCGCAATGTTGATGCACTGTTGAATCGCGGTTTGGCGCATGTCGCCATGGGTGAGTTCGAAAAGGCGCTCTCTGATTATGGCGCGGCTTTGGCCGTAAAACCGGATTTCGCCGATGCGTATATCAACCGCGGTAGCGTGTTTTTACGCCGAAAGGAATTCGACAAGGCCATTGCAGAGTATGACAGGGCAGTGAAAATTCAGCCAAATCTTACTGTGGCATATGTGAACCGGGCTTTAGCCCATAAAGGTAAGGGCGAAACGGACCGTGCAATTACGGATTACAGCACGACAATTCAGCTCAACCCCGACTATGCCAATGCCTATTATTCCCGGGCGGAGCTCTTCATGTCGCAGGGCATCATTGACCGCGCAGCGGCTGACTATCAAAAAGCCTGCGCAATGGGAATCATGGAGGGATGCAGAAAGGCACTGTTTCCATTTCCCAGCGGTGCGAACAGATAGTTTCTTTGTAATATATCGCTAAATATGCGGCATTTTTCATTTTTCATTACCTATAGGATGTAATTTTGTTTTATTGTGCCAAATTAAAAGTTTGAGACAGGACGGATGTGACTTTAATGACTGCAAACAACTATACTTTTCAGGATCACGTGATTTCTCTACCCGGGTCAGACAGCGAATTATGACTCCATCAGTAGTGATAAAACTGATGCGGGTTTTTCTGCGCATGCGGTGCAACAAACCGACCTTCGTCAGCTTCAACTCTTTGAATGCCTGTAATGAAGCATGCCCGATGTGCTCCGTCTGGCGTCGTGGCGGAGGAATGCTCTCCATTGAGGAAATGGAGCCGATCTTTCGCGACCTGCGCAGTTTTGGGTTCATGGTGACTGAAATATCGGGTGGAGAGCCGTTTCTGCGTGAGGATATCTACGAGATTTTTGCCCTGCTTGACCAACTCGGCTTTCTGTATACTACAGCAACCAACGGCACGCTCTTCACCACGGACGGCATAGAACGACTCCGCTCGGCAAAGGGACTTTTGCAACTTGCCGTCAGCATTGATTCGCTCGATCACTCCACATATGAACGTTTGAGAGGTCGTGACTTCCTGGCGGTTGTTTTGCAGAATCTGGAACTGCTCCTGGCGGCAAAACTCCCGTTTCCGGTAAAGCTCAACCTGGTTATGAACCGCATTAATTATCGGGAGACGTTCGCTTTTCTCGAATTTGCCAAAGCACGGGGAATTAACCTCTCGGTTTTTCCGATCAACCAGGGAGAAGGCTTTTTTCATCGGCACTCAGATCCCCAGTTTCGCGCCACAGAAGAGGAACGTCAGGAAATGGCGGAGATTTTTCGTGAACTGGCCCGCTTGCGACGTGCCGGTGAACCGCTCTGGGAATATAGTGGTTTCTATGATTTGGCAGCAGACTACGTACTCGGGAAACCTGTCGGGCCGTGCAATGCGGGAAAAATGTACATCGATCTGAATGCAGATGGTCAGGTCGCAGTCTGTCTGGATCATGAGGGTGTCGGTGACTTGCGAACGACCAGTATCGGGCAGCTCTGGCAGACACTTGAAGGCCAAAGTGACAACATCAAGGCGTGTTATCAGGGAACACCCTGCTTTTACACATGTACCTATAACATCTCTTTGACTGCACGGAATGAATGGGCCTTTCTCTGTGAAACGGCTCGCGTCAGGATACGGCAATTTTTGAAGAGACGCACATAATGGCTGGCGATCAGATCGAAAATCATGTTGATGTCGTAGTTATCGGTGCAGGTCCTGCCGGTTTAACCGCTGCCTACGAACTGTCCCGGCGTAAAACTCCCGTCGTTGTCCTCGAACAGGATTCTCTGGCGGGAGGGTTAGCCCGTACCGTGGAATACCGAGGGTTTCGCTTCGACATCGGAGGGCACCGTTTTTTTACTAAAATTGCTTCGCTCAAAAGTCTCTGGCACACCATGCTCGGAGCAGATCTGCTGATACGTCCACGTCTCTCACGCATTTTCTATGGAGGGCATTTTTTCGATTATCCACTGAAGCCGCTGAATGCGCTGCGAAATCTTGGCGTTGGCGAGAGTCTACTCATTCTGGGCAGTTATATGTTGAGTAAAATCGCCCCTGTTTCTCCTGAGACAAGCTTTGCCGATTGGGTTTCTAACCGTTTCGGCACACGGTTGTACCGGAAATTTTTTGAATCATATACGGAAAAGGTCTGGGGAATTCCCTGCCGCACCATCAGCGCCGAGTGGGCTGCTCAGAGAATTCAGGAATTGTCTCTGCGTACGACTCTTACAAATATGTTTTTTAGCAATCGCTTCAAGAAAGATACGCAGTCAATCAAGACATTGATTGAAGAATTTCTCTATCCCCGCCTCGGTCCGGGCATGATGTGGGATGCTTTCCAGAGAGAAATAATCAGAAGTGGCGGCATAATTCAACTTGAAAGCACGGTCGTTCGTATGCACCATGAAGGTGAGCAAATTATCACCGTTGATGTGATGAATGACAAACAGCAGACAGTGTATCGCCCGAAACAGATTATTTCGTCCATGCCGCTGCGTAATCTGATCAATGCGTTATCGCCTCCTCCTCCTGAAACAGTCATTGCTGCGGCAAATGCCCTCAGCTATCGGGATTTTGTAACCGTAGCTCTGATAGTCGACGCAGTCGCACTGTTTCAGGATAACTGGATTTATGTGCATGACGATTTAGTTCGGGTTGGCCGAATACAGAATTATAAAAACTGGAGCCCTGACATGGTGCCGGATCAGACGAAAACCTGTCTCGGCATGGAGTATTTCTGCACGGTCGGTGATGATCTCTGGTCAATGTCAGATCAGGATCTGGTCCTTCTGGCAACGCATGAGTTGGAGGCCATCGGCCTGGCAAAAAAGGATATGATAAGAGACGGTGTTGTTGTGCGAATGCCTAAAGCCTACCCTGTCTATAATGAAGAGTATCCGCAGGCGGTGGCAACGATCCGGGAATATCTTGACCGGTTCGTCAATCTTCAGGTTGTCGGTCGTAACGGCATGCACCGTTACAACAATATGGATCATTCGATGTTAACGGGCATGATGGCAGTTCAGAACTTATCCGGGGGAAAACACGATCTCTGGGCTATCAATGCCGACGAAGAGTATCATGAGATAGACAATGAACAAGCAGGGTAATGTTTCGTAAGAAAATTGACTTACATCATCTTACATAAGATGGTGGTTACTCTACTATTCACCTTTGTTCCACATTTCCTTTAAGAGGACGAATTTATGACAATCAAGCGAGTTGCCCTGATTACCCCTCCCTATCATTCCGGTGTTGTAGAATCTGCCGGAACCTGGCTGAATGTCGGTTTTGTGTACATGGCTGGTTCCCTTCGTGCGGCGGGGTATGAAGTCGATTATTATGATGCCATGTCCCTCTGGCACAAGTGGCCGGAAATACAGGCTCGTATTGAAGCTTTCAAGCCGGATGTCATTGCGACAACTGCCTATACCGCCTCAATTGTCAAAGCCCTGGAGTTGTGTGATCTGGCCAAGCAGATCAACCCCTCTGTCGTTACCGTGCTCGGGAATGTGCATGCTGCCTTCTGCTATGACGAAGTCCTGCAAGGTACTCACGAGGCTGTTGACTATATTGTTCGTGGCGAGGGGGAGGTAACGCTGGTTGAATTGTTGAACTGCCTCAATGATGGAGGTGATCCGGCAACGATTGACGGTCTTGCCTTTTGGCGGGATCATGCCGTGGTTGTTACGCCGAAGGCCGCATATATCCACGATCTGGACGTACTTCCGACCGCCTGGGATCTTGTCGAGTGGCCTATCTATACCTATCGGGCCAAGAACAACGCCCGGTTGGCAATCATCTCGACCGCTCGCGGTTGCAAATCCCAGTGTTCTTTCTGCTCTCAGCAGCTTTTTTGGGCGCAATCCTGGCGGGCCCGTTCAGCCGAAAATGTGGTAGCCGAAATTGAAATGCTGGCAAAAACCTATGGCGTTGAAGTGGCGATGTTAGCCGATGAGTTGCCGACATACGACCGTGACCGATGGGAAAAGATTCTGGATCTGATGATAGAACGGGAGGTGCCGGTCAAGCTGCTGATGGAAACCCGCGTTGACGATATCCTGCGTGATGCCGATATCATGTGGAAGTACAAAAAGGCCGGTGTCGAGCACATCTACGTTGGAGTTGAAGCCGGTTCGCAGGAAACGCTCGATCTTTTCAACAAAGATACCGAGGTTTCTCAGTCAAAGCAGGCGATAGACATTATCAATGGCGCCGACATTGTCTCCGAGACGTCTCTTGTACTCGGCCTTCCCGATGATACCATCGAATCGATTGCACAGACGGTTGAGCTGGCAAAGCATTATAATCCCGACATGGCTTTTTTTCTTGCTATTGCCCCCTGGCCCTACGCTGATTTGTACCCTCAGCTGGAGCCATATGTTTTTACAAAGGATTACAGTCGATACAATCTGGTCGAGCCGGTCATCAAGCCAAAGAATATGACGGTTGAAGAGCTTGAAATGGAGCTTGGCAAGGCGGCGCAGAAATTCTATATGCACAAATTTAAGCATCTGCACGAGCTGTCGCCATGGAAGCAGGAGTTCATGCTGTCGGTGCTGGACATTTTTATCAACCACTCGTATCTTGCAGGGCAGATGAAGGCCGCTATGAAAGATGGCAAGGATATGCCGGAAGAGGTCAAGGCGTTGATGAGGGTAGTGAAAGGTCATGCCAAAGGGCAGGAGTTGGACCGTCATTCTGCCCTTGCGCCGATTCCATAAGAATCTTCTGCTATTAAGTTGACAACACAAACCTCCGAGGTTTTAAACCTCGGAGGTTTTTTTAGGAGTGCGCCCGGAAGGGCATGTACTGAGCAAGTCACAATCCAGTAAATCAGTAGTGCTAGCTGTTTTGTAACTTGGAGGTGGAAGTTTATTGCGGTCCCTGATTGTGGCAACCGTTGGTCGTGCTGCTAGGAACCAGATGCAGGCATTTTTCAAGAATATAAGGATGTGGATATGTTGATACAAGCGGTAATTTGGATGAATCTTGCCCTGATTTTTTACTCTTGGGCAGTTTTCAGCGGAAGAAAACAGGGGCTGCACCGGAAGCACTTGATTATTTTCGGTATCGGCTTACTGTGCGATTATCTGGGTACCTCTCAGATGAACCTGTTCGCTCAGGCATACGGCAAAGCGCCTGAATGGCATAACATTACCGGCATCGCCTCGTTGGGCGGTATGGCCTTTCATTTTATGCTGGCTCTGGTCGCCTCATTGGCACACAGGACTGAAGCGGTCAACCGTGTCTTTCATCGAGTGAGTCTGAGTATTTATACCTGCTGGTTGATCGCCTTTTTCAGCGGAGCCATTTCCGGTATGATGCGTATGAGGGGATAACGGAGAAAGGCCTGGTATGAGATGATTTCTACTGACTTCAGAAAATAGTCTCCACCACATTAAGCGCTTCTGAAGCCGACGAATTTTTATTAAAAAAATCACCCAGAATAATGACAAAGCGAGTAAACATGGCTGATCCAAACTGTGATTTCTATTGCGGGAAAATTTTAAAGAACCTTCTGGATGTTCCGGTGTACTTCGAGAACGAGCATGTCTTTGCCTTTCACCACACCCAGCCACTCTGGGAAAACCACGTTGTCCTTCTTTCCAAGAAGCACGTCGATTCCCTGATCTCACTGGAAGAAGCCGACAACGATTTATTGCTGGAGTTGATGAGAACAGCAAAAATGATCGCTGCCGATTTTATGACCCGCTTCGGAGCCTGCCGGGTCTACACAAATCTGGGTGAGTATCAGTCCTCCAAACATTTACACTGGCATATCGGGTGCGGCACGCAGCTACGCCCATACTGATGATAGCAAGCAGCTTTGTTGAGATCGAGGGTGGTAGCAAAGAATAAAAGTGCCACTCGTTGAATAATAAATAAAAACAGCCACCTAGAAATTAATCTAAGTGGCTGTTTTATTGGTGGGCGAAACAGGGATCGAACCTGTGACATCCAGCTTGTAAGGCAAAAAAAGCAGCAATTCACAACCTGTCTGTACACGTCATAACACGCACGTGTTATCATATATTCCCTTGACATCTCATGTATTTAACTCTATTTATACCGTCATAGTAATTCATGATAATTCTCTTGCAGCCAATCTGTTTGGTGTAAAGTTGGTGTAAAGTTGGTGTAAAGGAAAAAGCAATGTCCATGTTCACAGACAAGTTTATAAGTAATCTAAAGCCAAGAAGCAAACAATACCAAAAGGGGGAAGGTAACGGATTTTCTATTCTTGTAATGTCATCGGGGACACGCACATTCATATACCGCTACAAATTTCAAAGTAAAGGGAAAATGATTACTATTGGTCCATACGGTAATACTCCCCCAATGCTCACTTTGGCAGAAGCAAGAAAAAAATTCAATGAACTACATGCCATGTTTATTGATGGTTTAGATCCTCAGGCAGAACTTGCACCAAAACTTGTTGAGCCCCCTGCAAAACTCCCAGATGAATCTTCTGATGAATTGACGATAAAAAAGCTTATGGAAAAATTTATAACAGAGTGGTCAGAAGTGAACCACTCAAAAGCTTGGAGTTATGAGAACCGCAGGTCTATGACGGCAGATCTGCTGCCAGAATGGGGTGAAAAGAAAGTTTCTGAACTCAAGCCAAGAGATGCTATCAAAATTATTGAACAGGTGTCCAAGAGAGCTCCAGGACAGGCAAGAAATGTATTGAAGGCTGCACGGAAGATGTATGCATATGCAGTAAAAAGACAGTATGCTGAGATTAATCCATTTATGAACATTGATACAGATGACATACCAGCGATAACTCCTAAGAGGAGGGAAAGAGTACTGTCTGACAAAGAAATAACAGTGGTATGGAGTCAGATCGATGATATGCCTGGTACGTCAGAAGTGAAACGGGCCCTTAAGATGGTTTTTGTGACAGCTCAGCGACCTATAGAGGTAGTTGGTATGCATAGGAGGGAGATTGACGGTAACTGGTGGACAATACCGTGGAACAGAATTAAAACAGAACAAGGTAAAAAGCTGACTAGAGTTCAGAGAGATCATAGGGTTTACTTGGGGCCTCTTGCGATGTCATTGCTGGGGGATTCAGACGGGTATATTTTTTCCTCTATTAAAATAGATGATCATATTGTCAGAAACAGTATGGCTCAACGAATATCAAAGGTACGCCCTGCATACTTTGGGTTGCCTCGCTGGACTCCTCATGATCTGAGACGCACAGCAAAAACATTGATGGCCAGAATTGGCGTGCGTAAGGAGCATTCTGAACGAGTATTGAACCACACACAGGATGAAATGGAGTCAACTTACAATCTGTATCAGTATGACAAAGAAAAACGGGCAGCTCTACTCAAGCTTGATAAAGAGATAACCCGCTTGATTAAAAAATAGCATTTTAAAAATTACGGGACTAATTTCGAATATTCTCAGCGAATAAAGATACTTGTCTCGACATTGACCGTACTTAAAAGATGGCTAACCTACCTGCTCTTGGTCTCAAAAATTCAGTTACTCAGGTTTCATAGGTTGAAAAGAGCCAATTGGGAAGGTGATGCCGTTCAGGCGTATTGCTTGAGCAAGTTGCGATCAGCAAGATAATTTGGACAATAACAAGACACCATCTGCCAGAAGTCAGGGCCGTGGTGCCGCACTTTGATATGGCAGAGTTCATGGATGATTACATAGTCAAGGCAGGCAGGTGGCATCTTGATCAGGTTAAGGGAGAGAGCAATTCGTTTGGTTGCATAAGAATAGCTACCCCAACGAGTTTTCATGGCGCGGATGGTTATAGGCGGCAGCGGGACTCCTTCTGCTTGCATCATCTTATGGCATTCGATTGAGCGGGCTTTCACTATCTCAATAGCCTGTGTGCGATACCAATGAGTAATCATCTTACGTACAGTCTCTTCAGACGGTATCTCAGGCGAGGTCAGTATCAGTAGATCATCGTGCAGTTGCACTGAACGCCGTGGTCCCTTTGTAAACTCCAGACGAAATGCCTCTCCCTGATACATGAAAACTGCTCCACGCACATAGCCCTGCTGTTGTGGAGTTTGCCGCTTATCCAACTTTTTCCAGACCTTTAGTACCCATTCTACCCGATTGGTAACAAAGGCCCTGACCTCTTTAGTTGCAGTCCGAAGTGGTACCCTGACAGCAACTGACTTATCTTTGCAAACTGTGATTCCAAGCGTTCTGCGGCGTGAGCGGCACCAACTGTAGGCGATAGTTATATCTTCCAATTCGACTGAGTCATATTTGATCTCTTCAACCTTTGATGCCATGAACCCCTCACTTAATCCAATTCACCCGGCTCCAATCGCATCCATATCAGACAAAAAGCGGAACGCTGCTCCCCAAACCGTGGACGACACTCGTAAAAGCATCGCGCTGTTCCAGTTTGTCCCGGCCGAAGCGCTCTGTAAACAGTGCCTGGATACGGGGAATCCGCGAGGTGCCACCGGTGAGAAAAACCGTATCAATCTGTGCCGACTGCAGCCCTGACTTTGCCACCACCTCATCGATGCAGTCAGCAATCTGCTGAAAATTATCCCCATTGAGCGTTTCAAACTCTTCCCTGTCAATCTCTTCGGTAATATTCAGATCGCGGTCCTTGAAATCTATTCGGGCCAGCTCCTGCCCTGAAAGTTCGCATTTGGCCTTTTCAATCGCCTGAAACAGGAAAAAACCGTAATTGTCGGAGATAATATTCTCCAGATGCTCGATTGCCCAGCGATCATCGGCGGTGCCCTTGATTACCCTGATAAGCTCCCTCGTTTTGCGTGCCCGCAGCAGCGGGATACGGTGCCACTGACAGAGTGTGTAGATAATACTTTTTGGTATGGAGTTCCAGTCATCCTTTCCCATGGTCTTATAACGGGCATAGCGGCCAAAATGGTGCGCCACCTTGTCCCACATGATCTGGGAATCAAATTTATCGCCGGCGACATAGACTCCACCAAGTGAGAGCACGTCACTGCGCCGGTCGGAGCGGTCAAAGGCACCACCCTTGACGCGGATTACCGAAAAATCAGATGTTCCGCCGCCGAAATCGCCGATGAACACAATCCGTTCCTGTCCTGGCTGCAGAGACTCTTCGAAGGTTAGCGCTGCTGCCACCGGTTCATACTGGAACCAGATGTTTTTGAACCCAGCCTTACGGGCGGCCTTTTCAAGGCGCTGCTCGGCCACGGCGTCCTTGGCGGCTTCCTTCGAAAACACCACCGGTCGTCCCAGAACAACACTCTCCACAGAGCAACCCACATATGCTTCTCCCCGTGCCTTGATCTTCCGGAGAATAATCGCCACCAGATCATCGATGGTATAGCGCTTGCCGAATATTTCGGTGCTTACGAAGCTGGTGTTCGGGAGAAATGTCTTGATCGACTGCATAAAACGTCCGGTCGCGCCGTCGCTCACATACTGATGAATGGCCTCCTGACCGGCGAAGATCTCATGTTCTTCGTTAAAGTAGAGCACTGAGCGCAGCAGCTCTCCGCCACGGTTGATACCATCTACGGCAACAACCTCAACTGTACCGTTTCGGTATACCGAAAGCGCCGAATTGGTTGTGCCAAAGTCAATGCCAAATACAATCTGCACCTACACACTCCCCCACCAGTTATTACGCCAGACCGGCGGCAAGCTCTCTCCAGTAAACTATGTCAAGGCGCCTGCAGGCACGAGTGACGCAAACATAGAGCAGATTCCGGTCTAATGCGGACTTTCTGAAATCCTTCGAATTGGGGTCGTAAAGGATTACGTTTGCAAATTCTACCCCCTTAACCTGGTGGGCAATCGTGACCAGAGCTCCCGGCTCAAAAGTTAACTCACCCTGTTGATGCAGCCCTTTGATGCCGGTTAACGCCTTGTGGAGCATTTTCTCGTCCGACTTTTTCTTGCAGATGACTGCAGTCAGGCTGTTCGGATCCTCGTCCACCAGTTTTTCGACAAGACGGCGCAGAAGGCCTAATGCGCTCTCCTCGTCCGCTGCCTTGTGGTACTCAAGAGCGCCGGAATGTCTGCCTATCTGTTCGCTCTCTCTGTTGCTGATCCTCGAAGCCAGCGCCATAATCTCTTTGGGGCAGCGGTAGGAAACGGAAAGGGTCTCGTTGCTCACCCCGACCTCCTTCAGATTTTTGTGAAAAATATCGAAGTCGGCAGCATCAACCCACGAGAGTATCTTTTGTTTGCTGTCTGCGCTGAGTGTTATACTGTTCCGATTGTCCGTTGCCGCAAGAATCGCCTCAAGTTCCAGAAGCGAGAGATCCTGTCCTTCATCGACAATGATATGGGCGTACCATCCAAGAGCCTCACGGATCGGTCCTTCCTTCTCTCGCAGTTGGCACAGCCGTAGCAGAACGCTCAGGTCAGCAAATGACACGGTTTGGTTTTTGGTCGAGTACCGTCGACGCAAATTGGTCAGAAACGTTTCTCTGTTCTTTCCCTCAGAAAAAAGAGCATCGAGTACATACGGCTGCCCGTAAAATCGCCACAGATCCTGAAGAGGGTCTGCTTCAAGTACTTCCGTGACATAACGGACCAACAGACCGGACAGTTGCGATGATTTCTTCTGTGCCGTCAGTTCATCGCTGACAACCGGTTTAATGATCTTGCCGGTCAGAGCGGTAATGGCACTCAATGTCCAGGCACTGAATGTATCAACTCTGGTGCTGCCGAGAAGATCGGAGGAGGTCTGCCTGACGTAGTTACGGAGCACCTTGTTGAACATGAGGACAAGGCAGCGATCAGGAGTGAATCTGTCGGGGTCGTTAAACTGAAGGCACGATAGACGATGGAGGCTCACAACTGTTTTGCCGCTGC
This sequence comes from uncultured Geobacteraceae bacterium, assembly GCA_903939115.1. GTDB lineage: Bacteria > Desulfobacterota > Desulfuromonadia > Geobacterales > Pseudopelobacteraceae > JACRCG01. The sequence goes on from CAJAFV010000079.1 coordinate 120,193, forward strand.
CGGCACCTCCGGTGATGAGGGTGCAGCCATCGGTGGCTTCAGAAGTAATCATGTGAAATTGATCAGGGGAGATGAGCGATACGATATCCACCATGCGATGGTCCTGGTTCGCTACCTTGGTGTCAGTAGTCGTATGATACTGTTTTTCATTTTTTACCCATGAGTCGCCGGCCAACTCATACAAATCTCCGCCGCATTCCATACGCCGGAGGGAACGCTTTACGATCTCTACCGTGTCGCGCCGGGTTATCACTCCCTCCCGCTCTTTGCCCTGAATGGTTTCGAAGTATTCATCACCAGGGTCAAAGTCATAGAAAAAGCGCGAGATCGGGGCTTTTCGCCAGTCTACGACCAGTGCCCGGTTATCATGGGATACGAACCCCTGCTTCCCGATAAGATACTCTTTCGAGCCGATTTTCTTGTCGGTATCGTTAATCCCGACAATTCCGAAGTACGGACTGTCAGTCATCTGGAAGGATGAGAGATATTTTCTCGGATCGAATTTGTCGTTCTCGATGAGCTTCTCTGTTAACGAGTTCTTTTCATGCCAGTTTACTGATTCAAGGCGTTCCTTCTCCAGTTCAGCACTGTAGGCATCGTGATGAGCTATCTTGGTCCTGTTCTGTCTGGCCGTTTCCTCGATGGAGGTGAGTACCCCTGACAGACGCTCTTGTTCTTGCCGGACTATGTCAATTTGGGATTTTTCACTCATATGCAGACCGTTGCCAATCCTGTCATTAATTAAAATATGGAATTTGATGGTACGACATTTTTAACAGAGGGAACTGCAGTTTTCTGTGCATGCAGACAAAATAAAAGGCCCTGGATTTGTCGGAGTGTAACTCCTATTGCCAGAGCCTCAGGATAGAAATGCGTACTGATTCCATGCCGCTTATATACGCCTTATTCGGCTATGCTGTCAATGTATCAGCACCAGCGCAGCAGTCTCAAACAGGAGCAGGTCAAGAGCTGGTTTCTTTTTTCAGATTTGTACCACAATTTTGCCTTTTTGCCGGTTGGATTCCATGTACCTGTGGGCTTCAACAATGCTTTCTAAAGGAAATACTCTATCGATAATCGGCTTCAATACCCCATTATCAAGGCCGTTGTAGATAAATTGTTTGCCACGGGCAAGACTTTCTGCATTTTTGGCGATCTCAAACAGGGTGTACCCGCGCACAGTCAAGCCCTTGGCGAGCGCTGCAAACAGGGGAAATGTGGTCGGTGCCGACGACAATGCACCATATTCAAAGATTGTTGCACCGGGAGCTGCTGCCCCGGCAAGCTCTCCCAACATTGCTCCTGCAATAGGGTCAAATGCCATTTCAGCACCTTTTCCAGATGTAATGGCCATTACGCTTTCAATCAGATCCTGTTCGTCAGTCGCTATAATGTGATCCGCCCCGGCCTCCATGAGAAAGGATTTCTTATCGGCGCCGCGGGTAATGGCAATGGCGGTCGCCCCGACTGACTTTGTAATTTGGATTGCGGCTAATCCGACGCTGCTGCTCGCCGCAGTGATCAATACGGTGTCATCTTTCTGTAATTTTCCGAATTCGATAAGTGCCCCGAATGCGGTCAGGTACTGCATCCAGATAGCGGCCCCTTCAACCGGGGATAGTTTCTCGGGATAATGGGCTGCAGCATAGGCTGGCACAACGGCGCTTTCTCCGTAGACGCCATAGGTACCAATTGAAAATGAAGGTATGGTGCTCACCCGGTCGCCGATTTTAACGCCGACAGTACCAGGACCGATTGCATCTACAACCCCCGCAGCTTCATAGCCGAGTCGAGACGGGAATGTCGGATTTTCCAGATATTGCCCCTGTCGGAACATTACTTCTGCCCGATTCAGGCCTATCGCTTCAACTTTGAGACGAACCTCGCCCACACCCGGCTCCATTAGTGGTGACTCCTCAATTTTGAGCACCTCGGGGCCACCTGTTTCATAAAAACGGACTATTTTCGGCATCGCTATTCTCCCTCTTATTCAGATTTAATTACCCTTGCCGCCTCGTTCAACGGCCGATAATAATTATACTCCCTCTTGGTAAAGTAAGCACCCCCAATAAAATACCCGGAACGGCTGGTTCATGATTAACGTGGCGATTCTTTCTGAACAGGGAAAATAGAAAGCCCCTTGACGGAAGGCAGCGTCGAAGCAGACAATGAAAAAAGAGGTGATATTATGACAATCAAATTTGAAGAAAAGTTTGTTTCATGTAAAGATCGAATGCGGGGGGCTTTATGGGGGAGCCTCATTGGTGATGCGTTCTGCTTGGGAAGCCACTGGATTTATAATCTGGATGAAGTAGCGACACGATTTCCGGGAGGAATTAAAGGCTTCGAGACCCCGTTTTCCGGACACTACCATGATGGTAAGCAACCCGGTGACTTTTCTCATTACGGGGATGCCGCCCTGCTTGTTCTGGAGTCAGTTGCCCGATGCGGGCATTTCGATGCATACGACTTTGGATCGCAGCTGATCAAGCTCATGACTGATGACTCCTACATCGGCTACCGCGACCATGCCACCAAGGGCATGATCGCCAATTATCGTGCCTATCACGAGAACAATCCAACCACTCCATTTGATTTCCAACAAGGGGCTGATGATGACCAGCCTGCAACGGTTACCCATCTTGCCCCGGTAGTGGTATCACACCTGAATGACGATGACCTGCCTGGCACGATAGCAAAGGTAACCCGGGTATGTCAGAACAACCAGCGTGCCATCGCTTACTCACAGGCAACGGCCCTGATACTGCGGGCTCTGATCAACGGCAGCTCCCCAGAGGCAGCCATGGCAGAAACAATTAGGATCATACGAGCATCTGATAGTGAGTATTCTGAAGTCGTAGAACGGATAGAATCAGTCAGCGCCTCCCGGACACTTTCCGTGCATGATGCAACCATGCTTTTCGGGCAATCCTGTCCGCTCCCCTCAAGTTTTACTGCGGCTCTGCATACAATGCTTACCTGCTCAAATGACTTTGCAGAAGCTTTGACAGCTACTGCTAACGCCGGTGGTGATAGTGCCGGAAGAGCTGCCATGATTGGTGCCTGGCTCGGAGCATATCTCGGAATTGAGGCTATTCCGGCTGCATGGCTGACCAAACTTTCGGCTCATGACCAGATCGAAGCTGACATAGAGCAAATTGTCGCGGCAGTGGCACTGCCGCCTACACAACAGAAAGGTGATCAAGCATGACCACACGTCGAATTTCAAAAATATTCAAGAGCCTCCCCACCATCGAAGGTGCGGGTGTCCATCTGAAGCGGGCCTTCGGGTATTGGAACAGACCGGTTGTTATGAACACCCAGGAGGAGCTGAAAATTGCCTTTGACGAGTATCGGCACGGAACGTTCGTTAAGTAAAAGGTAATCGAAAGGTTGTGCCCATGCGGATAGTCATTGCTCCCGATTCATTCAAAGAAAGTTTGACCGCACTTGAAGTGGCAACAGAGATCGAAGCCGGCTTTCGCGAGATATTCCCGGATGCGGATTACTTCAAGCTGCCTATGGCTGACGGCGGCGAAGGTACCGTTGCCGCAATGGTCGACGCCACCGGAGGCACACGTAGAGAGGTGGATGTGACAGGTCCCCTGGGTGAACCGGTCACCGCTTTCTATGGTCTGACCGGTGATGGTAAAACAGCTATTATCGAAATGGCAGTTGCCAGTGGCCTTGCCTTAATCGCCACCCATCTACGCAATCCATTGAAAACAACTTCCTATGGTACCGGAGAGTTGATAAAGGCAGCGCTCGATACGGGTGTCAACCACCTCATCATCGGTATCGGCGGTAGTGCGACCAACGACGGGGGAGCCGGAATGCTTCAGGCTCTCGGGGTAAAACTGCTGGATCTTAACGGATGTGAAATCGGATGTGGCGGCGGTGAGCTGACGAATTTGGAGCACATTGATATCAGTAGTATGGACACGCGTCTGAGATCGTGCCGGATTGAAGCAGCCTGCGATGTTAACAATCCGTTAACAGGCCCGAAGGGGGCTAGTGCGGTCTTCGGGCCGCAGAAAGGCGCTACGCCGGAGATGGTGGCAGCTCTGGACGCAAATCTTATCCACTATGCCAGCATAATTCATCGGGACCTGGGTGTGCAGGTGGAGTCAGTGCCGGGCGCGGGGGCAGCAGGCGGTATGGGCGCTGCCTTACTTGCATTCTTGGGGGCACAGTTACTGCCCGGTATTGAAATCATCATGGAAGCCGTCGGGTTTGAGGCTATCGTGAAGCATGCCGATCTGGTGATTACCGGAGAGGGACGCATTGACAGTCAGACCATACATGGCAAAACGCCGATTGGTGTAGCACGCATGGCCAAACGGTATGGAAAACCGGTCATCGGCATTGCCGGCTGCCTGTCAAGCGATGCAGCCGTGGTTCATGGCCACGGCTTTGACGCCGTCTTCAGTGTAATCAGCCAGGTTTGTACCGTGGAGGAAGCCTTAACAAATGCGGCCGTAAATGTTCGAACTGCTTCTCGAAACATTGCTGCTATTCTAAAGATGGAGGTTTGAAATGGAAAATGCAAATCTAATAAAACGTTTCCGCGAAACGTACACAAGCCTATCTGCTAAAATGGACGATGACGAAGTTCTTCACTGGCTTGAGCATCATGATGAAGAATACGAATACCTTGTACATAAGCCTGTCAAGCAATAGCGGGTTGCCAATGTGGAATTTGAAAGTAAGCATTGATGGAATTCTGCTTGAATGCAATTCATGTGACTCATAATTTCTGATGCAGCAAAAACTTTTTATTAAACTTTTTGTTGACACTATCAAATTATATCTGTATTAAGGTGCAATATCATATTTTGAGAGCGGTTATATGCAATCAATGAACGCCACATATCCGATAAAATTATCCTTCGCACAGCCACTGTGCGGCGGTATGCACAATTTTAGCAGCGAGAGCTGGGATAATGGCATTTTTGTAGTTACAGAGTATTCCTCAAAAGAGGATTATATCGTGAGGTAAGGATTAGCAACGCATTTTTATGTGTTCATGAAACCCGACCCTCATTTGAGATGGCCGGGTTTTTTCGTTTATAGAGTAACAGAGTCAAAGTAGGCCTGATAAGTAAGACAACTGAATTATGTGTGCAGAATGCTGGAGGGGCAGATCCCTCCGCAAGCTGAACAAATATCAAAGAAGGGGAAAAACTTTCAAATGATTTTAAGACCACTATTTTCACGTTCCTGGCATACAGCATTATCAGAATGTGCACTCCACGCGGAGACCAGTACATCAACATTGTCACTGTATCGATTTAATGCCAGCCAATATGTAGGCGGAAGTCCAATACATAGTTAATCATCCTGAGAAGAGTGCCGTTCAAACACCCTCTAGTCAGATGATTAGGGGGTTTTTTAGTTTATAGGTTGCCACCAGTAAATACGGAGAGTTGGCCTAACGGTAGGGAAATTGTTTGCTAAACAATCCGGGCCAAAAGCTCTGGGGGTTCAAGTCCCTCACTCTCCGCCATTTATGGTCAATTACAAATTAATTCAGGTTGCGCGGATGCATCAAAGGAGGCCCAGAGCATGCCTCGCCTGGATTAGAGATGGGTTAGCCCGCTGTAGATGAAACATCTTAGCGGACTCCCCTCTCAATCAAATGATGCGGGTGTTCCAGTGAACAGCAGGGGTTCATATCCCCAGCCAGATCGGGGCGGCACCGATACCCGCTCCCAGCTAGTAATATGATACAAGAGGCGATAGTGCAGTGGCCCAGCACGGCGGTCTCCAAAACCGCAAACCCTGGTTCAAATCCAGGTCGCTTCGCCAAATTTGGAAGATAGTGTTCATGGGGACAAACAGTCTTGAAAACTGGAGCCACGGTAAAACGTGAGGGTTCGATTCCTTTATCTTCCGCCAATAATGCAAGGGTAGCTCAAATGGTAGAGCGGTGGATTGAAAATTCACAGGCAGTCGGTTCAATACCGACCCCTTGCACCATTTTTTCACGTAAAGGAGATATCATGTATTTTTATGATGACGCCTTTTTGTAAGTGAGAACCCTTGAGGTTCTCCGACAAGGAGGCCAGATAAATGGCTCGAAGTTTCAAGAAGCACCCGGTGCTCAAATATGCGCCGGTCCGTGGCAGAATCGGGAAGTGTTTTGCAAACAGAAAGGTGCGCAGGTACAAAGGGGACATATCCAGTGGTAACGCGTACCGGAAGTTGTACGAGACCTGGGATATTCATGACGTTGTGGATAGAACCACCATCAATGAGCATCTTAAGCGGTGGGGTCGCTGGATTTATCGCTGTGAGAACCTTTGCAGGGACTGGGAAAATCCTTATGGGGGCACTATCCAAAAAGCAATCAACAGATGGAAAAAGACGTATTTCAGAAAGTGAGGAATGGAATGCATCACAAACGAGGTCGTTCCAGAAACCAGCGTGCAGGCTGCAAAATGTGTAAGCCCTGGAAGATCTCTGGTGTATCACGCACCAGCGAAGGATTCGAGAAGCATTCTGATTACGTTGCAAGGATGGCAGCCGTGGAGGAAAGCGAAAACGCTCCCTCCACTATCACCATCATGAATAAGGAGATTGCAGTGACCAGTACCGAAAAGTTGAAATTATTGATTCCATTGGAGGAAATCGAACAGTCTGCCCTCACGCAGATTTACGACGTACTCTCACTTGATTGCCTGAAAAAACTGGTGATTATGCCGGATGTACATACCGGATATGATCTGGTGATCGGCGGAGTTGCGCTTCTTGACGACCATATTTCACCGTCATTTGTTGGCTACGATATTGGCTGTGGCATGGTGTATATCTCAACGGGCATCAGAACTGCAGATCTGCTTCCGGACTCAAGAGCAAAAGTGGGTCTTTTTCAGAAGATCCAGAATTTAATCCCGTCAGGGTTTGCAAGCCGAAAGAGTAAAGATTTCGGCTTTCCAAAGTTTGTATCTCCTTCTGGCAACAAGGATCTCATCACACGAGTCAACGACAAAGTAGAGAACCAGGCCGGGACTCTTGGTGGCGGCAACCATTTTATCGAGATAGGCGAAAACCGGAGTGGCGAAGTCTGCATCACCATTCACAGTGGGTCGCGTAATGTCGGCCATAGCATCGGCGGTTATTACATGAAACAAGGGCGGCTGTTCCCGCTAAGCTCTGATTTGGGCCGGGCATATCAGCACGATATGAATTTTGCCCTAAACTTCGCTCTCTATAATCGTGAGACGATGCTTCGGACGGTTTTGGCCTTGATGAATTTCGGTGAACAGGACATCACGCGGATTATGACTGGAATGATCAACGAAAATCACAATCACGCCGTTGTAACTACAGATGGTGTATTGCACCGAAAAGGGGCAACTCCGGCAGATCTTGGCCAGATCGGCATCATCCCGGCGAACATGCGGGATGGCGTGTATATCACACGCGGTCTCGGTAATCAGGAATACCTGTCGTCCGCTTCTCATGGTTGCGGGCGGAGAATGGGGCGAAAGGAAGCAAAGCGCAGTCTCGATCTTGAAGCGTTCAAAGGTCAAATGACAGGGATCGTCTCAACATCAGATAAGACCACCCTTGATGAGGCACCGGGTGCGTATAAGGACATAACCTCGGTCATCGCCTATCAGGAGGGCATAGTGATCGAAGTAATAGATTTTGTGAAGCCCCTGATCAATATCAAGGCACAGGGGGAATAATAACAGAAGGAGAAACAGGTCATGACCAGCAGAACCGTATATGTGTTCGACATCGGATTTCAGTACCTGGGAACAATTGATTGGCGCCGGGCGGCATGGCTCGTTGCCTCCAACCGGGCCGAATCCCTTGTTGATTCCGATATCCCATTGCGAGGTGACTTCCTTCTCCCCAAAGTTATCCGGCTCCTGAAAGCGATCCGTAGAATGTACCGCCACGGCGTTACATGGAACCGGAGAAACCTCTTCGTACGGGATGAATACAATTGCGTCTACTGCGGTAAGAATTTCCCCGTTTCGGAACTTACGGTTGACCATGTCCTGCCCAAGTCCAGAGGCGGAGTTAATTCATGGGAACAAACTGTCAGCGCCTGCAAGCCGTGCAACAACCGCAAGGACAACCGCACACCACACGAAGCTGGGATGTCGTTTCATCAGCACGGATTCCGTCCGCATGCGCCGACCGTCATGGAATTCTTTCTTACGCTGCTCCGTCAGGAAGGTCTGGATGGTGTGGTGAAAGAGTTACTGGGTCTACCGTAATTGGGATTTCAAATAATATTCACAGCACCATAAGCATATACATTCCGTTTGTTTAGTGGAGATAACGTATGACAACCAAGAGCATCAACGTCGGCATTATGTCGCGTGAGGAATTTAAGCAGCGGACTATTACTATTGCAAAGGGAGAGTATAAGCCCGAGAAAGACGAACCAAAGGTTTGGTTTGAATCTTTGCAGTCATTTGCTCAAGTCCTGAGTGATGACAATTGAATGTTGTTACGAGTAATCGAGGAAAAAAACCAGGTCTCTCAGAGAATTAGGGGACTTAACGGGTCGCAACAAAAGTAATTTGTCGAGAACCTTACATACTATGGCCGGTTACGGCATAATTGATCTCGTTAAACAGCACGCGAGAGAAGTTGTACCTATGGTTAAGGCAAACCGCTTTAATCTTGAGTTATGCGCATAATCCACTTCGAATATTGCTAATGTAGCGGCGGCGTTATCCTAATGTCCGCCGCTATATCACTATTTCCTGGGAAAGAAATCACTTCCTATCGATGTCGCTGTCACTAGTACCCTCGTTGGCGGCCACCCGCACTAACCCTCCATGACCGAAACAGCCGCTTCATAATCATCAAGACGATAGATACTTCTCCAAGACAACCCACATCGCTGACAAGAGCAATGCTGAGACATTACTCCCTTCACCGCCGACAGGTGACCCGTGCTGATATCCTTTGTTGCACACTTCGGACAACGCTCGCCTGATTGACGAATGAAAGTTTCCCGCGTTACGAATTCAGGTTTGTCAAGTCCCGCAACTTGTACAGCAGCGGCTCCGGCGGCACATCCCTCTACTGCAGAGCTTGCTTCAGCAGCGGTAACTGCTTCGGCAAGGATCTGCGGAGGAGTGCTGTCGCGGTAGAGGATCTCTACGGTATAACCAGTCCCTGTCCGGGTTGCGCGGATGCCAAAAGTGGTATTTCGCAGTGGTCCCATGTTCAATTCAGTACACCGGGCCTTCAAAGATTTTTCAGTTACTTTTGCCAATGTCTTCTCCTTGTCTTAAAAATTTATAAAGCGTCTCTCGGGAACATTGATACTCGCGGGCAATTCTCGCCTTTGGGGTCCCTGCTGCTATTTTATCCATTTCTTCGGTTGTCTAATGGTTTGTCAGCGATGCCTTCCTATCCCTTACACTTTTGCAACCAAAACTCCTCCATCCTCCTTCTCTCAAAGAATAGACCTTTCAAATTCAACGACATCTCATAACAGAGAATACAATTTTCTGCCATCTGGGACTCGTAATTTTTCCAATTTACAAAAAAATATTCCGACTTTGAAAAATATTTCTCGCATATCAATACATTGGTGAACCGTTCTTAAAATTCATAACTGACCTAAAATAAACGGTATTTACATTATCATTTTCTGAAAGCCTTTGTTTATTCAATAGATCTGAGAGGTATCAAGATGGAAAAAGAATGGTCTTGATGTGTCAATCACCTTCCCCCCCCTTACAGATATAATATTTAGAAATAAAATTTTTAAGGGAGGACATGTATGAGCACAGAAATGAAACTGAAACAGCAAACAATTTTTATCACGTTATCTCAAGTTGTTGAACTACTAACCCTGTCGGCAAGCACTATCAGGCGGATTGAAGTGCGAGATAAGAGTTTTCCACGTCGAAGACAAATCTCAATGCGGCGTGTCGGGTGGCCACTTGATGAAATTAACGAATGGGCAGCAATGCGTCAAAGTGCCGAATAAAATTTACCTCTCTGGTAAAGAGCTAATGAGTGATTCTGTTTTTAACTATTTACCCGAGGGTATAAAGCTCCAACTGCCAGTATGGGCTGATTCATTAAGAGTTTTACCAAACGAAGTTGTGCGTTCTGCGCTTTTTAACGTCGGTAATAGAAACCAGCCAAGACGTAATCTCGAAAATGAAAAAATAGCAACACTTGGCGATGGATGCATCACGTACACAGGTAAAGAATTACGGCAGGACGATGAGCTTGTTTGGCTTAATATCCTGAATGCAATCAGAAAACATCACCTTGGTGAGTGTGTTGAGTTTTTGCCTTATTCATTTCTCCGAGAAATTGGTTGGCCGACAAATGGCGGTGGTGCTGAAAGATTGAGAAATTGTTTATTACGAATGTCGGTGACTGGTTTGACAGTATCTTCAAAACGCATCGGGATGGCAATTAATGTCTCTTTGATCAGAAAATTTCTTTGGCGTGACGAATATACCGGTGAGCTCTACAAACATTGGAAAGTATGGCTTGAGCCAGAGATACTTTTATTGTTCGAGCCCAATTATCTTACTTATCTTGACTGGCAAATCAGAAAGAAACTTCCAACGGGCATTGCCACAAGGCTTTATGGCTACTGGTCTTCGCATCGCAAGCCATTTCCCGAAGGAATATTACGATTAATGGTCGTATGTGGAACCAAGATGCCAGTCAAACATTTTAAGGAGCAGCTTAAAGAAGCACTGGTTGTGATGGAAGCTGTTGGTTTCCTCTCCTATTGGGAAATTTCACCGAACGATGTCGTTAAGATTCACCGGAATTAGTTTTCGACGTATGACCGACTACCAAGTAAAACCAGATAGTTGCACATAATAAATGCTATATGCGGTTTGTTTCCGACTTATGACCGACCATAAGATGATCGCTGAAATCAGGGAAATGGATATTTTGGATTCAATAGATGAAAAGCTCAAAAAAAAATCGACTTATGACCGGCTCTATTGCCCCGTTTTTCGACGTATGACCGACAGGAACACGACTTATGACCGACCGCCATCGACTTTAGACCGACTGAACATCGACTTATGACCGGTAAAAAATCGACTTATGACCGGTAGGGGGTATCAAAATACATTTGTAATAATGGCACGTTTGAGAGTTGTCAACACCCCTATAACCTTTCTTTAACCTTTTTATAACCAAAACCAAGTGCGCGAGCGTAATGAAGGATCTTAGCAGATATGCTTTGTAAGGGCCGACCAAACAACGAAATTGTGAAGATTGTGTTCACTTACCTGAAACGCAGTCAACGGCTCATCGAAGTTGATGAAGGCAGTTATAGGCTCATTCCGGGTATTCCAAATAACAATACAATCAACCAGGCATTTCAGGATGGCGCGATTAGAATTGAAGAAGACGGGGTAATCTCTCTTTGCGGGGAGTACATACATCCAATATGGGATAAGGTCAGAATCAGGAGGAAAGTTGAAGATTATTTGCGAAAGTCCGCTTCAACATCCGAAATCATTCAGATTGCAGATTATTTAGGAGTCAGCATCTCAAGCTAGTTTTATTCCATTAAACACTGAATACAATTTTATGGCACGGCCAGTCGCTTTCTAAAGCGGCAATAAGGCAAAGCCGGTCTTTGGGTTATTCCCCGGGGACCGGCTTTTTTTATTCAAAGGAGTTGAAAATGGATTTTAAGGCGGCAATTGATTGGGTGACGGAGAACAAAGCAATTATTTTTAAAAAAGCTAATCGTTACTGCCACTTTGGTCCATACGAACCTGTTGATTACTTGCAGATGGCATATGAAGCTTCTCTTGTTGCTTCTATCCGCTCTCAGGAAAAAGGTCTTGAATTCAGACCGGTATTTTGGTCTGTTTTTAAGACAATGGTACGAGACGTTACGCCTCACACCAAGCATAAAAATGGTTCAAATTCGATTCCCTCTGATTATTGCTCAAATATTGATGACGAAAATGTTTTCGTTGATTACTGCGTTGAGGATTCGGAACCAGGTGATCTGATCGGGTTGATGTTCCTGTCGGTGTGTGATTATTTGCCGCCGGTGGAGCGTGAGGTATTGGCACTGTCCTTGGGGGTCACGGGAGAAGGTGTTCTGAATAAGCATGAGATTGCTAAAAAACGCCGCTGTTCGTTGGAGAACGTAAAGCAAACAATCCGCCGATCAATGGCTAGAATTGAGTTGTTGATCAACGAGGGAGTAATTAAACCGGTTAATGTTCTGAAAGATACTAACGCCCCATTCATCTCGAAATTCTCGATATGAGCGTATAGGGGAGTTTCGTAAATAAATTTATCATTTAGAGGGAGAGGTTGCGATGGATACGACAGACAATTTCGAATTTTCGGAAAAGATTACCAGGAAGTTGGTGAGGGACGGACTTATTTCACGTCGAATAACTGATGACGATCTCTATTTCATGGGACTGCTGAAGAGGGTTTGGACAGATGAGTGGTATGTGGCTCAAATGTGCAAAAGGTTTCGCCCGGAGAAACGAGCCGTGATGCTGGCTTTTCCGGATTTCAACAAGATCCAGCGATATATTCTTAAATCATATCTGAAACTCGCTCCTGGAGTGAAGCTGCGTGTACCGGTCGTAGTCGACAGAATCCATACATATCTTGGAGTAACAAATTACGACAAAGCCGATATAATTCGGATCCGCCAGATTGCCTATAACATTCGCAGAAACTCTCACAAAAATGTGAAGACAGATCAAATGATCGCACTGGCTCTGTTGGAAAAAATATCCATTTTTACATAAAAACGTCTGTCAAATTAGTCAAGTAATATAAGGATAAAAAAAGTAACCACCTTATATGTGTGTACTTAAAAATTTATTCAGGAGACCACAATGGCAAAATTATCAGAGTTAGAGGAAATATTGAATCGCCGGATTATTGATGCATATTTGGCTGGGCTGAGCGTACTTGAAATTACCTTCGTCATAAATCGTAATAGTGCAGAGTACGTTCACAACCTTCTGCGTACTCGCGGCTATATAGACCCCTTCCCTTCCAATACACGCAGGCTATACGAGGCTGATCGCGTTTTGATTTCGGCATTGAAAGGCAAAGGCTATTCCTTTGCTAAATGGTCAATAGGATGGGGCTTGGTCGCTTCTGACGCAGAGCTCGAATTATCAGAAAAAAAAGATGGCAAGGTCAAAAGTGCAATAAGGCGTGATTTTCCGAAGGTCTTTGAAAATTTATACGCTGAAAAAATGCAACCAACATTGCTCGGTCAAGGGAAGAATAAAATTGAAAAACATTCAGTCCAGATTATCTGGGTTGCTGAGCAAAAGGAGTACGTCTGCTCGTTGTTTGATGACCCGAATGTTAGTGCGACAGGATGCGATATTGTTGAGGCAGCCATTCATTTTGAGGACGTCTATCGAGCCACCAATAGGATCAAATGCCTGGATACAGCGATAGGACTCTTCATTTGAAATGGTGTATGGAGTTTTGAATGAGCCCCGCTTGATGGGCTTAAAATAGGTCGGGTGAGTTATTTGTTGGAGGTAATATGACCGGTGAAAAGAGCCAAGTTATAGAAATGCATCAACAAGGGCACTCTCTTGGTGAAACTGTGGAAGCCGTTGATAGACACCCTGGTGTTATCCTTAACTATCTTTTACGAGCTAGAAAGATATCTCAACCAGTTTCATACGAGGAAGCCAGGAAAGTGATGCCGGGTTTCCAAAAGCGCTTCAATCAAAAGAGTGCCCGGTTCGCTGATCATCGTGGGGCAGGCTTTACTCTGGGACAATGGGCGGCCTTCTATGGTTATCCGATAACTGATGTGTTCAAAGCGGTCGAAGAAGATATTGCCTGCCCAATAATGGACCGCCTTGACAGCGATGTCCAAGCCATTTGCGCCCGCGAGAAGCAAAAAACAGTTGAACAGTCTGACTATAAAACTTCTCCAAATTATTTATGCGTGATGCATAAATCATGGAATCTTCTCTACTCAAAAACAGATTTTCCCCTATGCCCGATATTTGAGGGCAAAAGAAGTCTTTGCAGTATCAGGTTTCATTTAGTTGGGCCAACCGGTAATGAAGTCTTTTCAATAGCGGTACTGAGGCTTTTTACGGGCCTTACGGGGGTAATGGTCGATTCATGCACAATGGTAAACAATTCGAAGCTTCATTTTCCTCCATCACGTTATGGTGGGGGCAACGATGGTGTAATTATGTCGGTCAGTATAAAAGCTGTGATCAATATTAGTGCCATTGATTCTTTTGTTAAGGCTTGGGCGAATAAATATTGTTTTGTGTTACAAAAATTCGAGTATTTGTCAGAGGAAATAACGATACAAAGCAGATTAAATCTTCAACAAATTGTGGACGAATCTCTGGAAGATGGAGAAAACTGAATCGCTTCTGAGGTGGCCGCAACATTGCCTGCCTTAATCCAGGTCGGGTGTCCGTGACATGATGGAGTATTGAAAAACGCAGGAATATTTTCAATACCATTGAGTTGAAAAAATTCCAGACTTTTTTCAACATATTTATCGTGAAAAACGTCAACCATCACATGTTGATAAATAGCTGATTCATTTGCACTTTCAACATTTTAGCCGACATCATTTTGTCAGCAGAAAAACTCTATCAATCTGAATGCTGCAAATCCACCTTCCCCCTTCTACAGATATTCATAACAGGGGATATAAACTCCCCATAACCTGAAGGAGGATCAACATGGGAATTTTTGTCTGCGATTTGGGTTTTTCATCTGCAAAATGGCTGTATGGCGAAAAGAAAGGAAGGGTTACATCTGCTTTCAGGCGACAAGGTGATAGTCTTATTTTAGGTGATGACGCTTTGGTTCTTTCAGCTGCTTCATACCTCAAGACAATCGAAGAGCTGGTTCGTTACTATCCGGTCTTCGTTGAGCGGTGCATGTGCGAAGCGGGAGTTGACGACGAGAATATTTCCCTCGCAGTCGGATTGCCATACTCATATTGGCAAGAACAGGACAAACCAGGTGGCAGCATTCCGATGCTATCAAAGTCCCTTGCAGGAGGAACTATCAATGATGTTGCCGTGTATCCCCAAGGACTGGGGGGGATTCGAGACTACCTTGACAATGAAGTGGAGCGAAATTCAGAAAACCTGCTTGGTATCGACATAGGCTTCAACACTGTTATCTTTACCCTGTTCTCGCCTCAAAAAAGAAATATCATCTATGGCAAAACCCTCAATAAGCGTGGTGTCTATCAGATGGCGACAGAATTTCTGCTCCCACGCATTAAGGATCTTGCCCCTTCAGGCACCTTTACGCCAATTGAAATATCATACCTGATCGAGAAGGGATTTCTGCAATATGGTTTTGAGCGTCACGATATTTCGAAAGAAATCAGGGCGGCCGGCGTTGAATACATAAAGCACATTTTGAGCGATATACATGGTGAACTGCAGGGACATGTCGGTATGCAGGGCTATTTTGAGAAAGTCCTGCTGTTTGGTGGCGGTGCCGCGTTCTTGAAAGGAGAGTTGCCGGTGAAAAACATACAAGTAACCACCCTTCCGGAACCGGAGTACGCAAATGCGAGAGGCTTCCGATCATTAATAGGAAAGTGAGCGTTTTCCATGTCACAGTTCAATGTCAGGTTCAATATCTACGACCCCGCAGTAGAAAACATTCTGAACACGCTCAAAAGCTGTAACAAGCAGGCAGCGTTTGTCAGGGATGCGGTAATATCATATGCAACGTCAAAACAAGGCATACAGACGTTTAATTTAATGTGTGGGAAAAAAAGAACGAAAACAGAACGGACTAAAGCCTCTACCGGCTTACCTTCATCACAAGATGAAGCGATTATGCATGAACTGCCGGCATACGAAGCGAGTTCAGAATCTGAACAGCCATTTCATGCGTTGGACACCAGAGAAACTCAGAAAATGATCCTCAATAAGATATTTTCCTAACCACATTTCATCCTAAATCAGTTGTTCACCTTCCCCCCCCTACAGATATTTGCTGTAGGGGGATTTTTTTATGGAGGTGGATTTCATGTTGAACAAAACGACTGCTCTGATTCTGTCGTTACTGATGCCATTGCCAGGCATTGCAGAGGAGATCAAACAGCGATCATACAGCTACGCCTTTGATGGAGCGAAAACTTCTGATAGTGACGTCTTTGTGGTTTGCACCGGTTGCCCGGACGACAAGCTCACAAAAGAAGCTCAGCCTCTAAAGCTGGCTTTGAGATTGGCACAGCCATCACCAGTCCTGGTACCGCAGTTGCCCGTTGAAGAAGCGATGAAACCGACAGCGAAACGAGAGACAGAGTTAAAAGGCCTGATTGGCACAGTCTATTTTGATTTTGACCGCTCTTTGCTTGTTGCACAGGAGAAGACGAGTCTTGAACAATTGGCGAGGCAAATACCACCTGAGAAGAGTGTCGTTGTTACCGGGTTTACCTGCTCCATCGGTAAAGATGCCTACAACGAAAAATTGTCGTACCGGAGGGCTCAGTCAGTTGCATCTTACCTCATGGCAATGGGGGTGAGAGTTGGAAACATCGACGGTAAAGGGAAATGCTGCCCGGCGTCTGAGAATAAACAGCTCAACAGAAGAGTGGAGGTTTCATGTCCGTAAAGAAAAAAATCAACAGATTTTCGGTTTTAATCAGTGGTTTGGCAGTGATGATTGCTTCGGCAGGTCTGTCACTCGCTAATGACAACAATTCAGACAAGGTGAAAGAAAACCTGATCAAAACGTTCCCCAATCTTAAAAACGTAGGGGACATTCGGGAATCGCCACTAAAGGGACTCTATGAGGTGTCGGCTGGCGATCAGGTGTTTTATTTCAGTCCTGACGGCTACCTGATGTTTGGTGAGATCTGGAGTAAAGAAGGCAAGAACCTTACCGCAGCGATCAAGGAAGAGGTACTGGCGAAAAAGATCAAAGACCTCCCCCTGGAAAAAGCGATGAAGATAGGTAATGGCCCAAAGACCGTTATTGAGTTTACCGATCCCGACTGCCCGTATTGCCGGAAAGTGGACAAGTTTTTGAGTGAACGCACGGATATCACCCGGTACGTCTATTTTTTCCCATTGCGTCAGAGCCATCCGGATGCAGAGAAAAAGTCTCGTTACATATTATCGCAGGTGGATAAGTCAAAAGCACTGAACGATGTCGTGGCCGGAACCCTCGATGGCAAGTCTATACCTGTCAAGGATGGCGACTATGAGCTGCAATTAAAAGAAATGGAGCTTGTTGGCTCAAGTATCGGGGTGCGTGGTACTCCGGTTCTCTGGATTAACGGCACCCATGTAAATGGTGCGGATCTTAAAAAGATTGAAGCGCTTCTTACAAAGGAGGTGGCGGCACAATAGAGCCAACAGACCATCGTAAACGTTAGAAATCCAGCAGTATATAAAACCACAACCAGGAGGATGGTAGCTATGCAGAGTAACAAAAGACGGATGTATTTGATGATGGCAGTATCAATGATAATGACGCTGGTTGCGTCTCAGGCAATGGCACTGACAGCCCCGGTGGCAGGCTCATTTGGCTACGAAGCCTACACGTTTCTTATCACGGATGTACTCAAAGGACCGTTCGGAGCGATTGCCGGTATCCTTGCAATCATCACCGGCGTCGTCGTCATGATTCAACAGAAAATGGTTCCGGCTGTTCTTGCCATACTTGGTGGCATCCTCGTCATCAATGCAGACAAAATCACAACTTCTATCGGAATGATTATTTAATTTTCGCTGGTCCGGGGGGGATGAACTTCCCCCCTTGCTTTAGGAGACGCAATGCAATGCAGATTTCCGCAGTATTTGACCAAACCGTTTCAGGTGCTCTGGTTTGAACCAGACGATCTGGCGGTGATGACATCGAGCTTGATCGTTGCAAATCAGTTCGGAGGGTATTTATGGCTACTGCTGATCGTGCTGCCGTGGGGATATAGCCACCTGAAGAGGCAGTATCCAAGGGGCTTTCTGAGGCACCTCCTCTATTTTATCGGCTTAGCCCCGATGAAGGGATACCCGACATTCTTTGAATCGCATTTCCAGGAGTAACAGCATGAATCTCGACATCTATCTGCAAAAAAGCTCCAACATCTTTGCCGAAAACAGGCTGCTCAAATTTTCAATTGTGGTGTTGGGCGTTGCAGTCGTCATAAACACCGCCGGATTGTTTAAAGCACTGAACAGTCAGAAAATCATTCTGGTACCGCCGGTCATCAATTCAAAGATTTCAGTAACGGGCGATAAAGCCTCAGACGAGTACCTTAAAGAGTTTACCCGCTATGCCCTCGGCCTGGCACTGACCTACAACCCTTCCAATGCCCGGCCTCAATTCAGTGAGTTGCTTGCCTTGTATGACCCCTCCGAATTTCAGGCGGCCCGCAAAGAGCTCTACATATTGGCAGATAAAATTGAGAACACGCACGCAGCCAGTGCTTTTTACATCAATTCGGTTACCCATAATGCGGAAAAACGCCAACTGGAGGTGACCGGAAGCAAGCAGACGTACATGACTGGTGAAAAAGCTTCCGACGAGCAAAAGAGCTACATCATCGAATATCGATTTGAAAGCGGGAAATTCATCTTGCGCCGCTTGTATGAAAAACAGACGGGAGAACATAAGGGGGCGTAATGCATAGAGCAGCAATCGTGGCCGCTGTATTGATGATACCGGTACTGACATATGGAGCAACCAGCGGCAAGAATGAAAAGCATGAAACTATCGTGGCACAAACAGAAACCGTCGGATCAGAGGGGGAATTTCCCACCGTTGTGCTGCCTGAAGTAACAACCAACGTACGCCTGTCCAGTTCCGACATGAACAGGATCGCCTGCCCGAGTGACATAAAGGAGGCGTTAACTTCGACTGAAAAAGGAACGTCGATCAAAATTACCGGCAAAGATGCCTTTGTGAAATTCAAGGTTATTAAAAAGCCGGATGGAAAATTCACCTATTTAACGACACCAACTGAAATTTTCGTTGTCTGCGGAGATGAAACGTACAGCATGATCGGTTTTCCGCAGAGAGTCCCTTCGCAAACTATACGTCTGTCATCCGGTAAAGATACGAAGATAAAAGAAAACCTATCCATCTATGCCGGCTTGCCCTTCGAGAAAAAGATGCTGAAAGCGATCCGGGAGGTTTACACCGAGAGCATTCCCGACTCTTACAGCGTCAGCAGGCCTGAAAAACAGTTCAGATCCTTCAAGGAAATATCCTTATCGCTCAAGCGCATTGTGGATATTGAAGGAGAAGGTCTGAGGATCAAGGAACTTGAAGCTACCTTGAAAGGCACAATTCCTTTCAAGATGAATGAGAAGATGTTCCTGCGGAGCGAAGTCTCAGAAAACCCGATAGCCATCTCTCTGGAGCAGCATGTGTTACGACCAGGTGAATCTGCTCGCGTTTTTATTGTAGAGCAACGAAGTGAATGGTCAGGCAGCCGTGGACTTGGTGGTGATCTTCCGGTGATGACTAGCGGCAGCAAAATAATCGACAAGCAAACTGCTGTTGAATCGAAGCCGGTGGCGCAGGAGGTTGCTTATGAAAGATAGGATCCTGGCCTTTTGGGGAGAGATGAATGGCAAGCAGCGCCGCCTTGCTCTGTGGATTGGTGGCGGCTGCCTGTTTCTGATCATTTTCTTTATCGGAAGCACTGCTATGAATCGTACCACTGCTCCGCCATCTGTGTCTAAAGGCGCTCATGTTCTTAATATCGAAGGCGATATGCTGGCAAAATCGAAGGCTATGGAAAACCTGAAGGTTGTAGCCGACCGGGACAGCAAGGTTGCCGAACTCACGAAACAGCTCAATGAGATTACAAAAGAGAAGAGTAGCCAGACAGCGGCCAATCAGCAGCAGAACTCCTCCCAGCAACCGCTGCCGCAACCAAATCCGGCAGATGTTCGCGAACGCATCACCGGCAATTCGCCAGGACGTTCTCAAAAAGGGTCATCGCCTGCCCTTCCGCCACCGCCAATGCCGCAAGGCAGCACCGTTATGTTTCCTCCGCCACCATCAGGTTCCTCCGGGCAGGGTGTTCAAATGCCCCCGCCTGACATTGAGATAGGCGACATCGCAATTGTATCTTCACAAGGAGTCACCAAGTCCTCGAAAGTTTCTGATGAAGATAAAAAAAAAGACCAGCGCAAGGTCTATTTGCCTCCCTCTTTTATGGAGGCGACCCTTCTCAGTGGCCTGGATGCCCCGACTACTTCGGATGCCAAGGGCAATCCGGTTCCCGTTCTCATTCGCGTTAAAACTCCAGCAGTACTCCCCAATAGCGTCAAGGCCAATCTCAAAGGCTGTTTCGTGATTGCAGACGGGAAAGGCAATCTCTCGACGGAACGGGCTGAACTGGTGCTTGTTTCTCTGTCGTGCCTGGACAGGAAAGGTCAGGCGGTCGTGGATCAGAAGATCAAGGGCTTCGTCGTTGATGAAGATGGCAAGATCGGCTTACGGGGCAAAGTTGTCTCAAAAATGGGCTCGCTGATAGCCCGCAGTATGGTTGCCGGATTTTTTGGCGGAACCGGCGATGCCATCAAGGCTTCTGCCACAACAACGGCGATAAGCCCTCTCGGTTCTACCCAGATGATTGATGCAAAGAATATCGGCATTGCCGGTGCTGGTGCCGGCCTGTCGAATGCCTTCAAGGAAATCGAAAAGTTTTATATGGAACTGGCTCGGCAAACCATGCCGGTTATCGAGGTGGGAGCCACGAAGCAGGTGACGCTGGTTATCAGTGAAGGGGTAAACCTTGATATTAAAAAGGTACAGGGAGGCGGCAAGTGACTAAAACTTTAAGCGCACTACAATTTATCACGGGTTTTTGCCTGCTATCTGGTTGCGCAATTATCAATCCGTACGACAGTGAATTCAGCTGCCCTGAAACCAGTAAGGGAAAATGCGTCTCGGTAAACAGGGCATATAATGATGCGACGGCTAATAGTACGTCACATTTCGGGGAGGCCAAAACTGACAGGTCAGATGAGCATAAGGAGGGGGAAAACGTACCGGTGGTTGAAGAGGTGTGCTCACAACACTCACCGGATGATTCACTCTCTGGTAACAGTGCGTGCAGCAAAAAAGCAAAGAGTGCCGATCCCGCAAGAGAGTCGCAAGAAACGCAGAATTATAATCGCTACCTCTCAGCCCTGTACGACAAGTTCGGCAATCTGCTCAAAGAACCAAAGACCCCGATCGTAGCGCCTCCTAAAACCATGCGTGTGCTGCTCCTCCCGTATACCGGCCAGGAAAACGAGTTCTATATGATGAGGTACGTGTACTTCTTCGTTGATAACGCGCGTTGGATACTTGGCGATTCCGTGACGTCAAACGATGAGGAGGAGTAACCAGATGAGCTTGTTTTCGTGGTTGTTCGGTGGAGATGGCGGCGTTACAAAAGGCGATTACTTTCGGCTTATCAGGAGAGAAAAGTTTTCAAGTTATCTGCCATGGGCTGCATATGACAAAGCAAAGCAGGTGTATCTCAACACCGATAACACCCTGGGAGTAATGTGGGAATGTTCGCCGCTTGCCTTCGCCAGTGAGAATACCATCAATACTCTGGGAGGACTTTTTCGCTTCAATTTGCCTGATGGCGCAATCATGCAATTCATACTGCTTGCGGATCCGCACATAGATCCCATTGTCAATACATATGGCGTTCTCAAGACCAGGGAGAGCAAATTAATCCATGATGTCTCGGATAAAATGACGCAGTTTTTTAAGGATGGCGTGAATGGCATGGCCTGTTTAAGCGGCATTCCGGTGCGTAACTTCCGTCTCTTTTTTACGGTGAAATTTCCGGCTAAAGATGCAGCAACCGTCAACATTAACGAGTTACATGCGACGGTACATGAGGTGCTAAAGGGAGCGGGATTGTCTCCTGAAATAGCCGATCCGGGCGTTTTGCTGGCGTGGATGAGGAGAATGCTTAATGACAGCCCCGGTGACAACATTGATTACTACGACGAGCGCAATGTTATTCGCAAACAGGCTCTCCTCGGTACACGTGTGGAAAAGCACTTATCGTATCTGAAGTTTGATTCAAAATACTTTCGCTGCATTACTCCCAATGCCTTCCCGAGAACAGGTGATCCAATTCAGACCAACCAGCTCTTCGGCGGCATCATGGGGATGGCCACTGACTCCGATCAGATCAGAACACCCTTCATGTATACCCTGAATATCGTTCTCCAGGATCAGAAGAACAAGCTGCACACAAAATGCAACATCGTCCTGCAGCAGCAGGGCGTGGGAAGCCTTGCCCCGTCGCTGGCACGCAAAAAAGAGGAATATCTCTGGGCTGTAGACGAATTGGAGCGGGGTACGAAATTCTATCGGATCATTCCAATCATGTGGGTCTTTGGCGAGGACGAACGGCTCGTTAACGAGTCAGTGACCAGAGCCAAACGGGTATGGGAAGGGCAAGGGTACAAGATGCAGGAAGATAGAGGAGTGCTGGTACCGCTCTTCATCTCTTCGCTTCCGTTTGGTCTCTACAATTATGGCTCAACCATCGACACGCTCGACCGCGATCACATCATGCCCGTTGAGACAATCAGCGTGACTTTGCCGGTTCAAAGTGATTTCTCCGGGATGGGAAAGCCGGTGATGCTTTTTACCGGCAGAAAAGGGCAACTGTTTGGAGTCGATATTTTCAACAAGGCGGTCAATAACCATAACGCCATGGTATGCGCCTCTTCAGGGGCCGGCAAAAGCTTCTTTGTCAACTACCTGGTTTATAACTACTTCGCGATGCAGTCGAAAATCAGAATTATCGATATTGGTGGTTCGTACAAGAAGATGACCAAACTGTTTGGAGCCCGCTACCTCGACTTCAGCGAAGAGACGGATGTCTGTCTCAATCCCTTCACCAACGTCATGGATCCTGAATACGACATTCCGATAATAGCGCCTATCGTGGCTCAGATGGTTTTCACCACCGGTAAGTCACTGCCGAGTGATACCGAGATGACGCTGATCAAAAAAGCGGTCAGGTGGGCGTGGGATAAAGAGGCAAATGCCGCCTCTATTGATACCGTGCATGAATATTTGAACAATTTTGAGCAGTATTCAACAGAAAGCGGCGAAGTAAAGGAAGCTGCCAGCAGGTTGGCCTTCAATATGGCAGATTTTACCAGTGATGGTGCCTTTGGAAAGTTCTTTAACGGTGTCAGCAACCTGAATATCGGTAATGACGAGTTTGTCGTACTGGAGCTTGAGCACCTGAAAGCGAGGAAAGATCTGTTCCGGGTAGTTACACTTCAGGTTATCAACGCCGTCACTCAGGATCTCTATCTCTCCGACAAAGCGGATCAGCGTCTGATCGTGTTTGATGAAGCATGGCAGTTTCTTGGTGAAAGCTCGATCCTGAAAGAGGTTATTGAAGAAGGTTATCGCCGGGCCCGAAAATATGGGGGGAGTTTCACTATCATCACCCAGTCCGTTCTCGACATGAAGCTGTTTGGTGGTGTCGGTGATGTCATCAGAAACAACTCCGCCTTCAAGTTCTATCTTGAGTCGGCAGATTTTGAAAAGGCGTTGAGCGAGAAGCTCCTCGACTATGACGAGTTCAGCATGAAGATCCTCAAGTCCACCAAGAGCAACAAGCCAAATTATTCTGAAATATTCATGGATACCCCATTTAGTACCGGTGTCGGACGTCTGGCGGTTGATCCCTTTTCCTATTACGTATTTACGTCAGACGCGAAAGAAATCGCCGAGATTGAAGCAATGGTCGACAGTGGGGTGAGTTATGAAGATGCCATCGGCAAAATGGTCAAAAAGTACCGCAGTTAGTCTGTTGCTGACAATGGTGGCAGGCACATCTTCGGCATTGGCTGCTGACGGAACAGCGTTAGGAGAGGCAACCGGAAAGTCTGCTCTGACAAGGTTTGGCAGCAAGAACAAGGTCAACAGTACTATTTCACAACCCATGACTAATTCGGCCAACCTCATGCAGACGGTTGACGGCTCGAAAAGTTTTCAGGCGACGCTCAATGCCCCCTCTTCAAGCAAGTTCCTTGAGGTATTTATCCAGCCGGCGGGAACGGGCGATCTTCAACAGGTAATCATCAGCCAGGACAACAATGCCGACGGTACAACGGACAATGTTTACTCGCTGCCTGTGCTTGTTTCCGCCGTTTGTGCCAATGGCTTCATCTCCTGTACGGCGGGAACCTGGCAAAACTGCTCTAACTACATATGGGGGGCTGATGCAAGCAATAACGTCACGGCGCTACCGGCGTCGCTTACCGATCTTGGCGGATGCTACTGTATCAACAGCAGTTGCGGAAGCAATCTGATCTGGCAGAACAGCTCCATAGTGTTAAAAGACCTTGGCGGCGGCATCGTTAACGCCATACACCAGAATAACCCTGCCTTAACCATCAGCAGCGTCAGTACCGACCTGGTCACCATTACGTATTTCGGGCAAATCACCAACAGCACCCCGACATCGGCAAATAGCATCACGGCGTTAGCCTCATCACCGGCCATAAACGTGGCAGCTGGTTATTATAGAAACCCGGCTCAACTGACCGCTGCCAGGGACAATATCTCTATCTCTCAAGCATCGGACCCGAACAGTTTCTACTACATGATGTCGAACTCCTTAGCGGCTCAGAACTCTCAAGGGAAAATGAGTACCTGCTCGGTTGATAGAGTGGCCGGAGTAACCAGCACTACCAAATCATACAATGATTCCGGGGTAACTCAGGTCTGCACTGAACATTTTTTGGATATCAGAATTCATAAGGTCGACGATCTTACCTTTAAACTTGAATACCTTGATTCCTGGCCTCATAGCACGCCACATGGCGGAGGCTGTAACGATAACCCCGGGGGCGATGGCTGGCATTTACTAAATACTGTTGCCCTCACCACTGCGAATCCTGGTTCACTTGGAAAACTGATAACGGCCACTTTTGCTTTTACCAATGTTAGCGGTCCTGGCTGTAATACCGGTTCGGCATCTGTTGACGGAATAATCAATGGCTTCGACACACCTGCTACCGTAAGTGGTGCATGTCCGAGTGGGGGAGTACAGTTCCCTACTATTGACTGGAATTACTTTTTTGAATTTGGAGTCGACGAGTACGCTGAATCTATTGATAACAAATGTTCGGCACTGGAGAACGATTCCGGTTGCACGATAAAAGATGAACTGATCGATGGCGTTGTTACCTACCAGAATTTCACCGCAACCGGCCTTAACCAACTCCCCGCATGTCAATTATTTACTGGCTCAGTAGGATCCAACAAAGTATGCCGACCGTGGTGGCATAAAAAACGCACATATGTGTGCGGTACGGCGGCGCCGTTTGACTTCTCGAATGTAGGCACTCGTTTTGGCAAGGTGGAAACGACAGCTACCGATAACACAACGACACTTACGTTTCAGGATACACGTCTGGGCCCTACTGGATGGAGTACGGCCAATGGCAGTATTGGCATATCCAAAACCCTGGGAGCTGACTGTGAATTGGGGTGTAAAACCCGTACACCGAAAACTGACACCCAAACGACGACGAGCGGGAATGTGACAGACCTCAGGGTGCCTGGACAGTCCTTTGATATTTTCTACCGGACGTGTGTCGAGGGAACATGCCCTGTTGAGAGCCCGGCAGAACAGATTGTGGAGGACTGTACCTGCCTCAACAACTTTCCGGAAACAGCAGTGTTTGTCCAGACACTTCGCTTGGCCGGCAAGGACACTATCTGTTCTAGCGGTCAAAAAAAGCCCATGCAGTAGAGAGGTGGTAAATGTTTCGTTTCATGTATGCTGTACTGTATTCGCTGGTACTTCTCTCTTTTACCGGTGTGCCAACTACCGTACTCGCGGTCAGTTGCAATGACCTGATTCCTGGTACAACGCACCGCTATGCCGATGCTCTGGTGTTTTTTACGGGGCATAACGGTAAAACTTATGCACTCGCAAAATCTGCTGCTACCGGTAGTACAGCACTTCCTGACGGTTACTTCGCTTTTTCTGCTGATATCTCTCAGGAGTATAAAGTTGCCGGAACGGACATTGGCTCACTCAAGCAGATGGTAGAGCTCGGAAAATATGGTGCAGCAAAGCCGGTAACTATTGACAGCACCGCAACCCAGGATTTTATCATCAAGCGTTTTGGAACTTATCTGGGAGCAGCGACCTCCGGGCAAAGCACATATATTGACGCCTGGAAAGAGTTTGGCACTGGAGTGGCGTTCACAACTCTCTCCGGGACGGCTTTAACGTTTGATGCCCTGACTTCAGGTGGTAAAAGCGCATACAGCGGGCAGGCACCACAGGCTGTCGTCATGGGTTCCAATGGTGAATGGGCCAGTGGCCAGGACGGTGTCAGGACTTCTCAAATTGTCGAGTTTCCCGGAATACTTGATTGCGCTTTGACGCCACTTGATCCAAATGCGATAACTCTTCCACCACAACCGCCATCGCCACCGACTGATCCAAACGCGCTCAGCACTATCATATGTGGTCAGGATCTTAACGGTAACGGGTACGCTGCTGACCCTGGTGAAGTGGCAAACTGCATCCAGACGGTGCAGGGACAATTTTGTCCGATCGCTTCAACAAAGTGCGTAGAAACATATAACGCCGCCGTCTGCCCAGGTGGTTCTCTGCTGGAACCGACCCGTGACATGTGCCAGGCAGCTGCCACGACCGTTTGCGGCAATGGCTATGCATGGGACTCTACTATTGATAAATGCACCAAAACCGTAGTTTGTCCGGAAAACGGGACCCTTAATCCGATAACCGACCGCTGCGAGAAGCTGGTACAAAATGATTGTTTGCCTGGGTATTCCTATGACGCCAACCAGGCAAGTCCGACCTATGATCTCTGTGTTAAATCTGTTGCCTGCACTGATGGCGGCTCCTTTGTCGCAGCAAAAGATCGCTGTGAGAAAGCCTGGATGCCGACTTGTGACACGGCTAATGGCTATATTTACAACCCGCTGTCGGGTGTTTGCCAACGTACACCCACCTGCACATATGGCAGCTACAACCCCTCATATAACCTGTGTATCGAACCTATAGTGACTTCTTGCCCCAGTGGTTACAATTATTCCACAAGCCGCTCCCGCTGTGAAAAATCGCCGGAGTGCCCCAGCGGAACGACCTATAATGCGACCACAAACAAATGCGATGCCATAACCAATGCGACAACACAGCAGGTTCTGGCGTGCAGCCCAACTTCGTTTCTCTGTTTGCCGGGAAGCAGCTCCTGTTGCAATATCAACATTTCCTGCCCAAATGGTGCACAGGGACAGGTTGCCGTAGATGCCCAATATTGCTGTCTTGGTTCTGACTCTGCCACATTTCAATCACCTGCTGAATTACTTACCAGAAAAGAGCTGACCAGCACCGGATATGCGCTGTCTGCACTTCAGTGTGACAGTGCAGGTAGCTGCAGCTATTACTTTATGGATCGATATTGTGGTGACGGCTCACCAGCTAGTGCCTGGTCTCTGGCGGGAAACTTCACCATGGCTTCAATGCAATCGGTCTGCTTGCCTGGTCAGACGCTTGTCAATGGTAATCAATGTCTGGCTGCCACCAACCCGACTTGTGCCGGTGGCAGTTTCGATCCCGGACTTGATGTTTGCTGGACGAGCTACTCGCCAACCTGTAGTCAGGGTACCTACGACAGTGCCACTGGACTCTGTACCCTTGTGCCTTCCTGCCCAGGCGGTACGCTGAATTCTTCAACCGATCTTTGTGAGGCCACCATCAGTAGGGACTGCGGCATCTACTCTTTGGATTTAAGTGCAAATATCTGTTTCTCCGCTCCGGTTTGCGCCAGCGGAGCATATGACCCGAACCTCAATGTATGTCTGTCATCAATATCTCGAAATTGTGGTTCGTACAGTTGGAGCCAATCTGATTTCAAATGCCTTCTGGGAGTTACCTGTCCTCAAGATCCGGTATTTTCCCTCAAGGCAACCACGACCTTCTCCACAAGCCTTGATAAATGCATTTCCGATGTGCAACACGATTGCCCAGCCGGTACGACCTATACACCGTTCCCAATCGGCATGTGTGAAGCAATTCCGACCTGTAGTGGTTCAGGCGTCTACGATCCGCTCAAGGATAATTGTTTTGGCGGCTTTAATACCTGCCCGCTCGGCAACCAGTACACATGTATGGAATATCAAGGTGTAATGCAGTGCTCGGCGAACCCTTGCATCAACCCGGCGGCACCTGGAGCTGAGGAGATTACGACACTTGACGAATCGATGCTAAAAGATGACGCCCGCGATACGGATGGAAATTGCCTTGGGCAACTGTACATCTTTAACGGCAAGGCCTCCCGGTGCAGACCGCCCGGCCTGACTGTCGGAATGATAAACAATTGCTGCGAAAGTGATGAAGCGATGACAGAAGATACCGGCAATACGATTTCTACAACTGTCAGTGCTATCCAGACGGCCTACGAGATTGGACAGGTTGCCTATTACTCTTCCATGGTTACAAGCGGGGCGGCAACACTCACGCCTCTCGTTGGCACAACATCAGTCGGCATTGTAACCGCAACGGGTGGCACCACCTTGGTAAGTGGATCGGTAGCAACCGGCGTCTCTGCAGCGGCTGCCAGCGGTACCAGCGGAGCGGCTGCCGTCTCTTCAGGACTGCAGGCGTATGCGGGTGCTCTTTTTAATCCTGCGACCATAGTGATAGCTGTCGTTGTGCTGGTTGTGATGAAAGTCCTGATGGGCAGTGGCTGTGATCAGGGGGATATCCAGACAGGTATGCAGGAAAAGGCGAAGGATTGCCATTTCGTGGGAGACTATTGTCAGAAAAGGTACCGTTTCATTGGCTGTGTCCAAAAGGCGAAGGGGTATTGCTGTTTTAACTCGAAAATGGCGCGGATTATCCATGAACAGGGCAGGCATCAATTGAATGCTTTTCAACCAAATGGCGACTGGGGATTACCGGCTTCTCCCAACTGTCGCGGCTTTACTCCTGATGAGTTTCAGGCGCTTGATTTTTCAAGGATCGATCTTTCGGAATACTTTAGCGACATCCAAAAGGATCTGACCAACAAAATACAAGGAGCCCAGCAAACGATTACCAACAGTATCAATACAAAATTCCAGAAGGTCACCCAATGATCCAGCGCTCACTACTGGCATTACTGGCAGGTGCAATCCTCTGTCTTTGTGTGTTAGCCGCACAGGCAAAAGAGCTGGGTACTTTTGGTAGAACATATCCGGTGGCCGAAAAGGATGCACTTAACGAAATCGAAGAGCGAGCCAGGCAGGTTGACTGGAACAAGGTACTGGACAAGAAAAAGGCTGAGAACTACGAGGGGCCGCCTGATAAAGGGAGCCTGCCGCGAGCTGAGCGCGAAAGAGTACGCCTGGTTGATATGACCTACACAACCGATATCGATGTTCCCGATGGCGCGGGAGGTATTCTCTATCCCAAAGGTTACACCTTCAATCCGCTTGAATATGTGACGTACCCGAAAACAATTATCGTCATAAACGGCACTGACCGGGAACAGGTCGCCTGGTTTAATGACTCCGAGTACAGCCAGCGACTGGATGTGACGCTTCTGATTACAGAAGGGGCGTTTGGAATTATTGCCCAGCAGGTCAAGCGCACGGTGTCCTATGTGAACAATAAAATCATCAGTCGCTGCCAGCTTATGGCTGTCCCCTCGATCATCAGGCAGCAGGGGAAAG
This sequence comes from uncultured Geobacteraceae bacterium, assembly GCA_903939115.1. Classification (GTDB taxonomy): domain Bacteria; phylum Desulfobacterota; class Desulfuromonadia; order Geobacterales; family Pseudopelobacteraceae; genus JACRCG01. The sequence goes on from CAJAFV010000079.1 coordinate 149,866, forward strand.
TCATGGAGGTGACTGAAGTCGTTGTCCCAAAAATTCAAAAGAGCAAGAAACGGAGAAACGGATGAACAGGTTGCAACGTACAACGGTAATTCTTCTGGCAGCGGCTTTGTCAGGCTGTTCTCACGAGTCATGGACAAAGGTTGAGGAAACGACAAGGGCCTCCTCATTATTTAATTCGGTGCTGTTTCCGGTCAATCTGGTGGCAAAGGCCGGACAAGCGATTTCTACTCCCGGCATGACATCTCTGTCTGATTCAGATGGCGGGAAGCGCATCGAATATTCGCAACGAATTACTGCGGCGGCCAAAATTGATGAGGGAGAGTTCGCCCGGGCGTTTATCACGATCAGAGTCCGCTTTATGCAGGGTGACTATGGCGATGTGTCGCCTGAACAGCTTCAAGCCAATGCCCGGCTGAAACCTGGAGATAAAGGAACTGTTGGGCGTTATCACTTTGGTCAAAATACCATTTTCGTGAAAAATGACGGAGATACATATAGGGTTCGCTATGAAGATGAAATGGAATAGTCTGGTAATGCTGCTGGCACTTCTACTGCCCGGTACGCATGAAGCGATTGGAGCATGCAGAGGCACCACGCTCAATCCTGTGACCGATATCTGCTGGCAATGTATGTTCCCTGCAATGATTGGTGGCGTCTCGACCGGTCGAGGTGGTGAACCTTCACCAGGTAATGTGACCTCTCCTGTCTGTGCCTGCCCGAACAGTAAAGGCGGCATTACCATCGGTGTGACTTCTGCCTTTTGGGAACACGCCCGCCTGATTGAAACGGTCAAGGACCCCTATTGCTTCCCGGCTTTCGGATCGGGCATGGTTAATCCGAAACCGGGTTTCTCTTCCGGAAGTATCAAGAGTAAAACAAATGGAGACGCGAACAAGTCGTTTCAGCAGGTGCATTATTACATCTTCCCCGCTTGGTCGATTCTGCAGCTGTTTATGGACTTTCCCTGCGCTGAAAAGGGGGCGTTTGATGTCGCCTATATGACGGAAGTCGATCCGATGTGGAATGACGATAGTCTCTCCTTTATCATTAATCCGGAGGCGCTTCTTTTTGCTAATCCGATTTCGCAGGCTGCCTGTGCTGCTGATAGTGTCGCCGCTGCCGTTTCAAGCCCTCTTGATCCACTTTTCTGGTGTATGGGGAGTTGGGGGTCATTTTACCCGTTATCAGGAAGTATGAGTGACAACAACCCTCTCAATGTCAATGCCGGCCTTGCCGCCAGAATGCTCTTCAAACTGGGGCGGGAATCGCTGATGTTTGATGTCGGCATCAATAAATGTGCAATGAATGGCGTCATGGCGCCGATTCTCACCAAGAGCAATTATCGGCTGCAAGAAGTAAGGCCGGTGAAAGGGAATGAATGTATCCCCATTGGACGATCAACCTTTATCTGGGGAGCAGGAAAAAACCCGCCCTGGGGAACGACACAGGGTTCCCCGGATAATTTTCTCTGGTCATTGACCCGAAGGAGGCTCTGTTGCGTAGGCTATGGCATAAACTGACAATCGCCGCAGTTGCTATCACTGTTCCGGCAATGGCGAGTGGTGATGCTGCAACGACCCGCCCGGCATTTATCGATACTCCTGACGCCTGCTATCAGGTAGAGCGTCAAATGGGAGAATCTGTTTATCTCAAGGCAGTCGGCAGCTGTGAAGGAAAACCGGGGAGGGCCTTTATAACGTCGAAGTTGGACACGGTGAAGATTTTTGTCGAAGGTTTGCTCTGGAAGGAGATGAAGGCTCAGTCGCTTTCTATTCCCGATGTCGAGGTGAGTCTCAAGAAGGCGGAGGAGCTTGGCACATCAATCACTATCCCGACAAATGCATCTGAAATAAAGATGAAGGAAGCGGCAGAGCGAACGAACGTGGTCTATCAGTCGCCTGAGTTTCAAGGACGCCTGAAGGCAGAAGCAGAGAGAATCAAGCTGGCACTCTTTGGTGACGCCGTAGAGCAGTATTACCCTGACAGTGGCAATCCGGCGCCAATCCAAGGGAAGTTGGGAGCCGATGAGCGGATCTATGTTTTTGTTTCATCCTCGATGCCGATACAGACAATCAGAAATTATGCCGCTTCAATTGCAAGGTACGGTGATCCGAGAATTATGATGGTATTGCGCGGTTTTGTTGGCGGCGTGGGGAAGATTCAGCCGACAATCGATCTGGTTGGCCGGGTAGTGCAGCGTAATCCGGCCTGTAATCCTGTAAAAGAAGGAGAGTGCGAAATATTGCCTGTGCCTTTTGGAGTAGATCCTCTTCTGTTTCGGCGTTACGGGATTGATCGTGTACCTGCAGTTGTCTACGCTCGTGGTGTTAAAGCCGAGGACGCCGGTTTAAGTGAAGGTGATGACAAAAATGCCATTATTGGAGAATTTTGGAAAGCCTTTGGTGATGCCAGTCTTGAGTACATTGTAGAGCAGATGCAAAGAGATTCAGATTCGCAGGGACTGCTACAACTTGTAGATTCTTCGCGATAAGCAGATTGCCCTGCGTGAGCAGTCTACATGATATGCATGACAGATGACCGCCCACGTTTTCGAAATTAGTATGTTTGTTGACCACGTCCAATATCTATGGTAGGAATTCGCCTCTCATTTTTACGAGGTACTATTTATGACGCTGATGGAAGATGACCTACTGGCTACGCTGAAAGAATTACTGGAATCATCTGAAATAATGACAAGTGGTGCAAAGTTTTCGGCTGACGAAATGGTTCGGTATAAGCAAGCAATTGAGTGCGCTAACCGAGCCATTACGCTTGCAGAGAGCTCAAATAGATAATTGGGGATATCATCCCTTCCAAAATCAAGGAGAGAACATGACAAAGGCAGAATTTGTGGCGAAAGTAGCTGAGAAGGCTGAACTGAAAAAGTCGGATGCAGAGAAGGCAGTCAATGCTTTCCTGGAAACGGTTACTGAGACTTTGAAAGCTGGTGACAAGGTGGTCTTTACCGGATTTGGTTCATTTGAAGTAACTGCGCGTGCTGCAAGAGAAGGCCGCAATCCCAGTACTGGAGAGAAAATGCAGATCAGTGCAACAAAGGCTCCCAAGTTTAAAGCTGGTAAGGGATTGAAAGACGCTGTCGCGTAGTCTCTTCTGATCATATTGCAGAAAGTCAGTAGCCACGTCGTAAGATGTGGCTACTGCTGTTTCTATGATTAAAATAATGAAAGGTAATATCGTCGAAAATAGGAGAGGAATAGTTTGAAAACACTTCTAGAAAGAGGCTTTCCTGTGGAATATAAGCAGGAAATCTGATATGTAATCACACGTTATTTTAAATGATTATGCTGTGATATGTTAACTGGGGGATTCATTAGTGAGGCTGATCAAGAACAGTGGAAATGATCGAGTAATTGATGAACTGCGCTCTTGTTTGTTGTCCCAGTCGAGTATTGATATTGCAACGCCGAAGTTCTCTCTTTTTGCTTTTGCTGAGGTTCGCACTCTTCTCGATAAACTCGACCGGTGCAGGTTGGTTATTCCCTCTTCAATAGACACCAATCTATCCATGCTCGGTTCAGAGTCCGACCGCCCCTTCCGCAACCGTCTTCAAACCCGCTGGCTGGCTCGTAATTGCAGCGAGTGGATTCAGAAAAATGTCGATGTTCGTGGTGCCCCGTCAATTCTGCCTCAATCGGCAATCATTGCAAACCATCCCGATTCCCCTCAACAAAGGATTGTCACCGGTAATTGTCCGTTCACTACAGATGGACTAGGCCTGACGCCGGGTAATCAGTTCAGCCTCATTCAGTGTGCCGAAGGCCCGGAAGAGTCGGCTATGCTTGGGGCCTGGTTTACAGCTCTCTGGAACAGCTTACCTGCGACTTCCGAGGCAAAGAATAACCTTCTGGGCTCTCTTCAGGATCTGGCCTCCCATCGAGACCCATTCACCATATACACCCTGATCCTTCATCACATGTTTAAAGATCGCGGCGAAGAGCTTGACGAAGACCAGATCGTTAAATCCGCGACCGGCATAAGGAACACGATTGTCTGGAAAAAACTCTTCAGGTTTCAGCGTGACGGCGTTGTCGGCGCAATCGACAAGCTCAACCGTTTCGGTGGCTGTATCATTGCCGACAGCGTTGGTCTCGGGAAAACTTTCGAGGCGCTTGCCATCATCAAATATCACGAGTTACGCAACGACCGCGTTCTCGTCCTCTGCCCCAAACGACTGCGGGATAACTGGACCATCTACAAGGCCAATGACCGCCGTAATATCCTGGCTTCCGACCGCTTCAACTATGATGTCCTCAACCATACTGACCTCTCCCGCGATGGTGGCTCATCCGGAGACATCAATCTGGCACACGTGAACTGGGGCAACTATGATCTGGTTGTCATCGACGAATCCCACAACTTCCGCAATAAGTCTTCCCACAAGGGTAAAGAGTCGCGCTACGATCGGTTGATGCGTAAGATTATCAAGGAAGGGGTCAGAACCCGAGTCCTGATGCTCTCGGCTACTCCTGTTAACAATCGGCTGGCAGATCTGCGTAACCAGATTGCATTTGCCACTGAAGGTGACGATGCGGCACTTCTGGACTATGGCATTACCAGTATCGACAACACGACCCGGCTGGCGCAACGGCAGTTCAACCGCTGGCTTGATCTGGAAGAAGCGGAGAAAACGCCATCACAGCTTATTGAGATGTTGGGTTTTGATTATTTCACCCTCCTGGATCAACTCACCATCGCCCGCTCCCGCAAGCATATCGAAAAATATTATGGTATTAGCGAAACCGGTCGTTTCCCCGAACGACTCAGACCGATCAACATAAAGCCAGACGTGGACCGCTCAGGAGATTTTCCATCCATCCGCGATATCAATACGGAAATTCGCCGGCTCAACCTTGCCTCTTATGCACCGCTCCGATATGTCCTCCCCCACAAGCAGGCAGCCTATGATGCAAAATACAGCACCCAGATTCGTGGAGGCGAGAGTTTCTTCCGCCAGGCTGACCGAGAGGAAAGCCTTATCCACCTGCTACGCGTCAATATTCTCAAGCGCATGGAAAGTGCCGTTTCGTCATTTGCCCTCACTGTACAACGACAATTACATGATGTTGAAGCAACGCTGGCCCGAATCGAAGCACATGCCGATGAAATAGAAGAAATCGATATTGCCGATGTTGATATTGATGATCCCGCTTTTGAATGTTTGCTGGTGGGGCGTAAGGTCAAAGTTTTGTTGGGGGACGTGGATCTAATCCGCTGGAAACAGGATCTCGTCGAGGACCGCAATCGTCTGGCAACCCTTCATGCCGCTGCTGAACAGGTCGGTTCTGCACGTGACGCCAAACTCGCTGCTCTTTGTGAGATCATTGTTCACAAGTGCCAAAACCCCAGTAACCCCGGCAATCGCAAAATTATCGTATTCACAGCCTTTGCTGACACTGCCATGTACCTTTACGAACAGCTGGCAACATGGGCGAAAGAGACTCTCGGCATTGAAGCAGCCCTTGTCACCGGTGCTGGGCGCAACCAAACGACACTTCCGGGCCTGCGTAAAGACCTGGCCACCATTCTCACTGCGTTCTCACCCCGTTCCAAAGAACGGCCAGAAGAGTTTGTAAATGAAGGTGAACTGGACCTGCTGATCGCCACCGACTGCATTTCCGAAGGGCAGAACCTGCAGGATTGTGACTGGCTCGTCAATTACGACATTCACTGGAATCCGGTACGGATCATCCAGCGTTTCGGACGTATAGACCGAATCGGTTCACCCAATGATCGGATACAGCTCGTCAACTTCTGGCCCAACATGGAACTGGAAGAATACATAAATCTGGAACAACGGGTAAGTGGCCGCATGGTACTGCTGGACGTCTCAGCTACCGGAGAGGAAAACCTGATTGAACAGCAATCCGGCAATCAGATGAATGACCTGGAATACCGGCGCAAGCAGCTCTTGAAACTTCAAGATGCGGTAATCGACATGGAAGACCTTTCAACTGGTGTCTCCATTACGGACCTGACGCTGACCGATTTTCGCATCGACCTGGCTCAATATAACAAGGCCCACTCCGGTAAGTTGGAAGCGCTCCCGCTCGGAACCAGTGCCGTTACCACCACGACAGAGTCAGAAATTCCACCGGGCATTGTCTTCTGTCTGCGTGCCGAAGGAGTGGCGGCCACCAAAGTGGCAGAGTCCGGTTATCCACTGGCGCCGCACTATCTGGTGCACGTTGGTGATGACGGCACAGTGCTGTTGCCCTACACCCAAGCTAAACGTGTCCTTGATCGTCTCAAGCGTCTCAGCCTTGGGCGCGACCTGCCCGATGTTAGTGCCTGTGCCCGTTTCGATAAGTCCACACGCCTTGGTGAAGATATGAGTCATGCACAACGTCTGCTGGCGGCATCGGTCGCTTCCGTTGTTGGCAAGAGCGAAGAGCGGGCAGTTGCCAGTCTCTTTTCACCTGGAGGCACCCATGCAATAAAAGGCGAGTTTGCTGGGATCAATGACTTTGAGGTAGTGGCGTTTCTGGTTGTGTTGCCGGATGGCGAGGCATGAATGCAGAAGCCATAATAAGCGCACTTGGTTTGCCTGACAGCGCCCGGGTCAACCAGCGGGTACCAAAGAAACTTTTGGTGGAGAACGGCGCTCCAACCGCAGCCGACAAGCGGAGAATCAACGAGGGGATTGAGGAAATACAGTGGCTGGCGTCGCTTAAACCCAACACCATAGGAGTTCCGGATTACTCTGATGATGTTCGGGAATATCTGGAAATTGCCCTGCTGACTGTAACCCTTCGTGCTGGAGCCAAAGCTGGTCGTCTGGCTGAACTCATACATCGCGCCATACCTTACCCGTTATTTCTTGTTCTGTTGCAGGGGGATCAAACATCCCTCTCTCTGGCGCATAAACGTAGGGCACAAAATGAGGCGGGGAAGTTTGTTCTGGATGGCGATGTTGTTGAAGTGACTGTTTCCGGTAATGCGCCGTTGTCTGCCGAGGTGAACAGGCTTTTTCTGGATGCAATGGCGCTCGGGAATCAGCCGAGAGTCAATCTGTTGCTGCTGTATCAGGGATGGATTGATACACTTGTTGCACTGCAGGCGTCACAACTTACCGGAATCTTTAATCAGGCTGACACAAATGAAGCGGCAATTGCACGACGGGAAGCGGTGCAAATGTGCAAGGAGCTGGAGATGAAGATTGCTGCTCTGCGAAGCGCCGCTGTAAAAGAGAAGCAAATGGCCCGACGAGTGGAATTGAATCTTGAAATCAAGGGACTTGAGGTTGTTTTGACTGGGGCGGAAGGAAAGTTGTGATCAGCTGATGAACTGTATCTAAACTAAAGAGGAAAATATGGAAGATAAAAAGTACCAAATTTTCATCAGTTCAACGTACCGCGATTTATTTAAGGCTAGAGAGAGTGTGATTGAGACTATATTGGGTCTCTACCACTTCCCTGTCGGTATGGAAATGTTTAGCGCCGATGATGATGAACAGTGGGAAGTTATCAAAGAGACTATAAACTACAGTGATTACTACATTTTGCTTTTAGGACACAGGTATGGAAGTGAAACATCTGATGGCATTAGCTTTACTGAAAAGGAGTATGATTATGCGACGGCGCAAGGAATTCCTGTCATGGCATTCATCAGAGAAAGAAATGTACCCACTACACCTGATGAGCGAGATGACGACCCTGAGAAGCTAAGGAAGCTTACAGATTTCATCCAGAAAGCAACTACAAACAAGATGTGCGATTTCTGGGAAAACGAAGACGGATTAGCCACAAAAGTAGCAATTGCATTACCAAAAGCATTCAGGAGGAAACCACGGTTGGGATGGGTCAGAGCAGACAAGGCAATGACTGCTGATGTGTCAAATGAATTCGCTAGATTAAGCAAAGAAAACAACGAATTAAGAAGGGAGATGGAGATTCTTCATTCGAGAATCAGTAATAAAATTCCCAAAATTGACCTCATGTTAAACGATGGTCATCATCCACTTCACTTTAACAGATCACCTGTTCAAGTGACACGCCCTAAACTTCTGAAATATGTTGAAGCATTTGTAAAAGAATCTGTGGAAGACCATCTAAAACCGTACATTTCATCTGACGAAATAAAACGATACAATGCGGCACTTCCGGATAATACAGAAATAGACCAATATAATCTTGAGCTCATAAAGTATTTTGAGATCAAGCAGAATGCCCGCCCGCTTGAAATAATTGTGCAAAATATTGGCTCGACTAAAGCCCATGATGTTGTTGTTGACATTGATTTTCCGGATGGGCTTCTGCTTGTTAGCAAAGAGGATATGCAAAACCCACCAATACCAGAAAATCCGCTGCCGCCTTCTCTCGTTGCCAAAGCACAAAAGGAATATGATAAAGCGCGGCAGAAAATGAGTAACCCATTACAGTTCGCGATGCAAAGTGCTATCCGTGATTATCCACTAGTTGAACCAATGACTAGCAACCTGCATAACATACTTACGAGGTTGGAAAAAAAGCCAGAGCCGCAAATTTCACAGTATGGCAATAGTTTACATGTAAGATTGGACAGTCTTCTTCATACTCGTAAAGCATTCTTTGATGAATATTGCATACTTCCTATAAAGCCCGGCACGTTTGATATCTCAACTTCAATAATCTGCGAAGAATACGACGAAGAAAAAAATGCAACTTTTTCTGTTGAAGTGACAGAGGCTTTGGGCGAATCAACAGATAACCATTAAATTCAATTACCAGCATGGTAAGCATATAGGGGGAACTATGGATACCAACAAAAAAAAGACATTTGCTAAAATAGCTGAATCTCTTCGGCAGTATAGGCGTGCTGATTTGAGTGACTTTGAGGATGATCTCGGTGCTCACCCAGTTGATAAGCTATACGTGGACCCACTTCCCGATGACGGTATCCTCGGGATGGTATTATCAAGTAACACTACATTTGTTCTCGGCAGAAAAGGGACAGGCAAGAGCACAATATTCTCTCGGGCTCAATCAATAATTAGAGATAAAGGGCAAAATATTTCAATATATATTGATGTCAAGGCACTTTATGACTTGCTAGGTGAGTCAGGTGTTCCGATCTCACGTATAGAAGATCGAAATATTTCAGCAGACGTACTTCGCGAACACCTTCTTCGCAAAGCTTTTCTTAGTATAATTCTCTCCGACCTCATTAAAGAGCTACGTATATCATGTGAAAAACTTCCACTCTGGTCAAAGCTATTTGGAACAAAAAAAGAGTTGATTGAAAAAGCAATGGGTAGACTTGCTCTTTTCCAAATAAAGATAAAGGAAGGCATTCTGAGCGATGCAGAACTCCCAATTCTTAGATCGATCACGCGAAAGACTGAAGATCATGCTAAACAACTTAATCGTACTACGACTAAATCTAAAGCAGGCGTAGACGCGTCACTTACAAAACTCACCTCTAACATAAGTTCAGAGTATTCAACTCTGGAAGAAGCGCTTACTGATAACAAAATATATGAAAGTTATTCTGATGCTGTGCTACGCTCCTTTCCATTTTCTGACATTCTCGATGAAATTAAGCAGCTACTTGAGGGGTTAGGACTCAAACGTCTAATTATATTTTTTGATGATTTTTCAGAAATCATATGGTCAGATCAGCGCCTTTTCGTGGATGTAATTCTGTCACCACTTAATAATTCTAGTGATGAGCGAGTTAAGCTCAAGATCGCTGGATACCCTGGTCGCGTATATTATGGACGTATAGACCCTGGCAAAGTTGATACAATCTGCTTGGATTTCGCAGAGCTTTACAAAAGCCATGACATGCAAACTGCAGAATTATCCGCAATAGACTACACATCTCGGCTACTCATCCATAGGTTCAAAGAATTTGGTCTTAATGTAAGCGATTTTTTTTCTCCGCGATCAACTATTGAAGAATATATGCGTTTAATGTTTGAAACAACTTTCAATGTCCCCCGTCTCATGGGATATATCCTTAAATATTGCTATCAGGATAGCGTTGCGAAAGGGCGTTTAATTACAACGGCAGACATCAGGCTTGCGTCTCAGAAATACTTTGGTGAGGTTCTTTCAAAGTACTTTGATAGAAGGAATAGGTATGCTCTGGAACCTTTTGAGAGGAAGCTTGATCGACACAATCAGCAGGAACTCTTAGATGCTATCGTGACAGAGGCTCGTGAAGTTCGACGAAGTATATTAGCAAAGGATGTGGGCGGAAGCTATTTTGTCGATGTCTCTAACCCACCAGTCAGTCATTTCACTGTTGACCCATCTCTAGATAAAATCTTGTCATCTCTGGAACTTAATTTTCTACTTACACGTTATCACCAAATGCGTGACAAAGACGGAAAAGATGTTTCAATATACGCCCTAAACTATGGACTGTGTGAGAACGAACGCCTCCCGTGGGGCTACCCAACCGGTCGTCGTGATGATCGGAGCTATTTCGTTCAGCGATGTTTTAATTTCAACTCAGCAATCCATGAATTCTTGGCTAAGCGTCAAACAATTCGTTGCCCTAGTTGCGGCGCCGCATTCCCAATGGAGAAAATAAAGGATTTTCAATTCTTCAAGTGGAAATGTCCTGAGTGTGATGACGGCCGATGCTCCGTTGTTCAGCTATCTGGTGAGTACAAGCAAGAGCTAGCTCGACTTGACAAGGCTCTAATGCTTGAAGAAGTTGAAATTGAGATTCTAGAGGTACTTAATCAGGAGGATCGTCGTATGCGAGCAAAGGATATATCGTCATTTTTGGACGTATCCTATCAGCTTATCGGAAAACGAACTACAAAACTTCAAGAAACCGGCTTAGTTGAAAAGGAACAAGAAGGAACATATGTGCGAAACGCGATCACTCAGAAAGCAAAAGACGTTTACTTTGCAAACCAATTGTAAATGCAGAGGAAGCGAATCTTTTAGGTTCATGAGCCAAACACGAAACTCTGAACCATCAGCAATAACCCAAAGATTCAGGAGTTTAATATATGGAAAAAATGAACGGCCAATCTGCCGACATCGTGACTGACAACATAGACCAGCTAAAATCTCTTTTCCCGGAGGCATTCACTGAAGGCAAGGTGAACTTTGATGTTCTGAAACAGCTCCTGGGGGGAGCGGTGGATGAACGGGAGGAGAAGTACGGCCTCAACTGGCATGGAAAAAAGGCGGCGAGGCAGATAGCACTTACCCTTTCTACCGGAACTCTGCGGCCCTGTCCGGAAGAGAGTGTAGACTGGGACACGACGCAGAACCTGATGATCGAAGGGGATAATCTGGAGGTGCTGAAACTGTTGCAGAAGAGCTACTCCGGAGAGGTGAAGCTCATATACATCGATCCACCGTACAACACCGGTAAAGACTTTGTATATCCAGACAGCTTCCAGGACAATATCAAGAACTATATGGAGTTAACTGGGCAAGTTGAAGGTGGTACAAAAATCAGCAGCAACACTGAGGCAAGCGGACGCTTCCATACTGACTGGCTGAATATGATGTACCCTCGGTTAAAACTGGCGAGGAATCTTCTTGGGGACGATGGAGTGATTTTTATCTCTATTGACGACAACGAAGTACAGAATCTCAGGGCGGTGATGGACGAAGTATTTGGCGGTGAAAACTTCATTGGCTCTGTGATTTGGCAAAAGATTTTCTCCCCAAAAAATTCTGCAAGGCATTTTTCTGAAGATCACGATTACGTTGTTGTCTATGCCAAGAATTCTGAAACTTGGACACCAAATCTCTTACCACGAACTGAGGAAATGGAAGCAAGATACAGCAATCCTGACAATGACGAACGGGGAGCATGGACTTCTGGTGACCTGTGCGCTCGAAATTATTACAGTGAAGGCACATATTCAGTGGTCTGCCCCTCGGGTCGAGTAATCGATGGCCCTCCGTCTGGGTCTTACTGGCGAGTATCAAAGACAAAGTTCGCTGAGCTTGATCAAGATAAGCGCATCTGGTGGGGGTCTGATGGTGGCAACATGCCGCGACTAAAACGATTTATCTCAGATGTTAAGGCGGGACGCGTACCGCAAACCCTTTGGACCTATAGCGAAGTCGGTCACACACAGGAAGCAAAAAAGGAACTGATATCGCTGGTAGATTTTCCGAACTCCGACGTAGTTTTCGATACGCCCAAGCCTACGCGTTTGATACGGCGGATTCTTCAGCTCGCAACTAACTCTGACAATACGCCTCTTGTAGTCGACTTTTTTGCCGGTACTGGATCAACGATGGACGCTGTTTTTCGCCAGAATGCTGAGGATGGTGGTAACCGTCGCTGCATACTTGTCCAGTTGCCTGAGCCTTTGATCGGTTCTGGCAATAGTGCGCTGCAAACAATCGCCGACATCACCAAAGAACGCCTCCGCCGTGCTGCCAAGAAAATCAAGGGAGATCCGCAGATTACGCAGATAAACGCAGATGAAAATCCTGATCTTTTTGGTTCTAATCTGCGAACATCTGCGACATCTGCGGACAGTTCTTTGGTTTCTGAAACGCAAACATCTGCGAATAATCTTGACCTTGGTTTCCGCGTTTTCAAACTCGATTCTTCTAATATCCGCACATGGGACCCAGACCGCGACAATCTTGAGCAAACACTGTTGGACAACCTTGAACATATAAAGCAGGGCCGAAGTGAATCAGACATCCTGTATGAACTGCTGCTGAAGCTGGGGCTTGATCTCTGTGTCCCGATTGAAACACGCGCTGTAGCCGGGAAAAGTGTCCAGGCTATTGGTTCTGGAGTCCTGCTGACATGCTTGGCCGAATCAATCACCCGTGAAGAGGTGGAGTCGCTGGCGCTTGGCATTATTGCCTGGCACAAGGAGCTTGCCCCGGCAGGCGATACTACCTGCGTTTTCCGCGACAGTGCTTTTGCTGATGATGTCGCGAAGAGCAACCTGTCAGCCATTCTCTTCCAGCATGGCATTGAAAACGTCAGAAGTCTTTGAGTGGGGGGGGGAAATGACCAAAATTGTAAAATCACCAATCAAAAATCAAAAATCAAAAATAGATCCTTCCTCTAAAGGTGTTTCGCTATCTGTATTGTTGGGGCAACTGCGTTCTACCATAGCACAAGCACGACAGCAGGTGCTGCGTGCTGTTGACGCAGTACAGGTACTTACCTGCTGGGAAGTTGGCCGGCATATCGTTGAATTTGAACAGGGTGGCGCCGACCGGGCTGAATATGGCAAGAGGTTATTGCCAACCTTGGCTGACGAGCTCACGGCGGAATTCGGCAAGGGTTTTGATGAACGAAACCTGCGCCATATGCGGGCGTTTTACAGAGTATTTCCAATTTGGAACGCAGTGCGTACCGAATTGAGTTGGACCCATTACCGGCTGTTGCTGCAGGTTGACCATCAACCTGCACGTGAATGGTATCTGAACGAAGCTGTCTTGCAGAACTGGAGCACCCGCGCGCTGGAACGACAAATCGAAACCCTTTATTACGAGCGCCTGCTGGCCAGCCATGATCGTAAGGCTGTTGAGAATGAAGCAGTAAAAAATATCGCTCCTCTGCAGAAAGATCCGCGTGAATTTGTGCGCGATCCGGTGATGCTGGAATTTTTGGGTCTTGCTGGTACCGGTAAGCTTCTGGAGTCACGACTTGAGCAGGCGCTTATGGACAAGTTACAAGAGTTCTTGCTGGAATTGGGCAAGGGTTTTGCTTTTGTGGCTCGGCAACAACGTATCAGTACAGAATCTACCGATTTTTATATTGATCTGGTTTTTTACAACTATTTACTCAAGTGTTTCGTATTGTTCGATTTAAAATCAGGAAAGCTTACCCATCAGGATATAGGGCAGATGGACATGTACGTGCGAATGTATGACGACATTAAACGCGGACCGGACGACAATCCAACCGTAGGTGTTATTCTTTGTGCACGTAAAGATGCCTCGGTAGTGCGTTATTCCGTTTTGCACGAAAATGAACAGTTATTTGCCAGCAAATATAAGCTGGTACTTCCTTCAGAAGAAGAGTTCAGGCTTGAACTTGATAGGGAACGACAGATGATTGAAATAGCCAGTAAGGTGCAGGGTAAAACGAAAAAAAAGTGGCGGTAAAAAGCCATGACATTCCACTTCGAGCCCAATCGGCTTGGATACATGCCTTACAATACTTGGATAGCTAGACAAGAAATGAGGCTATCCTATCGTTTTCATTGTTTTCTAAAACGTTCAATTTTTTATTTTTAGAAAAGAAATCGAGTAATACGACCAATTCTCTCCCCAAATGGGATAGAATTCACCAATTTTTAAAGCGCTGTCGGATGTAATCTACTATTTCGTGTAGTTCGTGTTTTTCGTGGTAAGAGGCCTTTTAGAATTATTGTTTTCTATCTGTGAAAATCTGAACTTATAGGTCGCCCATTGGGCGACGAATCTATGAGTAGCGGTTTAAAGGAGGGATACATGCTTTACCTAGGCCATTTTTCTTTTAGCGAGATTAACGACGATGACGACGGCAGATTCGGCCACTTTTCCTGTATGGTTGAAGCCAAGAATCCTGAAGGTGCTGAAAAGGCATTTAAAAAGCTGATTCTGGACATGCGGAAGAAAAAGAAGCTGTTCACTGAGCCGGCGGATATCTATCTTGATACGTTTATTGAATTAGGAGCACTCCCCGCAACTGGAGTGGTCACAGAATATGCTTCATACAACAGGGACTATGCCCCAGGACGTATTTGTACTTATCTGCCTCATGAAGACAAAGGTGAATGCAAGCCATATTTTTGGTATCCGGAAGACCGACCGGATATAGTTGAAAAGATCGATGCTGATGAGGGTTTTGAAAATGTTCCCTTCGTTTCCTTTGAGCCAACTGCGACTCAGAAGAAAGCGGCCATACTGAAAAAACAGATGAAAAAACAGTCTCAGCCAGAAATACTTGAAAAACGAAATCCATTTTCCAAAAAACACCACTGGTAATATGCCAGCAGTTTATTGATAGCTTGAGGAATACATGAAACTCCACTTTGAACCCAATCTCGATTATCAGCTTCAGGCAATTGAAGCTGTTTGTGATCTATTCCGTGGTCAGGAAATCTGCCGTACCGAATTCACAGTTACCCATAGCGCCGTTGGAAGTGCGCTGCTTCCCGGCATGGAAAGCGATCTGGGTATCGGCAACCGGTTGACCCTGCTGGATGACGAAATCGTCAAGAACCTTGAGGATATTCAGCTGAAGAACGGCCTTGCGCCTTCCGGAACGCTTACATCAGGTGACTTCACAGTGGAAATGGAGACCGGGACCGGCAAGACCTATGTGTATCTCCGCTCCATCTTTGAACTGAACAAACGCTACGGCTTTACGAAGTTCGTTATTATCGTTCCTTCCGTCGCCATAAAAGAAGGGGTCTACAAGTCTTTGCAGATGACTGATGAGCATTTCCGGGGACTGTACGCCAACACCCCGTATGAATATTTCATCTACGACTCCTCCAAGCTGGGTCAGGTGCGCAATTTCGCTACCAGCCCGCAGATTCAGATCATGATCGTTACCGTCGGGGCTATTAACAAAAAGGATGTGAACAACCTCTACAAGGACAGCGAGAAGACTGGCGGGGAAAAGCCTATCGACCTGATCAGGTCCACTCGCCCCATTCTTATTGTAGACGAACCGCAATCCGTTGACGGCGGTTTGGAAGGGCGCGGCAAAGAGGCGCTGGGGGCTATGAACCCGCTCTGTACCCTGCGCTACTCCGCAACCCATGTGCATAAGCACCATATGGTCTACCGGCTGGATGCCGTGGATGCCTACGAGCAGAAGCTGGTAAAGCAGATTGAAGTGGCCTCGGCCACCATTGACGGGGGACACAACAAAGCCTTTGTTCGGCTGTTGTCCGTCAGCAACAAGCGTGGTGTTATTTCCGCAAAGGTTGAAGTGGATGTGGAAGTTGCAGCGGGACGGGTTCAACGCAAGGAGTTGACGGTTCAGGACGGGGATATGCTGGAGTTAACCACTATTCGGCCACTTTATCATGACTGCCGGATCGGAGAGATTCGTGTCGAGAAGGGCAACGAGTTTGTGGAATTGCGTGTACCTGGCGGTGAGCTGTATCTCAAACCCGGTGAAGCCTGGGGAGACGTGGAGCCGCTTGCAATCCAACGGGAGATGATACGGCGGACTATAAAGGAGCATCTGGACAAGGAAAAGAGGCTGCGCCCTCAGGGGATCAAGGTTCTGTCGCTCTTTTTCATAGACGCAGTGGAGAAGTATCGCAAGTACGACGAGGATGGAAATCCGGTCAAGGGCGCGTATGCCCGTATCTTTGAAGAGGAATACAAACGGGCCGCACACCATCCGGACTACACCACCCTTTTCAAAGAGGTTGACCTTTCGAGTGCCGCCGAAGAGGTGCATAACGGTTACTTCTCAATCGACAAGAAGAAAGTTGGCGGCAAGACCGTCGAAGTATACAAGGACACTCGCGGGGACTCCAAGGCTGATGATGACACCTATAACCTCATCATGCGGGAAAAGGAGAAGCTGCTGGGCTTCGAGACTCCGCTGAAGTTCATCTTCTCCCACTCTGCTCTGCGTGAGGGATGGGATAATCCCAACGTCTTCCAGATATGTACGCTGCGTGACATCCAGACCGAACGGGAGCGTCGCCAGACCATCGGCAGAGGGCTGCGACTCTGTGTCAACCAGGATGGGGATCGGCTGCGAGGTTTTGAGATAAATACCCTGACCGTGATTGCCACCGAAAGCTATGAACAGTTTGCCGAAAATCTTCAGAAAGAGATTGAAGCAGATACGGGGATTAAATTCGGAGTTGTGGAAGAGCACCAGTTTGCAGGCATAGGCGTGAAAGGTGAAGCGGGGCAGCAGGCACCTATGGGCTTCGACAAGTCAAAGGCATTATGGGATCACCTCAAATCACTTGGACACATCAATGCCCATGGCAAGGTGCAGGATACCCTCAAGAAAGCGCTCAAGGAAGGGACTCTGGCGCTGCCGACGGAATTTGAACCCCAACGGCACCAGATTGTCGAAGTGCTACGAAAAATAACCGGGCGACTGGAAATCAAAAATGCCGATGAGCGCCACCCGATAAAAACCAGACAGGCTGTTCTACAAAGCGAAGAGTTTAAGGCTCTGTGGCAGCGAATCAGGCACAAAACCACCTACCGAGTTGAGTTCGACAACGAAAAGCTCATCGAAAAATGTATTCTTGCCCTGAGAGAGGCACCTCCCATCGCCAAGACCCGCCTGCAATGGCGCAAGGCAGATATTGCTATCGGTAAGGCAGGTGTAACATCCACGGAACGCGGTGGGGCATCCACCGTTGTGCTGGAAGAAACAGAAATTGAACTTCCGGATCTCCTGACCGAGATGCAAGACCGAACCCAGCTTACCCGCCGCACTATCCAGCGAACCCTTTCTGGCAGTTTGCGACTGAATGATTTCAAGCGTAACCCGCAGCAGTTCATCGAACTGGCCTCACAGGCAATCAACCGTTGCAAGCGGATGGCACTGGTTGACGGTATCAAGTATCAGCGGCTCGGTGAGGACCAGTACTACGCCCAGGAGCTGTTCGAGCAGGAGGAACTGAACGGCTATTTGAAGAACATGCTGAAGGATACGCAGAAGTCAGTTTATGAGCATGTAGTGTACGACTCGGATACGGAACGCACGTTTGCAGACCAGCTTGAAAAGAACGACGCCATCAAGGTCTACGCCAAACTTCCGGGCTGGTTCAAAGTGCCGACACCTCTGGGGAGCTACAACCCGGACTGGGCGATACTGATAGAGAAAGATGGGACTGAGCGGCTGTACTTTGTCGTTGAAACCAAGAGCAGTCTCTTTACCGATGACTTGCGCGACAAGGAAAGCGCCAAGATCAAGTGTGGTGAAGCACATTTTGCTGCACTGGCTGTTGGGGAGAATCCGGCGATATACATCAAGGCGAGGAATGTTGATGATGTTATGGTGAGTTGTTGAGAACATGGTGAACTAAGATAACTTGCAACCAAGTAGACCAATAGACCAAACAGGAAGGGATGAATGCCATGGAAAAGTACAAAGATTTGGACGGAGATTCAGGTGTTGTTGCTTACAAAATTGGAAGTGACTCAATCACTGTAGAGTTCGGAAAAGGGGCCACCTATCTGTACAATTATGAAAGTACTGGTAGTAGCCATATAGAGAAAATGAAGGAATTGGCTGTCAAAGGTGATGGGTTGAACAGATATATTAATAAATATGTGAAAAAACTTTATGCAGCAAACTTAAGATGACACATTATTCCATAAAACTGAGGTCATGCAAATTGATTCTTAGGTTCATATTCTAGTGTTGATCGAGAGTGATCACCACATTAGATACAGAGGTCTCTGAATGATCGAATCAATCAATATAGAAGGAATTGCGACATACGACAGTCCTCCAGAAGTATTGAATAATCTGATGAAAATCAATTTTCTTTATGGCTCGAATGGTTCTGGCAAAACAACGATTTCTAAAATAATTGCTGACGAAGGAATATTCCCGACTTGTAGTGTGACATGGAAAAGCGGGACGAAGTTGCAGGCGATGGTTTACAATCGCGATTTCGTCACAAAGAACTTCAATCAATCCGCCGAACTCAAAGGTATCTTCACACTTGGTGAAGAGAACGTCGATACACTCAACAAGATTGCTGTAGCTAAGGAAGAATTTGAAGTTCTCACAAAGAAAGTTGAGAACTTGAAATTTAACTTGAACGGCGTAGACGGGGCGGGCGGCAAGACGGGTGAGTTAGCAACTCTTGACGAAGAAATCAAAATAAAGAGCTGGGCACAAAAACAGAAGCACGACGAAAAATTATTCGGTGCCTTCGAAGGATTTCGAGGCAGTTCCGAGAAATTTAAGGTCAAGATCCTCCAAGAGCGTGTCACGAATACCGCGACTCTGGAGCCTCTGGTAGATCTTGTAAAGAGAGCGGCAACCGTTTTTGGCCCGACTCCGACTGTCGAGCAATCTATTCCATCCATCGAAACAGTAAAAATTCTTGCACATGAAACCAACCCCATTCTCAAAAAATGCGTGATAGGGAAAGAGGACGTCAATATTGCGTCGATGATTAAGAAACTGGGCATCAGTGACTGGGTCAGAGAAGGCCGCACTTTCTACGAATCCAACGAGACTGTGTGCCCGTTTTGTCAACAGACCACGACGGATGCGTTTGCGAAGAGCTTGAACGAGTATTTCGATGAGACCTTTGAAACGGACAGTAAAGCAATTGACGATCTTGCCACCAACTACACGACAGACGCCGCGCGACTTCAGCAACAGATTACTTCAGTTATCGCCACTCCGTCCAATTTCCTTGATTTGGAAAAGCTAAAAACTGAAATGGACCTACTGGATTCAAGGTTCACGATCAACACCCAAAAGATTGCATCGAAAAAGAAAGAGCCGAGTCAGATTATTGCTCTTGAATCCATCGGCAATGTTGTCTCCACAATAACTGCGCTGATCGACGCAGCAAACGTTCTAATTGCTGACCATAACAAGGTGGTAGCAAATCTTGCGCAAGAACGACGCAATCTAACAGCGCAAGTGTGGAAATATCTTCTAGAAGTGGAGCTCAAGTCAGACCTGACGGCCTACGATACAAAGCGGGATGGTTTGAGCAAAGCGATTGCGGACATGACGACAAAGATTGCGACTACAACATCGGATATGGGAACGCAGGCCGCCGAAATCCGAATACTTGAAAAAGAAACAACCAGCATACAACCAACAATTGATAGTATTAATCCTCTCCTAAAATCCTTTGGATTTCGAGGGTTTTCTTTAGCAAAGTCGAATGTGGAAAACTGCTACAAACTGGTCAGAATGGACGGGTCTGATGCGAGTGAAACATTGAGCGAAGGTGAGAAGTCGTTCGTTACCTTTCTATATTTTTATCATTTACTTAAAGGTAGTTCTTCGGAAACTGGAATGACAACAAGCCGAGTGGTCGTGTTTGACGATCCCGTATCAAGTCTGGATAGCGACATACTGTTTATCGTTAGTAGCTTGATCAAGGTACTCTTCAAGGAAGTCCGAGAAGGAACGGGCCATATTAAGCAGATTTTCGTTCTCACCCATAATGTTTATTTTCACAAGGAGGTCACTTTCAATCCTAAACATCGTCTCTATGGCAAGAACGATGCAACTTTCTGGATTATAAGAAAGGCTGGCTTGGAATCGAAGGTCCAGAAATACGTCTCTAACCCCATCAAGACCTCATACGAGTTGCTTTGGGAGGAGGTCAGGAAGGATGATCGCACTAACCTCTCTATCCAGAATACTCTAAGGCGAATCTTGGAGAACTATTTCAAAATCTTAGGGAGCTGGGACCCCGATGAAATATGCGACTTGTTTGATGGCCAGGAGAAGTTTGTGTGCAAGTCACTGTTTTCGTGGATTAACGACGGGTCTCATTCCGCCCTCGATGATTTATACGCATCAACTGATCCATCATTGGTTGATAATTACTTGAACTTGTTCAGGGCGATTTTTGAGAAGACTGGCCACAGTGAACACTACAAAATGATGATGGCCGACGCATACGTCGAGAGTCAACTAACACCTCCTCCACCATGATCCTCAGCGAATGAGAGGGCAAGCGAAAGCATGGTTTCCAAGAATCCAATTAGATGATAATAACAGGGAAGAAATGTGAAGTTCCCAACTAGCGGTTAGAGTAACTAAGAAATGGCTGTCCAGACTTATGGCCGTTAGGAAGATAACTATCCTATATGACAATCACTTATATCCATGCCGCCGACATCCACCTCGGCAAAACATACCGCACCTCCGCCGATGATTCCGAACGCTACGAAGACTTCTTCCATATGCTCGGCGGCATTGTTTCCGACGCCATCGCCGAACAAGTCGATTTCCTCCTGGTCGCTGGTGACCTTTTCCACACCGGCCAGATTCTTCCCCGCACCTTTGCCCGCACCATAGAAACCCTGCAACCACTGAAAGACGCCGGAATACCCTGCATCGCTGTTGAAGGCAACCACGACTGGATTCATCGCCGCGACAGTATCTCCTGGATGGAGGCGCTCTCTCAGATGGGTTACATTCGCCTGCTGCGCCCCTCTCGTAGTGTGGATGGCGGTTACCACTTTGACCCGTTCGACCCGGAAACCGGTGCAGGCGGGCATATCGAGATCAAGGGGATGAACATCTATGGCCTAGGCTACATCGGCACCCAAGCTGGGAACCATGTCTCGCGCATCTGCGAGGCAGTGATAACCGAGAACAACCTGCTGCTGTTTCATGTGGGGGTCTGGACCTACTCACCAGTGGAGATCGGCAACATGCAACCGGACGAGGCACTGCCGCTGGCAGACAGGTTTTCGTACGTTGCACTTGGACATGGACACAAGCCCTACATTATATCCACTCCTGAAGGCCGCCCATATGCATTTAATCCCGGAGCTCCGGAACGGGTTAACTTTGGTGAGGAAAAGTACGACAAGGGATATTACTTGGTCAATGTTGATGGCGGGAAATACAGCCATGAACACCGCCGCACCTCCCCACGCCCGATGCTGGTAGCAACCATCAATTTGGACGGTGCCGAAAACGCTGATCAGGCATTGGAAAGTTTCCGCAACCAGATAACAGAAATACTTCCCAAAACAGATGATGAACGCCGGCCACTAATCGAAGTCAGGCTCACCGGACGGGTGGCCTTCCATCCGTTTGAGCTGGGACGTGAACGGTTGCGACTGTCACTGGAGGAAATCGGTAACCCACTGCATGTGGAAATCAAGAACCATCTCTCGCTGGTTACCCGCAGCGGGGGGGAAGATGATATCAAGCGCAGTCTGTCCGAGATCGAACGTGACGTGTTGGGGGAACTTATCAGCGCCAACAGCAGTTTCAAGGATCGTAAGGATGAGCTTGTCAACCTGGCGCTGGCAATTCGCGATCAGGTAATCAAAGGTGACGTGGAGGGGGAGGAACTTTTGGGTCTCCTCTCGCGTGAGCCATAGCCATGCAGATTATCTCCATACATATCAAGAACATCAAGTCCCACCGCGATACGGAACTGTCTTTCTCCGCCGGAATCAATGTCCTTTCAGGTCCTAATGGTGCAGGAAAAAGCACCGTCTTTGAGGCCATCGGTTATGCCATGTTCGGTGTTGATGCCAAGGACTTTGTTTCCAACGTTGATCGTTTCCTCTCCATTGGCAGCAAAAAAGGTGAAATCAGCGTGGTTTTCCGGGCTGATGATGGCGAAACCTATCGGGTGAGTCGTACCGTGGGGGCCTCTGCTAAATGGCTGCTGGCTAAAGAGATCTGCGGCAACTTCGAGGTTGAAGATCATGCTCGCATGGAGGAAACCGAAGCACGTATTGCGGAAATACTCGGGCTCTCCAATGGCCGCTCGCTGGCTGAACAGTTCAAGTTGGTGATAGGTCCATTCCAAAATGACTTCCTGGGACCTTTTGTTATTAAACAAGCCACCAAGCGCCAGGAAGCATTTGACGAGATCCTTGGAATCGACGCCTGGCGTAAGACGTACAAGGGTACCAGCGGTCTTCTCTCGGCGGTACAAGAGCGGATGAAGTTGTTGGCAACAGAGGTGGCGGGAAAACAGGAACAGTTGGCAGTTCTGCCGGACAAAACCGCCGAATTAAAAACCATCAAAAACACTCTGGTTGTGCGACAGCAAGAGTTACAAGAGAAAGAATCGGCACTTGTCACGCTGGATACACGCCTGCTTGCGCTGGAATCGCGTGAAAAGGAGATTGTTGCCCTTAGCAATGAAGTCCAACTGCTACAGAACCGCATTACGGATGGTAACGTTAAAATTGCCGAGCAGAAAGTACGGGTTGAGGAAAGCCAGACAGCACTGAAGGTTGTTGAAAATGCCAAAGCAGGCAAGGAGGCGTTTGATCTCATTGAAGCTCGTCTGGTTGAATTGCGCAAGCAGGAACAGCAGCGGCGTGTTGTCGAACAGGAAATCGCCGGATTAGAAAAAGAAGCAGTCCGTTTTTCTCAGCTGCTGGTTCATGAACGAACAGAGATTGAAAAGACGGGTAAACAGTTGGATGTGGAGCAGGACAAGATCAACGAAACCAGAAAGGAACTGCAACCTGATGCAAACCTTTCTGCCATAGCCTCACGCTTACCAACTGTAAAGAAAGAAATCGAAGCTCTAATAGGGCAACGTTCTCAGTTGGATGGACGCCGGGAAAGTTTGCTGGAGGGTAAGGACAAGTTGGCCGAAGGAACATGCCCTTTCTTTCAGGAACAGTGTCACAACATTGCCGGGACTGCGCCTCGCGATGTCTTCAGCACACGCATTGCTGATCTGGATCGCCAGTCGTCTGAACTGGATGAAAAGTTGAAACAGCTGAACCTTCAACTAAAAGAGGCCGAGGCGGCAGAAAAGGATCTCAACAGCCGTGTTATCCGTTTGCAGGAACTGAACAAACAGGCCACCGGCCTGGAAGAGCGGCACAACAAAAACCGGGATAGAGCGGCAGCGCTGGGTACTATAGTAAAGCAGCAGGCTGATGCAGCCAAACTGGTAGAAACCCGCAAGGCTGATCTTAAAAACTTTGCTGATCTTGATACATCTATCACCAAAGCAGATGAGGAGCGTCAACAGCACCTTCCTGCAAGGGATGCCTATACCGCCAATATGAATGTTGCTCAAGAGCTTGACGCCCGTTCTCAGCACCTGCAAAAGATGGTGCATTTGCTAGAGGAATTATCAAAAGAGATCACGGCTAAGCAGGCAGACCTCACTGAGAAAAAAAGTGGCTTTCAGTCCGAACTTCTCCAACAGGCACGCCAGGATAAAGAAAAACTGCTTGCCGATGTAGCTACATTTCGCCAGCAGCTCATTGATCTTGGTCGCAATGCCGAACGGCTTGACTCAGAAATTACCCATCTCAACAAGATTCAAAAAGAGGTTGAGGCCAAGCAAATAGAGATCAAGAGCTTCGAGGAGAAGGAAAAACTGGTCAAGTTTTTACGCAACCAGATCTTCAAAAATGTATCCGCGCAGCTTTCCGAACGTTTCCGCGAGGAAATCAGCTTACGAGCTGACCGGATATACCGAACCATTGCCGAGTCTGATGAGGAATTGTATTGGGGAGAAAACTACCAGATTGTTCTCAAGGACATGCAGGACGCGATCATGCGGGAGCGCAGCGATGACCAACTATCCGGTGGTCAGATGATGAGTGCAGTTGTTGCCTTGCGCCTGGCACTGCTGCAGACCCTTGGTGCGCGGGTGGCATTTTTTGATGAGCCAACCTCCAACCTGGATGCGGCCCGCCGGGAAAACCTGGCTCATGCCTTCCGTGCCATTGATGTTGGCCGGGAAGAGGTCACCGAACACTGGTACGACCAGCTCTTTCTGGTCAGCCACGATGTGGCTTTTACTGAAATCACGGATAAGATTATTGAACTGTAAAAAATGGTTGAAAACTTTAGAACAAGAAGGTCAATTTGAGAATAAAATAGATTATCCTGTGAGAATGTGAGGAGGGGGCAATGACTAAAGCTGATATATTTGAGAAAGTTCAAGTAGGAATGGGTCTAACAAAGAAGGAGTCCGCTGATCTTGTTGAAGCGGTATTTTCTGTCATGAAAAGCACGCTCGAATCCGGTGAGAATCTTAAAATATCCGGCTTCGGCCATTTTGTCGTTAAACAGAAGGCCGACCGCCGTGGTCGCAACCCGCAAACCGGCGAGACGCTTACCATTGCAGCCAGACGGATATTGACGTTCAAGCCGAGTGGGGTTTTGAGGGAACAAATTAAGAAAGAGTTTGCATAATGAAATACAGATTGACCTCCATGTCAGATAAATGAATCTTTTTATGAATCTAAGGTGTTAGTTGAGGATAGATTTATGGATACTTTTTCAAAAACCGTTTTTCTATGCAGGCTTTTTTAGTTGGATAAGCGTTACGGTAATTCCAAATTTTGGATCTAGCATAGATTCTTCATATACCTCGATATTTGCGGTGATATCTTTGAACCAAATGCTCCCCTTCACAAAACCAGACCTTGTTTCCTTGGTTACAGGCGGATTGCTAATAAAATCATGTGCAAACGATCCAGGCATAATCTGCCCAACAAGTTTAACAGGGAATGCGGCGGAGTAACTTCTCGTTATTAAGTCTTTGTCAGCGGTAAGATATACTGCTTTCGCTCCATAATAATCAGAATATTTATGAGCAAGAGCCGTCATGGAACACTTATATTTGTCGTGAGCTAATTTTTCAAAGACTTCAAGAGAAGGAGCGATTTTCTTAAAGTCTTTTTTTACGATCGCCCCGGGAAGCAAAAGCTCTCCAGCAAACTGCCTCGCTTCTATTTCCAATTGGTCATCATGGTCGAGTGATTTCTTATCTTTCAGGCGACAAAAAGTATGCTTAAGGTGCCATGGCATTACAAGGTGACCAAGCAAAATAGCGACTGTAAATTTATTACGCTCGTGATTATCACTTTTGCCGTTAACAAGTATTAAAGGGTTTTCTGGGTTTTTGTATAATATCCCTTCTTTGTCGGCAATATCGGCGTATAGAACTTCCACTCCAAGTTTTTCTGCTATTCCAAAAACATCCACGGGAACTTCATTGACTTTGCAGAAATCTATAACAAATTTTGCATACTCTGTTGGAGAAGTAAAAAATGGAAAATTTTTGTAAAATTTAGTCCCTGCAAGTTGGTAAATGTATTCAGTGATATTATTCTTCTTGTCATTATCCAAGTGAGAGATCACGGAGAATATCAGCTTATTAGAGGGGTAATCCCCCACTTTTGCATCTCCACTTAAAATATATTCGAGAGGTACGTCCAATTGGTGGCTTATCTTGAGAATTAATCCATACGACGGATTCCTATTACCACTTTCGATTTGGCTAATGAAGGCAGTTGTCACGCCAACAGCATCAGCAAGTACGGCCTGTGTAAGATGCTTTGTCTTCCTTTTTTCAGCGATCCTTATACCGATCATATTTAGTCTCCCGTATAACAATCAGTGCATATAAAGATTAACATTTAGCACAAATATATAAGTGATGTGTATATATTTTTGATACGCTATCACAAAACGTATCAAAATAATGTTAAATAAAATAATAGCTGAAAGTTAAATTTGTTGACATGTTTTTTATATTGATCTATAAATGCAGTTAACGTTGTGATTTCAAAAAACTCACTTAAGGAGAATATATATGAGCAGAGCATCATGTAGTTCCAAATCAAGAAGGCGGTTGGGATGTAAAGCGAAACGGAGCAGACAGGGCTTCAGGACATTTCGAGACAAAACAGGAGGCAGTAAATCAAGGCCGTAAAATAAGTCAGAACCAAGGCACCGAATTTGTCATCCATAACAAGGATGGGAAAATCTCGAATTCAGACAGTCACGGCAATGATCCATTTCCACCAAAAGGGTAACTAAGGAGCGGAATTATGGCAAAATGGGCGGATTACGGGATTTCAGAAGTCCGATACAACGGCGAACACTCACACATCAACCAGGTGAAGGTTCATGCAGACAATGGTGAAACCATATCCATTGCTACCATCTGGAAACGTGAAGATGTCGTCAAGGCATTAGAGAATGGTAAAACCTTTGTGACGATTTTGAATAGTACCGAAGGAAAATGGAAAAAGGGCCAACTTATTTACATTATAAAAGTGGCTGGCATTAAGTTCATAAAGACTGTCGATAACAATACTCCATCTGACAATCTTGAAAATCTTCCTGAATTTTAATAGGAAATCTAATACAAAGGAGCACAACATGGCAGATAATAAAAAGTTAACAGGTAGTCCAGACAATAAGAGGATCGATATTCATGACCATAATGAAGTCCGGAATTGGACAAAGTCTTTTGGTTGCACCCAAGACGAACTGAAGAAAGCGGTAAATGCAGTGGGCACGTCTGCGGCTGCCGTAAAAAAGCACCTAAGTAAGTAGTCTTAGCGACCGGTTCTTCTGGAAAAACCAAAGAGCCGGGCAAATACTTCTTTCGCCAGCCCCTCTTGATCGTAAACTCGGTACACATACGCCACCAGCAAATGTGAATCCATTATTGTCATAATTAGCGCCAAACATAAATTGGAAGCAAGACAGGAGGGCATATGCCCGGAGCATACGCACACATTACACTGGTTAATGAGTTTAGAAACCCAGAGCGGCTTGAAAATATCGTTGGGTTGCCAAAAGAGGCCATGATAGCCCTTTATAAATCGTTTAAATACTGCGAGCTTGGCGCGGTTAGCCCTGACTATCCTTACCTCGCGTTAGGTGATGGAGAGGCAGCTGACTGGGCTGATCTGATGCATTATACTCACACCGGCCAGATGATACAGACGGGTGTGAAGTTTGTGAGTGCTATGAGCGGTGAGAAGCAAGAGAAGTGCCTTGCCTGGTTATTGGGCTATTCCGCACATGTCGCAGCAGACGTTACTATACATCCCGTTGTTGAACTTATTGTGGGGCCGTATAAGGGTAATGAGCAAGATCATAGAACTTGTGAAATGAACCAGGATGCCTATATTTTCCAAAGGTTAAATGTGGGTGAAGTTGGTTTGTCTGACCACCTGGAAAGCGGCATTGCATCCTGTAGTGACCTAAACGATGGAGAAAAGATGGATCCGGACATTGTTAATTTATGGATCGGAATGATGAGGGAAGTGCACTCCACCATATTTAATGACAATTCTCCTGACGTTAACAAGTGGCATGATCGGTTCAACCTGATAGTAGAGGATATTGCAGCAGCCGGCAACCATCTACTGCCTTTTGCCAGACATGTTGCAACAGGCATGGGGTTGATTTACCCGGCTGCCAATGAGGTTGATAAACAGTACATTGAAAAACTGCCTGTCCCAAGCGGCACCATGAACTACAATGACCTGTTTAATAAAGCACTCTACAGTATTGAAAAAGTTTGGGTGCTTATAGCTTGCGGTGTACTAAATGCTGATGCTGCTTATATGACGCAAATCGGCAACTGGGATCTCGATACTGGACGCAACGAAAATAACGATCTCGTTTTCTGGGGGTGATGATGAAGTTTCTAGGAATTGTAAGCAGCGTGATTGTGATTGGTACATTTACGTTTTGTTGCGGTTGTACGATGTGCCTTGCTGGCGAACAAGAAGAAATGTTCACTCTGGCATCTGCACTGACAAAATTAACTACAGCGGTAGAGTCGAAAGTCAGATTTGAGAATACTCCAACCGACTTGAACAGCCAGAAGCTTCTACAGTTGGCAACCCAGCATGATCCAGGATTACTTAACCCATTTTCAGAGTACGTACTGAAGACAGCGAACCAAAACAGACACGCGATCGTGCTGGTTTGCACTGCTGATGGCATGAAAGCCTTATTGGAGGATGCGGGATGCACATCGAAAATGGATATGCATTGGTGGCGAGATCAACCGGATCGACCCTGCGAAATATCGCAGAACATATGTGCGACCACATCCCTTTAATGCTATTCAATGTTTGTGCTGGAGGAGTTAATATCCTAAGAGCCCAAATAAAAATCAATACGGCTCTGGCCCCGTGACCTTACCATTATGCCACCTTTCCGCACTATTCTGGACCTATGGCCTTGTCAACGTCAAATATATACCGATTTAAGTATAATAGAGATCCATATAAAAACCTAAAAAACAGTATGTTGACCCTGTGTAAGATGTAAAAAAACAACCTGTACACTAGGCTTTGGTTGCAACCACATGATGTTGTGGCTTTAGATAACTCAGGTGTTGATTTATGCAGTTTTCGCGTTCGCCAGTTTGATATAAATGACAAAATAGAGGAGTGCAGCGTGTTAGATTATCTGAAAGTGACTTGGCAGAACCTGAAAGAAATTTTACTCGTTGCCCTACCTGGCACCTTGTTGGTCATGATCTTCGCACTAATCGGAGGCGGGCTTGGCTATTTGCTTGCCGCTCATCCAACTATATGGATCCGGTCTATTGTCGTGGCGTTGATGATTTTTTGTTTTATCATCTGGGTAACATTATGGGACCCGCGCTGCTCGTATAACCGTAGACGGTATTTGGGTATGAACAAGCATTGAATTAAACATAAGTTCTACCTCCACAGTACGCATTATGTTTCGCCAGTTGAATATGCACAAAAACTCTCAGTTGCGATCAAAGCACAATTGTCACTCCTCGAACGAAAGTAGAGCAGGATATCGAGTATGAGCCTGATAATAAGCGACCTTCATGGTAATTACGCCAAATGCAAGGCGTTCATTGAATACCTCCCAGAAGAAGAGCACATTATCCTTGGCGATTTCATGGATTCGTTCTCCGCCTCCGACGCAGATATCATAGCCACCTTTAAGCTTGCCGTTGCCAACGAATGTGTTCTTTTATGCGGAAACCACGAACTTCCGTATCTAAGCAACGCCCATGGATATTTCAGGTGTTCAGGAAACAGGTATAGTCCAGAGCTATTTCATGTCGTAAATATGTATAAGGGGCTTCTCCATGGCTCTCTCGTACGCGATGACTACCTTCTCACCCACGGCGGACTTTCTAAAAAACACGGAAAGGCATTTAAGACGATGGAAGATGCGAGTGACTGGATCAATTCTGAGTTTGACTGGTATATAAATCAACCCGTAGCACCGGAATCTCTTGCCTCTATTTTTGACATAGGTTCACTTCGCGGCGGTTATCAAGATGTTTCGGGAATATTCTGGTGTTCAATTGGCCATGAAAAGATGGATATTCGCTTTAACCAAGTTGTTGGTCATACGGCCCGTCCTGATCCGCTTGAGTTGTTTGAGGGAAAGGGAAAGAACAAAATGAAACACGTCGGAATAGACTCACCGAAGTTCATTTGCTACAACACTGCGACTCATGAACTGGAAGATTTTATGCTGGAAGAATATAGGCACGACGAACAGCTTAGAAGTAAGCTGGAGAGGCAGTTCTGATCCTTTTTGACAGTCGGGCGTGAAAAGAAAACTGTATGTCAATGAATCAATAAAGGTCGGTGGTTGAACTTTTTTGCAATGCAGTGGTGACCTAAATAATCAACAGATTTGAGAGAACGGTTATAAATATGAGGGCAACTGCTGGATAAAAATGTTTTTACTAATTTATAAGTGTATGCAATACTATCCGCACCATGACAGAGTCCATTAATCAGGCCATAGAAAAAATCAGGAGCTTTGGTGGAGCGTTTCGCACAGGCGCTGCGCTGCGGCAGGGAATACACCCACGAACTCTTTACGCTATGCGCGATAGTGGTATTCTTGAGCAGCTATCTCGTGGTTCTTACCGACTAGCGGGACAAGGGTCGCTCTCAAACCCTGACCTGGTGACCGTGGCATCACGGGTTCCTCAAGGCGTACTCTGTCTTATCTCAGCTCTATCATTCCACAATCTGACGACACAAATTCCTCACCACGTTTCTATTGCGCTTGGCCGATCTATGAG
The DNA here is from genome assembly GCA_903939115.1 of uncultured Geobacteraceae bacterium. GTDB lineage: Bacteria > Desulfobacterota > Desulfuromonadia > Geobacterales > Pseudopelobacteraceae > JACRCG01. Next base: position 180,299 of record CAJAFV010000079.1, read on the forward strand.
GAATCCAACAATTGGGTTCCCACCGCTAAAGGTGTATCGCTACGATGAGCAATGTTACCAGTCTGGAATAGAGGAACACCTTATCGACGGGATTGCCGTCAATGTATATTGTCCAGAGAAAACACTTGCCGACTGTTTCAAGTTTCGCAACAAGATCGGTATGGACATAGTACTTGAAGCTCTCAAGAGCTATCGTGAAAGTTCGATTTTTAAAATCAAAGAGCTTCTTCAATACGCCAGAATCTGCCGAGTCGAGAAGATTATGAAACCTTATTTGGAGGCTCTTTTGTGAGTAGAAGTACTGTAACAAATGTAGCGGCATCAATTCGACAAAAACTATTGAACATCGCCAGAAGTGATCTTCGACCGTTCGGTGAGTTGTTACAATATTACGCAATGGAGCGTTTTCTCTACCGCCTGTCCTGCTCTCACTACTCTGATCGTTTTGTCCTGAAGGGTGCTTTGATGCTCAGAATATGGAATGCAGAGGACTACCGGTCGACGATGGACATCGACATGATCGGTAGAACAAGTAATGACCCAACTGCCATAGAATTGCAGATCCGAGATATAATCAACACAAATGTCCTTGCAGATGGACTGATTTTTCTGTCAGACACCATCCAGTGTGTCAACATAACGGAAGATGCTGACTACAAAGGGGTTCGGGTTCGGTTCCAAGGTACTTTGGAGTCAGCACGCATTGCAATGCAGATTGACATTGGGTTTGGGGATATTGTTTATCCAGACCCTGAATTGCATCTCATGCCTACATTTCTTGATCAGCCCGCACCTCGGATTCTATGCTATAGCAAAGAAAGTGCGATAGCAGAAAAATTTGAGGCGATGATGCGCCTTAGAGAGTTGAACAGTAGAATGAAAGACTTTTATGACATTTGGCAGCTTTCTCGGCAGTTCGATTTCGATGGCAACCAGCTTTCGCAGGCGGTAAAGTACACTTTTGAAAATCGTGGAAGCATTATCGACTATGATTTCATTGCATCAACGGATATTTTTGCCAAGACCCATCAGGTACAATGGAAAGCATTTGTTGGGAGACTGCAGCAGCCTTATCTTCCTGAGCAATTGTCCGACATACTTACGCAGGTAAAGTCTTTCTTGCTGCCAATCGCTGAGGCGGCCAGCAACACCAAATTATTTTCAGGCACCTGGGAAGCTCCCGGTCCATGGCAGGCAGATTAAGTTATGGCATGAAAAGTCAAAAAAACGTGGTAGAACACGGCATGGCGTCCACTCATCCGTTTCCTATTTTCCCTGATCTGTTGCCAAAATGTAATCAGCGATTCCTTTTGCAGACCATAGATCAGCGGAGTTAACATTCCCTTCCAGCCAAGGCTCCATAACATAGTTGTCGTAGTCGGACAGGTAGACAAACACTTTTCCTTTCTCCGCCAAGTGCTCAAATACTGGTGAAGGCAGAGAGACGGCAACCGGACCGACCCTGATTATAACTGCACCTGGCTCTGCTGAAATTGTTATAGGCGCCGTCGCTTTATTTGCCATCAGCTCGGCATAATACTCGTTCGGAATAGTGGCGAGTGCCATTAGGCCATCGTTAAGCAGAATGACCCGTGCTACAAAAAAATCATAATCTTCCATCGTCAATAACTCCCGACTAATATTTTGTGTAACCTTTCATTGAAGGAGTAATACCCGGAGCTGAGCTCACCGGAGCAGCCTGACCACCAATTTTACCCAAAACCGCTTTTCCACCCTTAATAACTGCTTTGCCACCAGTTGCTAGTGAGCTAGCATTATTAATCGTGGCTACCGTACCGTTGGTAGTTCCGATAATTATCTCCGCAGCCCTTTCTCCAAGCGCTCCTCGTATCAGTGCCGATCCGCCGCCCTGGACATTCACACCCATTGAACTGTCTACCCTGTTGTCAAATTTCTGGGTATGGGAGCCAAGCACTGAACTGGTGTAATCCTTGTAATCTTTTTCGCCACCACGTTGGATTTTGAACGTGGAGATTGTCGGTGTCACGCCTTGCTGCCCGTGCGATCTCATAGATCCATCTTTTGTCATGCCCTGAATAGTCGGCTTTCCCATCCTCATTTGAATGCTGTCACCTGGTGCTACTTGAACACCGCTCCCACTGTCAGCAAGTGCCTTATTGACTGAAGCGGCGTCACTATCAGAGGCAATGAGTCGATCAACTTGTGTGTATTGGCTTGTTGATGACACATTCACGTTTTCACTTAACGAACCACTCCAGGATTTGCGGCCATGTTCAGAAGTCTGCATATTCCTGTCAATATTTTCAGCGTCCCTACCTGTTTTGAATGTCGCCATATCTTTCCGGCTGACGTCCCCGCCTCGACCAATAGAAAAGGACTGGATATTACCGTCCCCATCTTTTGCCATCTCATAGGTGAAACCCTTGTTGCTATTCATCATCTTGCCAATTTCGTTTACTGCGTTATGGCCGAAGTTGGCTTCACGCAGTTCGTTCATAATCCCTTCAGCTCTTGATTTGTTTCCGCCGGCAACAACACCTTGCTCGCTGGAATTGACGATACCGCCATCCATGCCTACGTTCACTGAATTTTTGCCATCAGCAGTAGTGAATGAGATGTTCTGACCTTCCATCGACCTTTGCATTTCGGCAAAGCCACGCTCGGTCAGATGCCCGCCATTATACATTTCCGGATTATGTGCCAATTCCGGAGCGATTTTACCAGCCAACTGATCGGCGGCTGAGTGGACAAGTTGGTTGCGAGCAATTTTCCCGGACACGTCATTACTGGCAAGTTGACGGTAATTGTCGTAACCGCCAGCTGCAAAGATACCACTGATCTTGCCACCTATCTCCATTGCAGCGACGCTACCAGCTTCCATTCCGGCCTTATTCGCTCCACCCAACTGATTTGAAAGTCCTACCATCTCCGATGATTGCTTTCCTTGCTGGAACAGCGAATTCATCTGCATGAGCTGTCCGGGCGACACACCAAAATTTCCTGCCATTTTATTAACGGCATCAGCGTTAGCAAAGTCTCCCAAAGAAGAAACTTCTGAACGCATTGCGTTGAACTGTCTCCAATCACCACTGAATCCGAGTGCTTTTGAGGCTCCAAATGCCTGCATTTCTCCTTGCAGTTGCCCGACGCTTTTATCCATGTTTGAAGACAGAAAATCGGCGTAGTTTGAACCGTTACCAAACGTTTGTGCTAATGCCTTGTCATTGGCGACACCCATCTCTGCAAAGTTGCGGACATTGCCACCATAACTGCCTGCAACCATATCCTTTACCGCTGCTGATTTATTGAGGCCAAGCCGAGAATCGAAGGATTTGAGATCATACGAGGATTGAAGGCCATTCTCCTTCATGGCAGTACCGGCAGCTCCGAAGCCCACGTTTCGACCGACTTGAGCATTACCCATCATCTGAGCCGAATACTCCTGGCCAAACGCTGCTATCATATCGTTTGATGCTGACGTTCCAGCAGACATCTCCATCGACGACTGTGCCTGTCGTGCCTTCATGCTGTACTCATTGCTCCACGCTTGTGTCGGCATGGCACTCACATTGCTTTTCTCTGCAGAGGCCCTTCCGCTTGGATCCTCGACCGTATGTGCACCATAGCCACCGGCAGAGCCGACCTGGCCGGCGAGACC
>CAJAFV010000080.1 GCA_903939115.1 uncultured Geobacteraceae bacterium
ACCATCCTGCAGATAGAGGCGAATGGTAATTCTCCCTTCCGGAACAGCGGACTCCTTGATGGCATCCCTGGCATTGGCCAGCAGATTGAGGAGCACCTGCGAATATTCATTGGGGAAGCCGGTCAGGGTCAGATCCTGCGGAGCATCCAGATGCACTGAAATATTCTGGTTTATCAGGCCGGCCTCCACCAGGGCCACGGCGTGGTTTATCTGTTCTCGCGCGGAAAAATGGAGGATCTCCTTGTCCGGCCGGAAAAAATTGCTGAAATCATTGATGGTGGTTGACATTTTTTGGAGCAGGCGATTGCCGTTTTCGACCGTTTTGTCAAGATACTGCTCAGTGAGTTCATTGTACTGAAACGCCGACTTGATATTGCCGAGTACCATGGCCAGTGCATTGAGCGGCTGCCGCCACTGATGGGCGATATTGCCGATCATCTCCCCCATGGCGGCCTGTCTGCTCTGGCTGATCATGACCTGATCCTTCCGGCGGATTTCGGCGACCGCCTCATCGATGCGGATCTGCAGGGACCGATTGAGCGCTTCCAGTTGTCCCGCCTGCTCATGAACCAGCTCTTCCGCACGCTTCCGCTCGGTAATGTCGTAGTTCACCCCGATCATTCTGAGCGGTTTACCCCCGGCATCACGGAGCACAAGCGCATTGGCCTTGATATGACGGACTTCACCCGACGGCCAGATAACCCGGAATTCCGAGTTAAACTCCCGTTCCCCCCGCAGCGCCAGGCCGATCTCCTCCTCGCTGCGTGTCTTGTCGTCCGGGTGCAGACCACTCTGCCACGCCTCATATACTCCGGAAAAATCTTCTTCCTTCACGCCATACATAGCGTACACCCACTTGTCCCAGATGAGCCGGTTTTCCGGTATCAGCCAGTCCCAGACACCTATCTGAGCCGAGTCAGCCGCAAGGGAAAGGCGGTTGTTCAGGTTTGCGATCATCTCATTCGCCAACGCTATCGCCTGGTTTCTGGTTTTCAGGATCAAAAAAACCAGGCAGGAGAAGAGGGCGCTGATGAGTATGCCGGCGCCAAGCACCAGGAACGATTTTTCCCGGTTAAGTTCCTTGTTAAAGCCGGGAAGTGTTTTGAAGGTAAATAGCCAGGAACAGCCGTACGATTGGACCGTAACTGACGAGGTGATGGCCGCCTGGTATTTTTCAGGCAGAACCGTCTTCTGTGTCTGAATAGAGCTGAACATCAAGCCGTCCGGTGTCTGGCTGCCGATGAGGCTGATATCGAAGGCAATATTGCGCGGCAGTTTTGTAAGAGTGCCACTGACAAAATCATTCATCCTGATGGGGCTGTAGACAAAGCCGATAAACGCCGAACGCCGCTGTTCCACACTGTCCATCGGCATTCCCTGCCGATAGACCGGCACATACATCAGCATGCCGCTCTGTTTGTCCTTATCGATCTCCTGGACAAGAATTATTTTAGCGGCAATGGTGGCGACGTTCTCATCGCGTGCCTTGTCCATGGCTGCCCGGCGCAGCGGCTCGGTATACATGTCATAGCCAAACGCCCGCTGATTGCGCCAGTCGAACGGTTCGAGATAGATTATTGAGGTATAGACCGGCCGTTTTCCCTCGGGGCGGATGGAATATTCCGTAAAACCCTCCGCGCGGATCTGGCGGACATTGGCATCTTTCTCCGCCGGCGTAAGCCATTTGGAAAAACCGATACCGAGAATACCGGGATGATTTTCATCAAGTTGCAATGCTGACACATAATGGCGCCAGACCGTGCGGGAAACATCCTCCTTGACACTGAAAATACCGGCCGCCCCCCGCAGAACATGTTCGTGAGCATGAATCCTGTCGATTATGCTGTCGGAGATGTTCTTCGTTTCGTCCCGGTACACCTCCTCTGATCGCGCCTTCAGGCTGTTGTCGAAGGCTCTCCACATCAGGAGTGTAATGATCAGCGCCACCACCAGCGTTGCAAGCGGCACCACTCTTGAAGAGAACGGTGAGCGCCGCGAGAGGCCGTTAGTGGGGTCGGTAATGACGGGGTCTTTACTGCTCATGATACGTTCTCTTTGCAGGGGATCACAACGGTGAACTCGGCGCCCCCTTTGATGTTATGCGCCTCGATGGTGCCGTTCATGCTCCGTTCGATAATCATTTTAGACATATACAGGCCGACGCCGGTGCCCATGTCCTTGGTTGAAAAGTAAGGTTCGAAAATCTTGTCAATAATATCGGCGGGGATACCGCCGCCGGTATCACCGACGGCAACGCATCCCTGACCGTCCCGATCATAGAGGCGTATCGTGAGGCTCCCCGAAGCAGCGCCGGACTCTCTGATGGCATCCCGGGAATTGGCAAACAGATTGAGCAGCACCTGCGAGTATTCATTGGGGAAGCCGGTCAGCACTATGTCTTGCGGAGCTTCAAGGTGGACGGAGATGTTCTGGCTCTTCAGGCCGGCCTCAACCAGCGCCACGGCATGGCTGATCTGTTCCCGGGCGGAGAAGGAAACAGCTGCCTTGTCCGGTTTGAAAAAATTACGAAAATCATTGATAGTAGAAGACATTTTCTGGATCAGGCGATTACCGTTTTCAACCGTTTTGTCAAGATACTCTGCGGTGAGTTCGTTGTATTGATATGCCGACGCGATATTGCCGAGTGTCATGGCCAGTGCATTGAGAGGCTGACGCCATTGGTGGGCAATGTTGCCGATCATCTCCCCCATGGCGGCCTGTCTGCTTTGACTGATCATGACCTGGTCTTTTTGGCGAAGCTGCGCGATGGCATCCTCTATCCGCTGCTGTAATGAACTGTTGACCGCTTCAAGCTGCCGCTGTTTTTCCGCCAGCTCTTCCTGGGCCCGCTGCCGTTCGGCCATTTCATCCTGGAGCAGAATCGCTTGTTCATGGATCTGCTCTTCTGCAAATTTTCGGGCGGTAATGTCGGTATGCGTGCCGGCTGCCCGCAGCGGTGTACCATCGGTGTCTCGCAGCACGACTTTGCCGCGATCGAGAATCCAGGCCCATCTGCCGTCTTTGGTGCGCACACGATGTTCCATCTCGTAGAGCGGGGTTGCTCCGGCGAAGTGGGCGTCCAGCACTTTTTGCACACTGGGGAGGTCATCAGGATGAACCATGTCAAGCCATGACTGGACATGGTGGACAACCTCTTCCTGAGCATAGCCGAGCATTTCGGCCCAGCGCCGGTTGATCTCGATTCTGCCGCTCTGGATGTCCCAATCCCAGCAGCCGTCATTACTGCCGTCAAGAACGAGTTTGAGCCGTTCCTCACTCTCTGTTTTGGCTCTTTCGCTGTTTTCGGCTGACTCCTTCGCTGTGGTCAGCTCATTAATTCGTTCGGAAATAGTCCGTGACATGGTGTTGAAAGCAGTGCCCAACTGCCCGATGTCATCCGGCCCTTCAGGCACCGGTGGCAGGGAGAGGTTGCCGGCAGCGACCTCAAGGCTGGCGTTGGTAAGATGGTTCAGGTGCCGGGTGAGCCAGATTCCGAAGAGAAACAGGATGATAGAGGAAAGGAACAGTTCGAGCAGGGCGATCTTGATTCCCTGGGCCAGCAGGGTGTTACGGGCGGTTACGATGTCGGTAAGATCAAGCCCGAAGTGCAGCGTGCCGAGCTGCTGCTGACTTTGCGTCATGGCCACGGCGACATTGTAGCGGGGCTTTTGCTCCCCTCCGAACAGGGAAAACGACGTGCTTGGCGGCGGCAGTTCCGCTCCTTTTGCCCAGCCGCTCGACGCCATCTGTTTGCCCGATTTGTCCGTCACGACAATGTAATCAATGTCCTCGGTTTCGCGGCTTTCATCAAGCACCGCCTGAATCGTTGCATAATCGCGCTGTGCTACCGGCGCCCGCAGCGCAGCAATCAGAACCGGCGCCATCTGCGCCGCCTGTTTTTGGGCCTGACCGGTCATGGAAACGTGCAGCAGGCGCAGGTTGTTGGCTACCATCAGTGTCAGCATGATAATTTCAACACCAAGCGCCAGCAGCAGTAAACGGCCTCGTACGGTATGCGTGAAGGCGGGGCGAGTCATTTTCGCGGGGACTCCAGGTAGTTGGTGTCACGCTGTAAGCGTTTGTTGAGTGCCTGACGCGAGATGCCAAGCATCAGTGCCGCGGCCCGTTGATTGCCGGCGGTCACTCTGAGCGCCTCTTTGATCAGGAACTCCTCGGCCTCATTCAGGGTCGGCATCCGGCCGGATGGTTGCTGCAGGGAGCTGAAGTCGATACCGGCCGGGATGACGGCGGAGGTGAGGCTGGATGACTTCATTTTGGGTATTACAAGCGTCCCGGGCGGTGATGTCGCCACGGCGTTGCTGATCAGTCCCTTCAGCTCGCGAATGTTGCCGGGAAATTTGTGCTGAAGCAGCGCTTCGATAATGTCGGCAGACGGCAGCGGAACAGGCCGGCGCATCTCTTGTGCCGCTTCGCGAGAAAAATAATCAACCAGGAGCGGAATGTCGTTTTTACGCTCCCGCAGGGCGGGCAGATGAATGTGATGAGAGCAGAGCCGGTAGTAGAGGTCGCCGCGGAAAGTTCCGCTTGCCAGCGCTTTTTCAAGGTTACAGTTGGTGGCGACAACTATGCGCGCCGTGGCGGTTATCATCCGGTCCGACCCGAGTTGATAAAATTCGTTTTCCTGCAGCAGACGCAGCAGTTTTACCTGTGAAGCGATGCTCAAATCACCGATTTCATCAAGAAACAGAGTGCCCCTGGCAGCCGTTTCAATCAGGCCGTTTCTCACGCGCTCGGCACCGGTAAAAGATCCGCGACCATGTCCGAACAGGGTGTCCGAGAACATGATATCGTCAAGACCGGCGACATTTACAGAGACGAAGTCACCGGTGCGACCACTGGCATTATGAAGCGCACGAGCGATCAGTTCCTTCCCGGTGCCGGTTTCACCGGTTATCAAAACCGGTTGTGTCGTTGGCGCAATAACTTCCATATACCTGAAAATACTCTGTAACTTCCTGTCGCGAGTCACTATCTGCGCAAAGGCTGATGTACTGTTCTCCTGAGCCGTGCTGGAGGTAAAAACCCGCACAGCAGATTGCTGTTCATGTTGAAACGTTTTTTCCGGACCGCCCGTGATGCTGCTGATGAGGCGGTTGATATCGACCGGATGGGTCAGGTAGTCAAATGCGCCGAGTGCCATACATGTTTCGGCATTTTCATGATCGTTACTCTTTGAGACGACAATTACCTTCGCAGCGGGGTGTTCCTGCAGCACTGTGGTCAACAGTCCAATGCCTCTGCCAACAGGTGGATAGAGGCAGTAAATGACAACTGCTGCCGGAGTGTCCGTTACATACGTGGAGATCCGGGCGCTGTCGTTTATGGTAAACACACGCTTGAAGCCCTTCTCGAAGAGCTGCACACAGACTCCCGACATAAGGCGTTCCTGCTCATCATAGAGGATGATTACTTCATTACCGGGTTGTGTGGGGGGCATGTTTCCTCCATCGTGAGAGACAGTGTAAAAGGATTAGAGCAAATTGTAAGCCAAGTACCATAATCAAATAGAGAGTTATAATTTTAACTGGTTACACATATGTGAAGAGTTAGGCTGGTTTTGTCGGGCTCTGGACAAAAGTTGACAGTATGTCGGCTGAATGTCAACCCAATAGTGTCATTTTGGCTGTTTATAGTCATAAAGACACAAGTTGCACTGCAACTTATGTCTTTATGACTGTCCAGCCCTTTTCAATGTATGCAGTGTAATTTCCGGGGGACAGAAAAAACGTGCCGCTGCGGTTGAAAAACCGGTGCCCCTGCTCGTGTAACCGTGCATGCTGTTGAAGCGCCATGCCCCTTTCAGATAGCGATAGCTGCAGCTTGCGTTGGCGAGAATCGGAAAACCTCCCGGCAGACAGATCTGGCCGCCATGGGTATGGCCGCAGAGGTAGAGGGCAACCCCCATGCTTTCAGCTTCGGCAATGATTTCCGGCGAATGGGCCAGCAGCAGGGTACAGGTCTGATCCGGTGTCGTTCCCAAAGCGCGGCCAAGATCGTGAGCGCCGTAAAAATGGGGATCATCAACGCCGGCAAGCGTCAGAGCGTCGCTTCCCCGCACGATGGCAACCTGTTCATTCAGTAGCATCCGTACCCCTAATCGTTCCAGAGACGGTACAAATTCGAGGAAATCATGATTGCCCAGAATGCCGTAACAGCCGTCAGGAGCATTTTGCAACTGTTTCACAAGCGGCGCCATCGCAGAGAGGCAGGGCTGATAATCGTCATTGGTTGCAAAGCGAAAGTCTCCGGTAAGCACCGCCAGATCATATTCCAGTCCCTTCAGGGCAGACAGAATACCGGCTCCGCCATCGACCAGGGCATCAGTGTGCAGGTCGGAAAGCTGCACGATCCGGTAACCGTCAAATGTCTGCGGCAGGTTTGCGAGCGTTGTTTCCACCTGCTCTACCCGATAGTCAGCGCAGTTTCTCCGGGCGCGTCCTGCCAGGCCGCTCACCTCGAGAACATACTCCAGCGTGATGCGGACGGCGTGGAAATTCTCGAAGTGGAGAGTGCCGCGACCGGCACCAAACAGGGTCGCAGAATGATCCACCTGGAGTCGCATGCGACGTTCAGCGGATTCCTGTCCCATGCGCTCAAACAGCGGTAAGAGGTCAGCGGAGGTCGTGTCTGGAAGTGGAAGCATGAGGTTCCTGATGATTTGTAGGGGCGTGTTGCATACGCCCAGTTCGGATTAGTACCAAATAACATCTAAATCTAACCCCCCTCAGTCCCCCCTTACCTAAGGGGGGAAGCCTTGAAGTCTCCCCTTTTAAGTAAGGGGAGATTTAGAGGGGTTAGCCGTGAAAACAGCTTTCGCAACAACCACTAAATCACCTGCAAAACTCCTGGTAACGGCGTGGAAGTTCTCTCGTACGCGCTGTTCGTCAAGGCTTTCAGGCATCTCCCCTTCCACCTCCCAGATGTGAAACAGACCCCGTGCGGCATCAAGTTCAAAGACTGCATCAGCCTCATACTGTTCAGGGGCATTCGCAGGAGTTGCCGCCGCCCCGACCAGTGTCAGATCCCCTGCCAGTACCGCAACAAGTCCCGGCCAGCGACGGAGCAGCAGCGGGCCACGACAAAATTGCCGGAGCGTAAACGGTACGCGCGGGTTTTCGCCTGCCAGGGTTTTCAAGCGCCGGTTACCGAGGTACCGCTCCTGACGGAGAAGCGAAGGTGCGACAAGGGCGCAGAGCAGGAGCGGCAGGCCGAGCGGCAGCAAGAGCAGCAGCAGAGCCGCGGCCAACAGGGTGGCACCGAAATCTCCGCTGGACTGTTTCCTGCCGCTGTTAGTATCACCAAGAATAAAGGCGTCGGGGGAGGTGACAGTTGCACCGCTGCGGAGGTTTACGAGAGCACGCCCCCGCGCGGCCATGCCGTTCAGTTCTGTGTGAGTGCCGGTGGCGGTGCCGGACATGATCAGGCTGTCGCAGATCAGGTCACTGTTGTTTACCAGACAGTAGGGAGAAATAACGGCATTGGGGCCGATCTGGCCACTGCCGGAAATCTGGCAGTGGCTGCCGATCAGCAGCGGGGCGACCAGGCGAACGTCAGCAGAGATCTGTACGTGATCACCGATCCAGATTCCCTCTGCGCTTGAACGAGCCGGTATGCGGCTGCCTGCACGTTTTCCGGCAAGAATGTCTCGCTGAGCATCAATAAAGCTCGCCAAGTCAGATATTATCTGCAGTTGCGGCGGTTTTTCCTGTTTTGGTGCCGTTACAGTTTTCTGCTGTGCCAGCTCTCTCAGTTCCACCATTGTTTCAAAGCTGTCTGTTTCGGATAATGACAGCAGCGTAGCAGCATCAACCGCAATGATATCGCCCTCTCCGGCTACATACGGAGCGTCGTGTCCAGCCTCAGCGGCAACCTCCTCCAGAAATGTGGCCAGCTCCGGTGACACCGCCAGATTGCCCGGCAGACAGATCACCATCCCCGAGACTCCGTGGAGTGCCGCCCGCAGCATTCGTCGCAGCCCGCCCTGTTCCCGAACCGCCGACGTGGTCAGAGTACAGCCCCAGCGCTCACCACTGCCGAAGTGCCGCACCACCTCTTCCGGTCGGTCGTCGCAGAGCAGCGTTACATCCTGAATCCCGGTTGCAGCAAGCTGCTCCACAAGGTGTTCCACAATCGGCTTGCCGGCTAAGGGGAGGACGAAATCGGGACAGAGCGAGCGGAGCGGAGAGAGGCCCTCTGCACGTTGAAACGGAAAAATCAGAGCTTTCACGACTCTCTCCGGTCAGTCAGGATGAGCTGGTCGTCCGTGATCGTGAACAGACGATCCAGACGCGTCAGGTGGAGTAACTGCAGCACCGCTTCATTTGGCGCGCAGAGGATGCTCTCTCCGCCATGTTTCGCGACGTGGCGCTGGATGCGGTGAAAAGCCACCAGACCGCTGCTGTCGGCAAACTCCAGGCAGGAGAGGTCAAGGATGCAGCTGTGCCCTTCCAGTTGGGGCAGCAGTTCGTCAAACGGAAAATTTTTCATGGCTACGGCATCCACTCTTCCGCGCAGGCCGATAACGACGGTGCCGTTACTCAGGGAGGTGAGCGTGTACGGGGCATTGTCAGTCAGGCGTTCTGTCCGTATGCGTGCCATGGCCATTTTCTGGTCGCCAAACAGGCGTTCGTGGAACATGTCAGCGACACGGTTAAAGCGGAAAAAATCTTTGACCTGGTCATTTACCGCGATCAGGTTGAGCTTCCCCTTCTTCTCCAGATCGCGCCGCCACAGGCGTACGAGAAAACCGAGGCCGGATGAATCAACCATCTGAACCTGTTCAAAGTTGAGTACCAGATGCCGGTAGGTTTGATACGCCTTTTCGATGCGTGGTGCGAACTCTTTAACAGCCAGGGCATCGAGCCGTGCCGGCAGTGTAATGATACAGACATCCTCTTCAATCCGCTGGACCGCTGCACTGCCAACCGGCACAGAAGTCACTGTTTTCCTCCTGCGGGCAGCCTGGTAGATCCGGATGGCCGGCCAGGCGTGCAGGGCAAACTTGACCATGCCGACGGCATAGCGTTTCCAGAGGCGCCGCGGTTCCATCAAAATGCGGTAGATCCATTCCAGCCCCGCTTTCTGTACCCAGAGCGGTGCACGCGAGACCGTGCCGACTATGAATTCGAAGGTGCCGCCGATGCCGATGGAGACAGGCACTTTCAAACGCGGCGCGTTGCGGGCAAACCAGAGTTCCTGCTTGGGATTGCCGAAGGCGATCAGCAGAATATCGGGGCGGGCGGCGTTGATCTCGGCAATGATCGCGGCGTCCTCCTCCTCAAAATCGGCCAGATGCTGCCCCTCGGTATAGACGAACGGCGCACTGACGCCGGCGATCCGTAACCCCGGATTGCTCCTGACAAGCAGATCGGCTGCCCGCTGCCCCACATCACCGTTCCCCCCCAGAAAGAAAAGAGATGCACCGCGCTCTGCAGCTGCCGTCGCCAGAGCGGGCACCATGTCAGCGCCGGTGACCCTCTCTTTCAGCGGGCAGCCGAGCAGGCGTGACATCCAGACAACCGGCATGCCGTCGGCGGTCACCATGTCGGCACGGCGCAGGATATCCAGCAATTCGGGGTGCCGGATTCCGCCCCGCTGCCAGGAAAGTGTGTTGACGATGAAATCGACGTTGACGGTCGCCACTTCGCGCGGGACTGCGTCGTTTCTGAACTCCTCAATCATCGCGAAAATCCGCTCCACCGACTCCGCCAGAGTCACATTGTCTATCGGTATGCCGAGAATAATAACGGTATCACGCTGCATCAGTATGCTCCTTTGCCAAACAGGACCGCCGGTATTGTTTTCAGCAGCAGCATAATATCAAACCAGAAGGAGCGGCTCTCAATGTATTGGGCGTCCAGGCGCACCTGTCCTTTGAAATCGATGTTGCTTCTGCCGCTCACCTGCCAGATACAGGTAATTCCGGGCACGGCGTCAAGTCGGCGACGGTCGTCCAGAGTGTATTCGGCTACTTCGCTCGGGATGGCGGGTCGCGGTCCCACCAGAGACATATCGCCCTTCAGCACGTTCCAGAGTTGGGGCAGTTCATCGAGCGACGTCTTGCGGATAAAAGCACCGATTTTAGTAATGCGGGGATCTTTCTTCATTTTGAAGATGACACCGGCACTCGATTCATTCTGCTCCTTCAGCTTTTCCAGCAGTTTTTCAGCGTTGATAACCATGGAGCGGAATTTGTACATTCTGAACAGCTTTCCCCAGTGGCCGACCCGGTTCTGGGAGAAAAATACCGGGCCGGGGGATTCCTTATAGATCAGAAGCGCCACGATGCCGAACAGCGGCGCCAGCAGGATCAGCATCAACCCGGCTACAGCGATGTCCATGCCGCGCTTGGCACGTTCTGCAGCTCCGACCACCGTGCGCCAGGCCAGTTTTTTATGCAGGAAATAAATCCGTGCCCGCAGACCGCCGTTGGCGTAGGTGTTGTACAGCGTATCAAGCAGTAGCTGATCTTTCATCAAATCTTCTCCGGGGAATTATTCATAGCGAACTTCGATCCTCCCAAGATAGGCTTCCAACACAACAACCTGTGCGAGCACGTCAGCCAGGTTTCCGGCTTTTGCGGCAATCTCCATATCCCTGCCGATGTCGGTTATCGCTGGAAAGCCATAGCAGCCGCCAGAGCCCTTCATGCCGTGAGCGATCGTGTAAATTTCCACAAAATTTCCCTGTTCTGCCTGTTCCCTGAGCTGCACGCATTCCTCGCGCTTGCTTTCAAGATACTCAGGAATAATGTCATCAAGATCGGCATCGCAGACGACTACGTTATTGTTAACCATGATTACTCCTTGCTAAACTCCCGCATATTTTTCGACCACTTCGAGCAGTTTTTCTTTGTGAATCGGTTTGGTCAGGTGATCACTGCAACCGGCGTCAAAGCTTTTCTGACGATCCTCCTTGAGCGCGTTGGCAGTCAAGGCGATGATCGGCAGTTGGTTGCGCCCGGTTTCCGACTCCCATTCCCGAATCAGGCGAACCGCAGTGTAACCGTCCATGACCGGCATCTCCATGTCCATCAGCACCAGATCAAAATTCCCCTGCTTGATTTTGGCGACCGCCTCCGCGCCATTCACCGCAATTGCCACGCTATGCTCGGTGCGACGGAAATAGGCACTCAGCACGGTGCGGTTGTCCTTATTGTCATCAACCAGCAGGATAGACAGATTGCGGCCCGGTGTCCTCTCTTCAGTATCTTTTTCCACTCGCATCGACGGCGTATCCGTCGGCGCCCCGAAGCAACAGGTGAAATGAAAACAGCTTCCAATACCGAGGGTGCTTTCCACACTAATCTCTCCTCCCATCATTTCTACCAGTCGTTGTGAGATCGCCAGCCCCAGTCCCGATCCGCCGTAGTTGCGGGTTGTGGAGGTGTCAGCCTGACGGAATGCATCAAAAACTGCCAGTCGCTTGTCAGGCGATATGCCGATACCGGTGTCGGTGATGGAAAATAGTACCTTAATTTCACTGTCAGAGACCATGATCGGCTCTACCCTCAACTCGACACTCCCCTGTTCGGTAAACTTGATGGCGTTGCCGATCAGGTTAAGCAGGATCTGTCGCAAGCGAAAGGAATCCCCCACCAACCAGTCAGGTACACCTAAAGCCAGCGACGACGTGAGCGATAAGTTTTTCTGATATGCCCGTACAGACATCATGCCGAGCAGTTGATGAAGAAAATCCGGTAAATTGAACAGAGTCGGGTCTAGCTGCACCATTCCCGCTTCAATTTTGGAGAGGTCGAGAATGTCGTCGATCAACCCTTGCAGAGTCTCTCCGGCGGAACGGACAACGGCAAGGTATTCTCCCTGTTCGTTGTTCAGTTCAGTCTCAACCAGCAGATCGGTCATGCCGAGAATCGCATTAAGCGGGGTACGGATTTCATGGCTCATACTGGCCAGAAAATCACTTTTTGCCATGTTTGCCTGCTCAGCCTGATCCCGTGCACTCTTGTCAGATTCTGCCATCCGGGCGAGTTCTGAATGGAGCCGTTTTTCCTCGCTGATGTCCTCCTTGACTCCAACAAAATGGGTGATCGATCCCGACTCGTCCCGAATAGGCGATATGGAGGCCCGCTCCCACACCAGCGTACCGTCTTTAATGCGATTGTAGAATTCGCCGCGCCACTCGTTTCCGGATAAAATGGTCTCCCACATCTCCTGATAATATTCAGGCGTGTGTTCCCCCCCCTGCAGGATGAGCGGATTCTGCCCCAGCACCTCCTCGACGGAGTAGCCGGTAAATTGGCAGAATTTCGGGTTGGCATATTCTATCGCGCCGTCGCGGTTGGTAATGATAATTGAAACGGGGCTGTGTTCCACTGCGGCAGAAAGTTTGCTCAGATTCCTTTCCATGTTTTTATTGCTGGTAATATCGCGCAGCATCCCCACGGCATGCCATGCACCATCAAGCCAGGCCGGTGACAGCGATAAAGCCACCTCAATCTCCTGACCATCTTTTCGAATGGCGACACGCTCAAGTGCTTTACCTATGGCATTTCCAGTTCCGGAGCGCAGAAACTCCGGAAAAGCGGCGTGGAAATCGGCATGATACTGCTCTGGTACCAGCAGATCGTGGAGATCTTTCCCGAGCGCCTCTTCAGGTGAATACCCCAGAATCCGCTCAGCTGCAGGGTTCCAATAGCTGATAGCGCCTCTGGGATTCATCATCAAGATGGCGTCAATGGCTGAATCAGAAATGGAGCGTAACCGTGTTTCGCTGGTTTCTGCGGCCTCCTTGGCCGCAGTCAGTTCACTCACCCGGTCGGCAATGACCCGGGACATGGTGTTAAAGGCTATCCCCAACTGCCCTAAATCGTCTTTTCCCTCAGGCAGTGCCGCAGGAGTCAGATTGCCGGAGGCGACCTCCAGACTTGCCTGGGTCAGGGTTGTCAGGTGTCGTGTCAGCCAGTACCCGATCAGGAGTAAAATAAGCGAGGAGAGTACGATTTCTACTGCCGCGATGCCTAAGCCCTGGGTCAGCAGCACCCGGCGGGCAGAGATGATATGGGACAGGTCAAGCCCATAGTGAAGCGTGCCAAGAGGCTGGCCATTCAAGGAAAGCGGCACTACAACGTCGTAGCGCATTTTCTTTTTCTTCTCAAACAGCGGCAGGTCCTTAACCGGTTCCGGCAGCCGCTGATCTGTTGCCCACCCGCTGGAGACGACCCGTTTGCCGGTCCGGTCGACAACAACGATATAATTGATTCCACCCGATTGCTGGCTTTCGGTAATGATCGCCTGCAACGTGGAGTAATCCCGTTGCGCCAGTGGAGCGGTCAGAGCGGCCACCAGCACCGGGGAATATTCCTGAACCTGGGTGTGCGCCTGGTTGGTCATCGCTCCGTGCAGCAGTCGCAGGCTGTTGGAAACGAGGATCGTCAGCATCAGCACTTCCACGCCTATTGCAAGC
This sequence comes from uncultured Geobacteraceae bacterium, assembly GCA_903939115.1. GTDB lineage: Bacteria > Desulfobacterota > Desulfuromonadia > Geobacterales > Pseudopelobacteraceae > JACRCG01. The sequence continues at coordinate 13,447 of CAJAFV010000080.1, forward strand.
AGCAGCAGTCGGCCACGGATGGTTTTTTTGAGAGAGAATTGCTTCATTTTGCGCTGCTGTTAAGGACTTTTCTTACTTCGGCGGCGTATCTGTCCATCTCCTTCAGTTCATTTGGTCGGAGTTTGCGGTACCCCTCAAGCTTGTTGGTTTCAAAATATTTTTTTGCTTCCGCTGTTTCGGCAAAAGCCCACAAAGCGGCATCAATCTTCTTCTGAATGGCTGCGTGGCGTTTGTTCAGCACATATACGCGCCCTGCCATTGATTTGCTTTCAGCCAGAATACGCAATTTGGAACGGAGTTCCGGGTTGAGTTTCTGGAAATTTGCCAAAGAGGCAAACCCGGCGGCAGCATCTCCGGCCGCTACCAGTTGGGCGACACTGTCAGAAGCACTGACGTATTTCATCGGATGTGCGTTCACCTTATTGTCAGCCAGCCAATGCTGCCCCCACAGGGTTACAAGCGAGGCGGCGCTTAACCCGATAACATCTTTGTTGTCCAGGTCAGATGGTTTCTGGATCGGCCCTTTGGCAGCAACGATCGTCACCGATTTGAATTCAGCCTTGTAAGTCAGCAGCGGGAGATACCCGGCGTCTGTCTGGAAGAGTCGGGCCTGGTGCCCGGTGGTCACTGCAAGGTCAAATTCCATCGCGATGCCGCGCCGTGCGAAGGTGTCGAAATCGGGAGCGGTCACAATATCCACCGGCATTCCAAGTGTTTTCTCCAGATAGACCCGCAGCGGTTGGTACATTTCGATAATGACCCTGGCACTGGTATGCGGTGCAATGCCGATGATAAAGGAATCAGCTGCGGACGCCATGACGGCATTAAGAAGCATGAGTGAGATGACTATTAATATACGCAATGATTTCATGATTCATTCCCTCTCTTTGGAATTAGTATTGCGTAAAAGTTTTGATTCTGGTCATCTCCAGAATCCTTTGCCACCCCCGTTAAGGTTTAATGCAATTGCCGCATAATACTCTCTATTCATGAATATTCAAGCTAATGGCAGAGATAGAGAGTATTTCTCCCTGAGTGATTGTAAATTGCCGCTTTAGCTGATATAGTCCCCGAAAAATTGCAATCTGATTGCCGTATTACCGGTGTGATAGAGGGTGGGTTGATGAGAATAATACTCTTTGTTTTTGTCACGTTGCTGGCTGGTTGTACAAAAGTAAGTGAAGAAGAGTTGAAAGCTAAGATCGATGCGTGCTCCGCGGCGGGGATGAACTATACGTATCTCAGCGATTATAAAGGTCAGCCATATGATGTCATGTGTGTGGCCAAGCGGTTACGATAAATACGTCCAACACCTCCACCGCACAATCCTGCTGAGCATTTCATTCTGTTCTGCTGCAATTACACTGGTTGACACCGCTGCATAAGGAAATTGGAGAAACTATAGATGGCTAAAGGTAGTTTTGATGCAACTGACCTGATTGCTCCGTTAATGATCCGTATACCACTCGGGCTGATCTTCATAGCGCACGGATCTCAGAAGCTTTTTGGCGCTTTCGGTGGTCAGGGGCTGACCGGGACCTTCAAGACCTTTGAAGAAAAACTGGGAATTCCGCCGATTTTTACCCTGCTGGCAATCATCGCCGAATTTGGCGGCGGTTTTGGTATTCTGTCCGGATTTCTGACGCGCCTCTCAGCAGCGGGCATTTCGGCAGTCCTGCTGGTGGCAATCTATAAAATCCACTGGATGCACGGCTTCTTTCTTAACATGGGCAGCATCAGTCGCGGACACGGTATCGAATACAACGTTGCCCTGCTGGGGATGGCCCTCTATCTGATGATTGCCGGAGGAGGTCGCTGGTGTCTCGATCGATTGGTATTCCGCAACTGAGATCCAACATCCTGCTATAACAGAAACAATGCCTGCCATACTAAAAGGAGTTACACCCCGTGGAATTGTTTAACCAGATAGAAGTCGAGAAACGCCGTACGTTTGCCATTATCAGTCATCCCGATGCAGGAAAGACCACAATTACTGAAAAACTGCTCCTTTTCGGGGGGGCAATTCAGCAGGCGGGTGAAGTTCGCGCCCGCAAGAGCGCCCGGCATGCGACCTCTGACTGGATGGAGCTGGAAAAGCAGCGTGGCATTTCGGTGACCTCATCGGTTATGAAATTTACCTACGACCAGTGTGAAATCAATCTGCTCGATACACCGGGTCACAACGATTTTTCAGAGGATACATACCGAGTCCTGACCGCCGTAGACTCGGTGCTGATGGTGATCGATTCCGTTAAGGGGGTCGAAAGTCAAACGCGGAAACTGCTTGAGGTCTGCCGACTGCGCCACACTCCGATCATGACCTTCATGAACAAACTCGACCGCGAAGGACAGGAGCCGTTCGACCTGCTGGATGATATCGAAAAGAACCTCCATATGCAGACGGCGCCAATCACCTGGCCGATAGGTATGGGCAAACGGTTCCGGGGTACCTACCACCTGTATACCAAAGAGCTGACGTTCTTTGATGCAGAAGCGGATAATGGCACCGGGGAAATCATAACGGTAAATGGTCTTGATGACCCCCGTCTTGATGAACTGCTCGGAAGTCAGGTTGAAGAGCTCCGTAATGACATTGAGCTGCTCGAAGGGGCAGGGCATCCCTTCGACATGACCGAATATCTGGCCGGGCGTCAGACGCCGGTGTTTTTTGGCAGTGCTATCAATACCTTTGGGGTGCAGCAGCTGCTGGACGCCTTTGTCCAGTATGCACCGCATCCACTGCCGCGTGAAAGCGCTACACGAGACGTTTCGCCGTATGAAGAACCGTTCAGCGGTTTTACCTTCAAAATACAGGCAAATATGGACCCCGCTCATCGCGACCGTATTGCGTTCTTCCGGATCTGTTCCGGCAAGTTCACCCGTGGTATGAAAGTCCGCCATGTCCGTCTCGGCCGGGATGTCCAGATTGCCAATGCCACGATATTCATGGCGCAGGATCGCACCAATGTTGAAGAGGCCTGGCCGGGAGATATTATCGGCATCCACAACCATGGTACGATCAAGATCGGCGATACCTTTACCACCGGTGAAGATCTTAAATTCACCGGTATTCCGAGCTTTGCCCCGGAACACTTCCGGAAGGTGCGCCTGCTGAATCCGATGAAATCAAAGGCGCTGGAAAAGGGGTTGGTTCAGTTGGCGGAAGAGGGCGCCACACAGGTATTCAAGCCGCTTATGGGATCGGACTGGGTTATCGGGGCGGTCGGTTTGCTGCAGTTTGAGGTGGTCATGCACCGTCTGGAACATGAATACAGCGTAAAAGTGGCATTTGAGCCGGTCAGTTATGTCACGGCCCGCTGGGTAAGCGGTGAAAAGAAGGCTATTGAGGATTTCGAGAAGAAAGAGGCAATGCACGTGTACATCGATGGTGAAGGTAAGTTGACCTATATGGCAGGAAGTCAATGGCGCCTGGATAACACCATTGAAAGCTGGAAGATGCTGGAATTCCACGAAACAAGCGAGCATAGCTGAATATGGATTTCACTGCGAAGAAACGGACGGAAGCAGGCGCTTCAAAGCGGGGAGGCGGAGGAACATCAGATCCTCTCAACCTGAAAGCAACAGCACATGCTCTTCTTGGTATGTCATACGCCCATTTTCCGCAAATTCTGCCGGGAGTTCATCGTCTGGTAGCGCCGCTCATTATGTTCCGCCTTAAAAGACGCGGATTTTCAAACTGCCGGGTTGACGTATCCGGTTCTGGTCTCGTTATTTACGCAGACCGCTAAAAAGGTATACAACTTTGAATCAAGAGTGAAATCAAGGCGGCGAGGATTGAGGCGACGAAGACATACAACCAGTATGTTGAGGAGCCGAAGACGAGCCAACGAAGATAGCGCCTTGATTTACAATTGGAATTACATCAACTTCGTGATCGCAGTGCCGATCTGACCCAGCGGCAGAACTTCATCGGCCACGCCCCCATCAACGCAGGCTTTCGGCATGCCGTAAATAGTTGAGGTCGCTTCGTCCTGCGCAATGGTAACGCCACCTTTCTGCTTGAGCAACTGCATCCCCTTGAAACCGTCACTGCCCATACCTGTTAAGATAACCCCCAGCATCGCTCCGTTTGTTGCCTCTACCATACTTGACAGCATCAGGTCAATTGAGGGGATATAGACAAAGTTGGGATGGGCGCTGGTCGGCTGGGTCTTGACAAAAATGTTTGAGCCCTGACGGACAAGCGTCGTGTGCATACCACCCGGCGCAATCAGTGCCAGCCCCGGCTTAAGAATGTCACCATCAACCGCTTCACGGATGGTCATGGAACATTTATCGTTCAGTCGGTCCGCATAGGGCCCGGTAAACGCTTTCGGCATGTGGATGGCTACCATGATGCCATACGGAAAGTTGGCCGGAATGCGCATGAGGACCTCTTGCAGGGCGACCGGACCTCCGGTTGAAGCGCCGATGCCGACGTACTGTATTTTTTTCCCGGCACATTTGGCAGATGGCTGTTGCTGAGGCATCGTTATCGATGGAGGTGCCGGACGTATTACTGCGGGCATACGGTGGATGTGAGACGCAATTGCCTCCTTTATTTTTCGCATCAGTTCCTGGCGAAAAATATTTTGGGCATCTCCCGAGTCGGAAACTCTATTGGAAATATAATCAATGGCACCTGCTTCAAGTGCTTCAAACGTAGATTTTGCCCCCTCGTTGGTCACGGATGATACCATGATGACTTTGGTCGGCGCTTTGGCCATGATCTGTTTCAGGGTGGCAATGCCATCCATACGCGGCATTTCGATATCCATCGTAATGAGATCCGGTTTGAGGGCTATCGCCTTTTCAAGAGCTTCAACACCATCGGCGGCGGTACCGACAACGTCAAAGGTTGGTTCTTTTGACAGAATGCTACGGATAGCCATGCGCATGAATGAAGAATCATCAACGATTAGTATTCTGGTTTTTGTCTGATGCTGCAGTATCATAAGAACATCGCCTTTTAGGTCCGTCAGGATGGGGCAAATATTGAGGCGACCAACGCCGTAACATCTGGAATCGCGTCATCCAGTTCATAGCAGAAGCGCTCTACATCGATCTGTGCCAGTTCCGGATATTTATCCATAAGAATAGTCCACGCTTCTTCTTCACATAAATTGAAGCAGATCCACTCACGTCCTCCAAAATTTAAACCACGCACTGTACAGAAAAGATCTGCGACATTTACGATGGCGCAGAGAACCGGGTCTACCTTGGCTTGACCCGGGTTATGGTGATAGGCAATAACATCACAATAGGAATCGGGGAAGTTCCATTTTCGTGCCATACTGAGCCCGATCTCGCAGTGGGTTGTGCCGAGCAGTTTTTCTTCAGCTTCAACAAGTTTAACCGGGTGGATTTTAATATGCTCCAGCACCTCCGTAAAGGGGTCGCGGAGGAACGTACTCAAAAAAACTTCACCCAAATCATGTATTATACCAGCAATATACGCTTTTTCGAAGTCGCGATAGCCGATTTTCTGAGCAATTATTTTTGACACCATTCCGACACCGAAGGAATGCTCCCAAAAAAAATTCAGCTCCAACGCCCCTGATGTGTCATCAAAGGCATTAATAACAGATGTTGTCAGGGCAAGCTCACGTATGTGACGTAAGCCAAGGTACACCAGAGCGCGTTTCAGGGAGCTTATTTCCTGAGTCGGCTTATAAACCGGTGAGTTCAGCAGTTTCATGACCCGCGCCGTCATGACCTGATCTGTCAACATCAGGTCGGCGATCTCGTCAATGCTGACTTCGGGGTCATCCAGGAGTAGCAGTACTTTTGTCGCGACAATCGGTATGGTCGGAAGGTCGTCAACGGCTCCCACCACAATTTCTGCACGCTCCAGCATCTGATTCTTATCCATATATAAAAAACCTCTCAGGCTATTTCTTGTAGCCGAAACCGCCGGGAAAATGAACTGTCTTGAATTTGTCGTTGACGCCATGCAGGGACTCTGATTGGCCGACAAAGAAGTATCCGTAGGGCTGCAGGTTGTTATAAAAGTGCTGGACAACTTTTGATTTTGAAGCGGTGTCAAAATAGATCAAAACATTGGCGCAGAAAATGAAATCAAAGCTCTTCATGAAAATCATTTTTGAGTCTTCATACAGATTGAGCTTGTTGAATGTGACAAACTTTTTTACCTCGGGAGACAGAATAAACTTGCCGTTATCCTCGCGGATATATTTATGTTTGTACGCATCAGGAATATTTCGAACGGAATAGGCGTTGTAAATCCCTTCCTTGGCCTGAGCGACAACCGTTTCATTAATGTCCGTACCGACGATTTCAATGATCCAGTCTTTCAGTAGTGTTGAACGCTTTTCAAGGAGGATCATCGCCATGGTATAGGCTTCTTCCCCGGATGATGACGCCGCACTCCAGATCCTCAATTTACGGAATCCCATTTTGTTTTTAATTTCTACAAGTTCCGGCAGCAGCTTGTTCTCCAACGCCGCGAGCTGGGGGACATTCCTGAAAAAATACGTTTCATTGGTTGTTATTTCATTCATCAAAAAATTTAATTCTTTCGAGCCGAGCGGAGATTTGAGCAGCTGGAAGTAATCCTGACAGCTCTTTGTAGCGGTCGCTTCCATGCGGCGCGTGAGCCTGCTTTCAAGAAAATATTTCTTGGTGGTATGAAAATACATTCCGCAAATATTGTAAATAAAATCGCGGAGTTGCTCAAAATCTCTGTCGCTTATGGCCACGAATTCACTCCTTGCTATTCACTGCCTGCTGTAATGAAGTAAAAACTGCTGTTGCTACGGCTTTATTCGCAGACTTCCGACAGTGCCACCGGATCAATAATCAGGGCGACTCGTCCGTCACCCAGAACGGTGGAACCGGCAATTCCTGGGATATGTGCCAGGTAGTTGCCAAGCGATTTGATGGCAACCTCCTGTTGACCAACCAATCGGGTCACGACGAGTCCCATCCTCTTCTCGGCGGCTCCGACAACAACGACAAAACATAAATTATCAATTTCACCGCGTGGCAGAACATTGAAAAATTTCTGCAATCGGATCAGCGGCAGTACGAAGTCACGCAGCTTCAGAACCTCCTGTCCGCTAATCTGATGGAATTGACGTTGATCAACCCGGAGAGCCTCGAGTACTGATGACAGAGGTATGGAGTAGATCTCTCCTTCAACTTCAACAAGAAGTGACTGGATAATCGCCAAAGTGAGCGGCAAGCGCAAAATGAATTCAGATCCGAGCCCTTTGGTACTTTTTATTTCAATCAGGCCGCTCAGCTTTTTAATATTTGTCTTGACCACATCCATACCGACACCGCGACCAGAAAGGTCAGTAGCCTTATCCTTGGTCGAAAAACCGGGAAGGAACAGCAGATCAAAAATTTCCCGTTGGCTCATTCCAGCAAATTGATCTTCTGTGATGAGACCTTTTTCGATCGCCTTACGCCCAACCTGATCAGTATTTATACCGTTCCCGTCATCTTTAATACTGATTATTATTTGGTTTCCTTCGTGCACGGCAGAGAGTATGAGTGTGCCGCCCCTTGGTTTGCCCGCAGCCAGTCGAACATCCGGCGTTTCAAGCCCGTGGTCCATAGCGTTTCTAATCAGGTGGATCAACGGATCCCCGATTTCGTCAACAACGGATCGGTCGAGCTCAGTCTCCTCACCAATTATCTGCAGTTCAACCTCTTTACCCAGATCGCGGGCCATGCTGCGGACGATCCGGGGGAATTTTTTAAAGACCTTCTCAACCGGAATCATGCGCATTTTGAACACTTGCATCTGTAGTTCAGAAGTGACTAAACCGACCCGCTTGGTAAGTTTACCGAATTCTTCGTTAAAGTCGGGCCGCTGTACATCATTTTGCTGTAAGTCCTGATTGATCTGGATCATGCGGTTACGCTCAAGCACCAGTTCGCCGACCTGATTCATCAGATCATCGAGTCGCTTGACATCAACCCTGACAGTGGAGTTGTCGGAGAGGTCATCACCGCCTTTCCCCTCAACAGGTTTGGGAGGTGCAGGAACCTTTTTGGGGACAAGGTCAGAAGCCGGTTTAGGTGCCGGCGCCGGTGCCGGGATCGGTGCATGTGTCGGTGCGGGTGCAGGGGCAGAGTTAGGGGTGGGAGCCGCAGCAGTTGCTGCCTGCCTGGTGACTCCGCTATTGTCCAAGAGGTATGGTATTAGTTTGTTTATAGTCCCATCTATTTCCCGTTCCTGGATAGTGCCGGCTTTAATGTCACTTACCAGGAGTTTGACAAGGCTCGTCGCCTCCAGAATAACATCCATGATCTCAGGGTTTACCGCTAACTCGCCTTTACGAAGCCGGTTGAGAACATCTTCAGTTTTATGGGTAACCTTGACAAGCAGATCAAATCCAAGAAAGCTTGAGACGCCTTTTATGGTGTGAATCGAGCGGAAAATCCGATTCATCAGCTCGGTGTCATCAGAAGCCTTTTCGAGGGTAATGAGATCTTCATCAAGCTTTCCAAGCAACTCAGTGGTTTCGGCAAGAAACCCGTCAAGCAGTTCCTGGTCTTCGCTGTCAATAGGGGGCATATCACACGCTTCCTGAAAAATGTAATGGAGCTGAGATTTTGTTACATTCCGTTGAATAGATTTTTTTCATCATGGGAAAACATCTTCTCCAGGGTGAGCAGAACAAGTAAGCGCTCGGCCTGGTTTATGACTCCTGCAATACATTCGTGTGCAACGCCGCCGGCAACCATTGCAGGTGCCGGTTGGATTTCACTGCTGGAGATTCGTATGACTTCCGATACGGCGTCAACAATAAATCCCATCAGCTCCTCTCCCATATTCATCACCATGATTCTCGTCTGCTTGTCATTTTCTGTTGCAATCAGGCCAAACTTTTTCCTCATGCAGATTATCGGCACAACCTTGCCTCGTAGATTGATAACCCCCTCAACGTAATGCGGAGCATTCGGTACCCGTGTAACATCAGGCATACGGATAATTTCGCACACTTTCAAGACATCTACGCCATACTCTTCCTGGTCGAGGTTGAAGCTAACCAGCTGTATAAATCCACCATGCGTGTTCTCACTCTTTACAGGCACAAGTGCATTCTGCATCAATCGCTCTCCTCAAAAAAAATAGCTGTCAAACATACGTGTCTAATATAACTGTCAAAAAACTGGTATGTAATTTCGGCAATTTACCATGCATTAGTAATCTATATCAAGTGCCATACAATAAAAATCCAAAATAGTTATTTTGCCCGGATCGGACCTCTCGTAATGGCTGAAAGGCAATGAAAGTCATTTTATTGACATTTATCTCATTGTATGGTTTATAGTTCTGTTACAACCTAATTCAGGGGGTTTACAACGTATGCTCGAGAATGGCTCTATTTTTATAGCGGATAATGATGTTAAAACTCGTGACCTGGTGTCGGCTTTTTTGACATATCAGGGGTACAACATCACAGTCGCAGAGGGGAGTGAGCCTTTTTTTGACACTATTCAAAAAAACAACGTTGATCTAGTCATAGCAGATTTGACGTATCTGCAGGCTATAGCTCCCGATTTCAAAGAGCGTATATCGGCGGATAATCCGCTGATGGTGCTGATCGGGTATGGTGAGACAGCCGGTGCGGAGCTTAAAAAAGCTGCCAGTGACAGTATATTCACCCTTCCGAAGCCGCTGAATCTTGATGAGCTTGAAAGCCTCGTGATGCGGGCTCGTGAGTACCAATCAATAAAAATGTACGACCGTTCGACTGAAGGCTCTGTTCAAAATCAACTTCTTTCGTCCACGATGATCGGTTCAAGTGCTCCGATGCAGGCGCTGTTTGAAATGATCACCAAGGTTGCTGCTTCGAATGCAACCGTTCTGATTCAAGGAGAATCCGGTACCGGCAAAGAACTTGCAGCAAGAGCTATTCATCAGTTAAGCGACAGGCACCGGAAAAACTTTGTTCCGGTAAACTGCGCTGCAATTCCTGACGACCTGCTGGAAAGTGAATTGTTCGGGCATGTCAAGGGATCATTCACAGGAGCCTATGCCAACCGTGCCGGTCGTTTTGAAATGGCTGACAAGGGAACGCTGTTCCTGGATGAAATTGGCGATATGAAAGCCAATTTACAGGTAAAACTGTTGAGGGTTCTCCAAAATAGAGAATTTGAGCCGGTCGGCGCATCAAAATCACAAAAAGTTGATGTCCGCATTGTTGCTGCAACAAATAAGAATCTTGAAGAATTGGTCGTTAGTCGTGATTTTCGTGAAGATCTGTATTACCGGTTGTCGGTTATCCCGATAACAATCCCGCCGCTCCGTGAGCGGAGAGAAGATATTCCGGTACTTATTCATACGTTTCTGACGCGCTTCAATGCCGATAAACGTCACGCAGTAAAAGGGTTTTCACGTGACTCGCTCGGTATTCTCTGTAATTATGAATGGCCGGGAAATGTCAGAGAGCTGGAAAATCTGGTGGAGAGGCTCGTTATTCTGAAAGGAAGCGGTCTTATTGTCCCGGATGACCTGCCGGAGAAGTATCTTTCAGGGAAAGTACCGTATACCGCACCGACTCAGGCGTTTGTGCCATCGTCAGACCACATACTTCCTGAAGGTGGAATTTGTCTCAATTCTGCTGTGGAAAATTTTGAGAACAATCTTATTATGCAGGCACTTACCCGTTCCGGGGGGAATAAAAAGGAGGCGGCACTGCTCCTTGATTTGAAGAGAACTACTTTGATTGAAAAGTTGAAGAAAAAAAATCTGGCCTTCAGCGGAGATTAATAATTCATGTCGCTCACAGTAGATAAGCTCTCATTATTGGCATCGCTGATTCCACCTCGACAAAAGTCTGATGTCACTACCGTCCCGCAGGGGAGCGGTTTTGCAGACAAATTCGATAAAGCGCTTGATAATGTCGTTTCTCCTGCTTCGACGGCTACCAGTAAAGCCAAGGAGTTGGCGCAATCCCTCACCATGCAGATGCTGGAGAGTTCACTTTCCCTCTCCGGAGATTACCCCGTAAATAATGCCGTTCCGACCGGCATGCCGCAAATGCCGTCAGCACGCGCCCTTCTGGAGGCATATCGAACCAATCTGGCAGCAGGCGAAGAGCAATCCTCCCCGCAACCAACATCTGCTCCATCACAACTCAGCGATTTTACTGATGCCCCGACCGTGAGTGCGCCCGCAGTACAGCCATCCAAAGGTTACAGCGAAACGGCCTCATGGCTTGACCCGATTATTTCCAAGGCGTCTCAGAAATATGGTGTTGATGTCGGACTTATAAAGGCGGTCATCAAGGCCGAAAGTGATTTCAACCCACAGGCGGTGTCGCACGCCGGTGCACGCGGGTTGATGCAGCTTATGCCGTCGACGGCACGTTCGCTTGGAGTCAGCGATTCATTTGACCCGGAACAGAACGTGATGGGCGGCACCCGCTTCCTCAAGGATATGCTTCAGCGGTACAATGGCAACGTGGATGCCGCCTTGGCGGCCTATAACTGGGGGCCGGGCAACGTTGATAAACGCCCGGAGCATCTGCCGCGCGAAACACGTGACTATCTGGCGCGTGTTAAACAGCTCTACGCTTCATTCAGTGGTTGATCTGTAATACCAAGTCGCAGTCAAACGATTACGTTGCCGGTTGCGTCGATTGCTCCTCAACGTACTGAACGTACGCCTCGCAGTCTCACCCCTCGCTTCACTCTTGATTCAGAATAACTTCCAAAAGACAAAAGTTGCAACAGCAACAAATGTCACTTCTTTGTAACCAACCGATTAATATAAGTAAAACATGAATATAATCACTGAGTGTCAACTTTTAGCACTAACCACACAATTTTACTTTTATGCCGATTCTGAGATAACTATCCGACAAATAAATAAAAATAGTCTTTGAACGAGGTGGCGCATTTATTGCTCTATTTTTTAACAGCATTAATTATTTTTGCATGGCACGGTGTGCAGGGATTTAACAGGGACAGGCATAATTAGCAGACCACTGTCTCCAAATTCAGGTAGGAGGAAACATGTCGCATATTCTGGTGATCGACGATGCACCGCATATTCGTACCGTTTTAACCGAACACCTCAAGCTCGAAGGTCATACCGTGGACACGGCCGAAAACGGCAAAGAAGGACTAAAACTGTTCGGCCTCAATCACTATGATCTGGTGATTACGGATGTTGTCATGCCAGAAAAAGATGGACTTGAAGTGCTTGCCGCACTGAAACCGCACGCTTCGGAAGTCGGGATAATTGTCATGTCGGGCGGTGCAGCGAAACTTGATCCACAATTACTGCTGAAGGCTGCAAAAGCTATGGGAGCCGACAGGGTTCTACCAAAGCCGCTTGATTTCTGGAAACTGCAGATTGCGGTGAAAGAAGTGCTGGCCGGGGTGCAATAGTTCCTGGCGCACATATTTAGTGGGGGCATCCGTATGAAGGGCAATGATACATACAGAGGAACATTACAAAATACCTGCAATAGTCATAGTGTTCTTGCAGTGCTGGTTGGCATCCTGTTGACGTTGATGATTTTTGTCTGGGCATTGAATGTGAGAGCGGAATGTCAAAACAAAAGCCACTCCAGGATTCCTGCGGCAAAATGCACAACTGGGTTCCTGGCCATACTCCCCGTAGGTCTACTGATCACGCTTGGTATATCACTGTATATTCGCAGGAGGCAGAGGCAATTTAATGTACTTGCAGCATCTGAAGAGCGAGTGCGGCAAGAGGATGTATTTGCCCACTCTGTTCTTGATGGGCTGAAAAATAATATTTGCGTCATTGATCAGCAGGGAACTATTGTCACCACCAATCGTGCCTGGGATGAATTCGCCGAAGAAAATAGCGCTGCCCCCGGGAGCAGTGGCGAAGGAAACAATTATCTGAACGCCTGCCGGACAACTTTCGGAAAAGATAGTGACAGTGCCACTGTATTCAAAGACAATCTTGGTGCTCTTTTTGATGGCAGGTTGCCGGAACTCTACCAGGAATATTCGTGCCACTCACCCAATGCTGAACGGTGGTTCAGCTGCAGGGCTAACTCCTTTAAGGTTGGCAACGTAACATACGCGTTAATCTCACATGAAAACATAACCTGGCGTAAAAAGGCCGAGGACGAGTTACTTAAGCTGGCACGCGCCGTTGAGCAGAGTCCGGTTTCCGTCGTAATAACTGATCTGCACGGGACAATCGAATTTGTTAATCCCACGTTTACCCAGATTACAGGCTATTCAGCTGAAGAAGCTATTGGTCAGAATCCTCGTGTTTTGAAATCGGGCAACACGCCGGCCGAAACATACAAAAATTTATGGGCAACTATTCTCGCGGGCAATACGTGGGAAGGGGAGTTTACCAATAAGAGTAAAGACGGCCGGATATTCTATGAGATCGCCACAATTTCTGCGCTTCGGGACAATACCGGGAGCATCACTCATTTTCTGGCTGTCAAGAAAGATATTACTGAAAAGAAAAACCTGAAGGAACAGCTGATTCATTCTCAAAAACTCGATTCTATCGGGCAATTAGCCGGCGGTCTGGCCCATGACATGAACAATATTCTCAGCGTAATTAACGGCTATGCCTCACTTGTACTGCCTAAGATGGATAAAGATCAGAAACAGCGAAAATATATTATTGAAATCCTGGCAGCATCGGAGCGGGCCGCTGCGCTTACTCACAGCCTGCTCGCCTACAGCCGCAAGCAGGTAATGAATCAGCAGAAACAGCAGTTGAATACTCTGATTGAGACGGTCGGCTCATTCATAAAGCGAATAATTCATGACAATATCGTGTTTACCGTTACGCTGGCAGATGAGCCTCTTACGGTGTTTGTTGACCAGATGCAGATTGAGCAGGCGCTGCTGAATCTCGCCACCAACGCCCGTGATGCCATGCCGGAGGGGGGCACGTTCATTATTGACACCGCCTCAGGAAGTATGGATGAGCAGTATATTGCCACCCACGGATTCGGTACGGTTGGACGCTATGCCATTATAACGGTAACCGACAGCGGTCACGGCATGGATGCAGAGACAATACAGAAAGTGTTTGATCCATTCTTTACCACCAAAGAGGTTGGCAAGGGGACCGGACTTGGTTTGTCAATGGTAATGGGTATCATCAAACAGCATGGCGGCTTTATTGATCTGCACAGTCAGCCGGGCACGGGGAGCGTCTTTCAGCTGTATCTGCCGCTGGTGGATGAAGTAGAAATAGCCGTTCCGACGAAAATCGATGTACAGATGGAGATGGGTTCCGGTACCATTTTGGTGGCTGAAGATGATTCGGATACACGTGTTCTTCTCGAAGAGTTGCTGGTTCGTGCCGGCTATACCGTTGTTACGGCGATAGACGGACAGGATGCCGTGGAAAAATTTGCCAGACACAAAGCCAAAATTGCACTGGTAATTTCGGATGTGGTAATGCCCAGGAAAAGCGGCAAGGCTGCCTGCGATGAAATCAGGGGCATGTCAGCCGACATGAAATTTATATTTGTCAGCGGACATGCGGAAAAGATTATCGAAAATGAGGGCTTTCTCGGTTCTGATACCGAACATGCTGAGGTAATTATGAAGCCGATCCTGCCGTTTGATCTATTGCGGAAGATACGGGATATGTTGCCGCCATCCGGGCATGGTGCGGGAAGTGTAAACTCTGAGATGGCCAAAATAGTAAAATGAATATTCTGTTGACATGGTACTAAAATTCAGTACTATTACTCCATGAAACGCAAGCATTCAAAAATCCTTGAATTGATTTTTAGCCGTCCGGTTTCGGGTAATATCAAGTGGAAAGAAATCGAAGCGTTTTTGATCTCGTTAGGCGCTGAAACCCTTGAACGTGAAGGTTCACGTGTGGAGATCTACCTCTTTGGGGTGGTCAAAGTATTCCACCGGCCGCATCCATCTCCAGATACTGACAAGGGTGCGGTAGCGGCAATCAGAAAGTGGCTTGAAGAGAACGGAGTGACGCCATGAACATTATGACAATCAATGGATATCATGCAGTCATCGCCTACGATGAAGAGATCGATATGTTTCGTGGTGAATTTACCGGACTGAACGGTGGCGCCGACTTCTACGCAACTGATATTGCAAGCCTGCGCAAAGAGGGTGAAATATCTCTGCGGGTGTTTCTGGATGCATGTAGCGAACGCGGTATTGAACCACGCAAAAACTATTCGGGTAAATTTAATCTTCGTGTTCCCCCTCTGCTGCATGAACAACTTGCTGCACAAGCGGCTGCACATGGCAAAAGTATTAATGCATGGGTTCTGGACCTGCTAAAAGATCAAGTCGTTGGACACGCATTTTAGCGAAAAAAGAGCAACGCTCACCACTGTTGCTACCCATGTTAACAAAGAAATCATCGGGCTATAACCACGCTGTAAAGGCACAAAAGAGCAATAATCACTCCCCGTTACTCTCCCGAAAACATGTTGTGCGCCTGTCACGCGGCTTCCCGCTTGCATCTCCATCTGCCGACGTGTAGAATCCTCCACCGCTCAAAAACCCTGTTGGTCTCTTAAGGAATATCATGGCTCCATTTTATATTGTCGGCACCGGCCCCGGTGCTACCGCTCACCTGACGGAAGCCGCTAGGCTGGCTATCGCAGATTCTGACGTAATCGTTGGCTATGACAGTTACGTAGAGCTTGTGCGCCCGCTCCTGGAGGGGAAACAGGTTATAGCAACCGGCATGATGCAGGAGGTGCAGCGCTGCCGTGAAGCGATACGGCTGGCACGCTTAGGAGAGTCTGTCGCACTGGTGTCTGGTGGTGATTCAGGGATATATGGAATGGCCGGACTGGTGCTTGAGTTGCTGGAAATGGACAGCAGAGAAAAACCGGACGAACCTCGTCTTGATGTCCGTATAGTACCTGGAATTTCTGCCGTTCAAGCCGCCGCCGCCCAGCTTGGCGCCCCGCTGATGCACGATTTTGCCGTGATTTCGTTATCGGATTTATTGACACCGTGGGAACGTATCAAAACCCGATTGGAGGCTGCTGCACGCGCAGATTTTGTTGTCGCTATTTATAATCCGCGCAGCAAAAGCCGGAGAACCCAGATAGAAGAAGCGCAAACCATCTTTCTTGCCTGTCGCCCCGCAGACACTCCGGCGGGGATCGTCCGTAACGCCTGTCGCGACGGCCAGGTCGTTGTTGTCACCACCCTCGGACAACTGCTTGATCACGAAATTGACATGACCAGTATCGTGTTAATCGGCAATGCCAGCAGTTTTATTGATGCAGAGGGGCGAATTGTAACACCGCGCGGCTATGCAGCCAAATATGGTCCGGGAGCGGCGGTGAAAGAGATCCCCACTGAGCAGGGCCCACGGCCTCTCCCTGGCGCAGTTATGTTTTGTGGAACGGCGTCAGATGTCGGAAAATCAATTATCACGTCCGGTTTCTGTCGCTATCTGGTCAAGCGCGGGCTGGCCGTGGCTCCGTTTAAATCGCAGAATATGTCTCTCAACTCCTACGTTACCCCGGAAGGGGGCGAAATCGGCCGTGCTCAGGCGGTTCAGGCGCAGGCGTGTGCCATCAATCCCCATACAGATATGAACCCGGTTCTACTCAAGCCGAATTCTGACACCGGCAGTCAGATTATTGTGCAGGGCAAGCCGGTCGGTAATATGTCCGTACTTGAATATGACGCCTATAAGCCGACTGCGTATGAAAAAGTCCGGGAAAGTTTCGGGCGCCTCCGCCAGGCATATGAGTTTATCGTCATTGAAGGGGCGGGGAGCATCTCGGAGATTAACCTGAAAAAGAGCGATATTGCCAACATGAAAATTGCTGCAATGGCGCAATGTCCTGTGATACTGGTGGCTGATATTGATCGAGGCGGCGTTTTTGCCCAGATTGTCGGCACGATTGAGCTTCTGGAACCATTGGAGCGGACGTACATCAAAGGTATTGTCATAAATAAATTTCGCGGTGACAGAGCTATTTTGAAACCGGGAATTGATTTCATTGAGCAGCGCACCGGCGTTCCGGTGCTCGGTGTGCTTCCCTGGTTTGCCGATATACGTCTGCCGGAAGAAGACAGTGTTGTGCTGGGACAGCGCTCAAAAGGTATCGGTGCTCTGTCCGGGGAGAGTAACATTCAGATCGGCGTTGTCAGACTGCCACGGATCTCAAATTTCACCGATTTTGACCCGCTGCAGCATGAACCGGATGTCCATCTCAGGTATGTGGAAGCGCCCGACCAGCTGCAGGGTCTGGATATCCTGATTATCCCCGGCAGCAAATCAACCATAGCGGATCTTAATTTTCTCCGTGAAAGAGGTCTTTACGACAGAATCCGCGCCTTTACGGGACATGTTATCGGCATTTGCGGCGGGTTTCAGATGCTCGGGACTTCAGTGCTTGATCCTGACGGAGTAGAATCGTCTGAAGCAGAGGCGAAGGGGTTGGACTTACTCCCCTCTGCAACGATCCTCATGCTGGAAAAAGAAACCCATCAGGTAGAGGCGTATCTCGACGAGGCTGGGCTGCTTGTTGCTCCTGATTGTAACGGGATCCTGACCGGGTATGAAATCCATATGGGGGTAACAACGCTCGGCAGCGGAGTCCGGCCATTCTCACATGTTTTCCAGCGTGGCACTGCCTCCGTTGCCGTTGAAGACGGGGGCGTTTCCAGCGATGGCAGGGTTTTTGGTACGTATCTGCATGGTCTCTTCGAAAATAACCTGTTTCTGGAAAATTACCTGGACGGCATTCGCCTTGAAAAGGGGATGCCATTGCGGCGAGGCGAAGTGAAACAGCCGCTGCAAGACCCGTTCGACCAGTTGGCAGCACAGTTTGAAAAACATCTCGATCTGCCGCGTCTCCTTGCAATGTGTGGGCTGGGCAGTGACAGCAACTGATTCGCTGACTATTTTTCTGGCGCTGCTGCTTGACCTGATAATCGGAGATCCACACGGGATACCGCATCCGGTTGTGGCAATCGGTCACTTGATCAGCGTACTGGACCGGAATTTGCGGCTGAGCTGGCTGAATGAACGCCTGGCGGGTGTCCTGCTGCTGGTGGTGGTGGTCAGCTGCGCCGCAGGATCAGCCTGGATTCTTTTGCAGCTTCTTACCGTACTGATGCCGCTGGCAGGGTGGATTGCCGCCATTATACTCTCTTCCACCTGCCTCGCTGCCCGCTCCCTGCACAAGGAGTCCTCTCGCGTTGCCTCTGCACTGAAAGCGGGGGATCTCTCTGCCGCACGTCACTACCTCTCCTATATTGTCGGCAGAGACACCGATCAGCTTGATGAACCGGAGATCTGGCGCGCGGTGATTGAGACAGTTGCCGAAAATACCTCCGATGGCATTATTGCGCCGCTGTTCTGGTTGACAATCGGCGGCCCGGTTGCCGCAATGGCTTTTAAGGCGGTCAGCACGCTCGACTCGATGGTTGGCTACAAGAACGAGCGTTATCTGCGGTTCGGGTGGGCATCGGCGAGGATGGACGACCTGTTGAATTACGTTCCCGCACGTCTCTCGGCGCTGCTGCTGATCGTGGCTGCTCCGCTTGCCGGATGTTCGATGTCAGGCGCCGCGCGGATCACGCTCCGGGATCGTCTCAACCACCCATCGCCCAACAGCGGGCATCCGGAAGCGGCCGCTGCAGGAGCTTTAGGGGTCAGGCTTGGCGGGGCTTCCCGCTACAAAGGCGTCTCCTCCTGGAAAGAGTACATTGGAGAGCAGCAAAACCCGCTTGATGAACATGCCTATCACCGCATGATCAAACTTATGTACATTTCAACTGTGCTGATGGCTGTTGCCTGTATGTTTTCAGCCTTCTGTCTGAGAGGATTCCGTGTCCAATTCGTATGATCATGGCGGTACTGTTTTTACTGTTGCACGAGCGCTTGGTCTTTCCCCCGGGGAGATACTCGATTTTTCCGCCAGCATCAATCCACTCGGTATGTCGCCGCTGGTCCGCACTGCCCTGACAGGTGCGCTCGACTCTCTGGTCCATTATCCTGACACCGGTCACACAGAGTTCAAACAGGCGCTTGCAAACTATCATAGGCTTCCAGTACATAATTTTACCATTGCCAACGGTTCGACCGAGCTGATTTATAACCTGCCGACCATACTGCCCGGTAATAGGGCAGTGGTCATCTCCCCTTCGTTCAGCGAGTACGTTCGGGCGCTTAACCAGTGCCACTGGGAAGTGGAACATTTCGTTCTGGCACCGGAAGGTGATTTTCCCATTGATTTAGCCAGGCTGGAGAGGGCGCTTACAGGTGGTGTCGATGCACTTTTTCTCTGCAATCCCGGGAATCCAAGCGGGACACTGTATCCGCAGTCGGTGATCGAATCGATTTATCACCTCTGTCAATCCACAGGAACATTTCTGGTTCTGGATGAAGCGTTTATGGATTTTTGTGAGGAAGATTCAGCCAAGCGGATGATCGCTGATAGCGACAGTGCTGTGTTACTCCGCTCGATGACTAAATTTTTTGGCATTCCCGGTTTGCGTCTCGGCTACGCCATCTGTAATGACAGGCTTGCCGAACGCCTGGACTCGATAGGTGGTCCCTGGAGCGTCAATACTCTGGCATTAGCTGCCGGGGAAGCGGCTCTTCAGGATATCAGGCATAATCAGGATACTCTGGAGTTTATCCGCCGTGAACGGAGCACTCTTTACGAGCAGTTGGCGCAGTTTCCCCAGCTCAAGCTGTATCCTTCCAGCGCCAACTATCTGCTGATAGAACTTTTGAATGGCCAGACTTCCCGGAAAATCAAAGAGCATTTGCTCTCTCACCGGATTATGATACGTGACTGTGCGAATTTTACGGGGCTGACGGACAGATTTTTCCGGATTGCGGTTCGAACGAAAGAAGAGAATACGGTGCTGATAGAAAATATGGGCAGGATATTGGAGTAGGGGACACGGCACGCCGTGCCCCCTGCAACAGGTTATTTATCTTTACGCGGTACGACAACAATGCCCGATTCAGTTATAGTATAGCCGTTAGCCAGATCAGATTCGGTGTCATAACCGATCGTTGAGCCATCAGTGATTACTACCCCCTTGTCGATAATTGCCTTTTTGATTTTGACGTGACGTCCGACGGTGACGTTTTCAAACAGAATCGAGTCTTCAATAAGGCTGTAGCTGTTAACCTTGCAGAGCGGTCCGAGGAGGGAACGCCTGACGGTGCTGCCGCTGGTGATGCAGCCGGCACAGACGTATGAATCTATATTTACGCCACGCCGGTCGCCGTCGTCGAAAACGGTTTTTGCTGGCGGCCAATTACCCTGATTGGTCAAAATGGGCCACTTGTAGTTGTATAGATTGAGTTGCGGCGAAACATTAATGAGATCCATGTTTGCTTCGTAATAGGAGTCGAGTGTGCCGACATCTTTCCAGTAGCCGCGCTCCTCAGCTTTCATGCCGTCGATATGGTTGTCGTTGAAGTTGTACGCGAAAACACGGTCGCCGCTATTGAGCATCATCGGAATAACATGCTTGCCGAAATCAAGATCTTCATATAGTTTTTTCCCTTCCAAAAGAACGTCAATCAATTTTTTTGTTGAAAAAATATAGTTGCCCATTGAGGCAAAGCAGGTCTCACGTCCCGGTATTGGTTCCGGTACTTCCGGTTTTTCAGTAAAAGCGATAACCCGGGCGTCATCATCAACGGTAAAAACGCCGAAACGCGTTGCTTCTTCTGCCGGCACTTCCAGAGCGGCTATGGTTATATCGGCACGATTTTTACGATGTGCGGCAATCATTTGGGTGATGTCCATTTTGTAAATATGGTCCCCACCAAAAATTGCCACATAATCGGCATCCGATGACTCAACAAAACGCAAATACTGGAGGATTGCGTCAGCGGTGCCTTTGAACCACTCTTCGCTTTCACTACTTGTTTCGGGAGAGATTGCCACAAAGAATTCTCCAAGCCCGGTCCACTTACCCCACGATTCGCGAATATGTTTGTTCAGTGAATACGCGCGGTACTGTGTCAGGATGTACACTTTCTTGATGCCGGAGTTGAAAAGGTTGCTTAATACAAAATCGATGATTCTGTATTTTCCGCCAAAAGCGACTCCAGGTTTGGCACGACGTAACGTTAGTGGGCTTAAACGCTCACCTTTTCCTCCTGCCAAAACCATGGCGATTGTGTTTCTGCCGACATTGTCCATAGAAAACATATCTCCCCCCTGTAATGAACTTAAAAACTGCGTAACTCTACCGCATTACGATGCAATTGAATATACATAAATAGCCTATTGCCAAAAAACATCTCAAAGGTATACTATACCCGTTTTCTAAGGTCTTCTGAACGTGAGGGTCGTTGTTGTGACGTGGAAATCAATCGGTATTTTTGACTCCGGAGTAGGCGGTTTAACGGTCCTGCGTGAGATAATGCACTCTCTTCCCCAGGAGGACACGCTTTATTTTGGTGATACCGCTCGCGTGCCGTATGGCACCAAGTCTCCGGAAACAGTGACACGTTATGCCTGCGAGATTGCATCTTTTCTGATGAAGCGTGATATCAAGCTGCTGGTTGTTGCCTGTAATACCGCCTCAGCCGTTGCATTACCCACGCTCAAACGGTTGCTGACGATCCCGGTTGTCGGGGTGATTGAGCCGGGGGCTCGTCGGGCGGCCATGGTAACGCGCTCCGGGAGAATCGGTGTTATCGGGACTGCCGGTACAATCCGCAGCAGTGCCTATACCAGGGAGATCAAGCGCCTGAAACCGGAGGCCGAGGTACTTACCCGCGCCTGCCCTCTGTTTGTCCCATTGGCAGAGGAGGGGTGGACCGATAATCAGGTGGCACGGCTGACGGCACAGACGTATCTCCAGGAGCTGAAGGAATCAGAGGTTGATACATTGGTGCTTGGCTGCACCCACTATCCGCTCTTAAAACCTCTGATAGCGGAGGTTATGGGGCCTGATGTGATGCTGGTCGACTCGGCAGAGGAAACGGCCCGGACAGTGGCTGCAATACTGGCGGAGAAAATACTGCTTCGTCCACCGGCAGAAAAAGGTAACCATAACTATTTTGTTACTGACATTCCGGCCGGTTTTGTCAGGGTTGGCAACCGGTTTCTCGGGGGGAAATTAGGCGATGTTTTTCAGGTAAGTCTTGATGAAGAAATGGGAATAGTCTGATGCCACTGAACCGTCGCAAAAAAATAACCATCAATATGCTGGTCCCATTTATTGTTTTTGTCCTGTTTTTCAGTATCATGATCTGGCAAAAATATCGGTCCAGTCACGAGATTCTGGTGGCCCCACCTCAACTGAGTACAGAAAATATTCGCTCGGTTACTCTGTTTTTTTCAACGGATGGAACACGCCTGGCCCGTGAAACACGTGAGCTCGAGCCATGCGACAATGACACAGCCTGCCTGAAGAGCGTTATTGATGAGCTGCTGAATGGCCCGGTCGGTGATCTTGTGGAAACTGTGCCGGATGGAGTAATTGTTTCTTCCGTGCGTATTGAAGGGGGGCAGGCGACGATCGAGTTTAATCACCTCTTTTTCGAAGCGATGCCGTCCGGAAGTGCGGCTGAAATGCTTGCGGTCTATTCTGTTGTAAATACCGCCGCAGTTAATTTCCCGCAGATACAAAAAGTTAAAATAGAAATTGATGGCAACAAAACCGGAATTTTGCGCCATCTCGATATTTCAGAGCCCTTGGTCCCGGACTACTCTCTGGAAAGCTCTGCGCCGATAGCAGTCGAAAAATAAGGTACTTCAATGGTTCTTGGATATAATCACAATGTGATGTATAAAGGTGAAGTTTTTCACGTCCAGACGGAAGACAGTGGCGTTGCCAATCCGCATGTAATTACGCTGCTCTATCGAGGCGGTATGATTGTCAGCTCGAAAAAAATAAACTATTCCGATATTTTGAAGATGGATAAATTAGAAGTAGTCGTGGAAGAATTAATGAAAGAACAGCATAAAGACATGATGCGCCGACTGAAAGCGGGTGATTTTGATGAAAAAGCCTTTTCAGTTAATGCCCCTTTGACTGAGAATGAGTCTTGATGAAACGATCCTCATGGCCGCTGGTTCCCGCGATAAGTACCTCCTGCATGCATTGTCAGACGACCGCCAAGGGTGCCGTGTATGTTCCGTAGCCTTACAACACGCGTAATTGCAACGACCATTTCCCTGCTTGTCGCGGGTATTTTTATTTACACAATATTCAATATCCGGCATCAGCAGGAAACTCTTATTAATACGGCTCGTGAGAATGCTGAGCTGCTTTTGCATACGGTGGAAAGTAGTATTTTTAACACCATGCACCTCGGCAATGTCCAGGATGTCGGCTCAGTTTTGTCGATGGTTGGACAGCATAATCAGTTGGTTGGAGTGCGCATTTTTCATCCGCAGGGGGTTATACTCCGCTCCTCTATAGCGAGCGAAGTAGGCACTTCTATCAGTCCTGATGATTACAAAATATTTCTGAGTCCAAAAAACTACGGCATATTTGAGATCCCCTCGCGTGGTGAAGTGCTGTCGATGGTTAAGCCGATCTATAATGAAGTTACCTGTCAAGCCTGCCATGGAAGTAAGACCCGAGTGATCGGGGTACTTAATGTCAACTATTCTTTGGACAGCACAAAAGCGCAGATGCTTGATGCTTCACGGATATTCGTGATTTCCTCAATCACAATCACACTGTTTTTGGCAATCGCCATATCTTTTATTCTGCTGCGCTTTGTTAAAAATCCGCTCGACAATCTGGTTAATTCAATGCTGAAGGTTGAAAAAGGTGATTTTGCCGTTCGGATTGCCTATGAAGGAAAAGACGAGATAGGCCACCTGATTGAGGGCTTCAACTCAATGGTAGACCGTCTTGACCTGGCTCAGAAAGAGCTGGAACAGTTGCATTTTCAGCAGTTGGAGCGGGCTGACCGTTTGGCTTCAATCGGTGAGATGGCTGCCGGCATTGCCCATGAAATAAAAAATCCGCTTGCAGGAATCTCGGCTGCAGTTACAATTATAAAAGACGATATGGCTGCGGATGACCCCCGTGGTGCCATTCTGGGTGAGGTTGTTGATCAGGTCAAGAGGCTTGACAAGACCGTAAACGACCTGCTCTTTTTTGGGAAGCCGTCTCTTCCTGAGCTCACGTGGGTGGACATAAACTCAATTCTGGCAACAACACTTAAATTCGCTTCACAGCATCGCGGTGGCGCTCACATTGAAAGGCATATAGAGTATCAATCCGATCTGCCTCCGGTGTATGCCGATGGTAAACAGATGCAGCAGGTGTTTCTGAATATTTTTCTGAACGCGTATCAAGCGATGCCGAGTGGCGGTATTCTTGGGATTACCTCGTCATTAGTTCTCCGGAACAACGTTCAATACGTAAGTGTTGATATATCAGATACCGGAACAGGCATTCCCGCCCAGATACTTGAAAAAATATTTACGCCATTCTACACCACTAAAGCCCAGGGGACCGGTTTGGGGTTGCCGATCTGCAGCAAGCTTGTAAAGCTACACAAAGGTGAAATTCATGTAAGCAGCAGTGATACGACCGGCACGATTTTTACCATTGAACTGCCGACCGGCCACCCTAGATCAACTGACGTAAGTGAGGTAACAGTATGAAACAAAACAAAATATTGGTAGTAGATGACGAGCATCTCATCCGCTGGTCTCTTGAACAAAATCTTAAAAAGCAGGGGTACGAGGTCGTCACAGCAGGAACCGGCGAAGACGCTTTGCGTCTTGTCCGCGAGGAACAGCCTGATCTGGTTTTGCTTGATATACAGCTTCCCGGGATTAGCGGTATTGATGTACTGGAAAAAATAAAAGACCATGACGAAGACATCATTGTCATCATGGTTACAGCCAATAGCGGCCTTGAAAACGCCGTCAGAGCGATGCGACTTGGTGCCTACGACTATGTCAGCAAGCCGTTCAATCTTGAAGAGCTGGCGATAGTTGTCAGAAAGGCGCTGGATTCTTCAGACCTTAAACAGGAAGTTGTTCGGTTGCGGACGGAAACAAAGAAAAACGGTCCGCCAAATATTATCGGCGAGAGTCGCCAGGTCCAGTCCCTGCTGGAAGTACTCGATAAGGTTGCCCGTAGTGACGCTTCAACGGTTCTGGTGCAGGGGGAATCAGGCACCGGCAAGGAACTGGTTGCAAAATGGATACACTACAGTTCAAATCGTGCCGAGAAACCTTTTATTGCCATTAACTGCGCCGCTGTGCCGGCCACTCTGCTGGAGAGTGAACTGTTCGGGCATGAGAAGGGTGCCTTCACCGATGCTAAAGCCAACAAAAAAGGACTGTTTGAGTTAGCCGATGGCGGGACTGTCTTTTTGGACGAAATAGGGGACATGGAAATGGGGATGCAGGCTAAACTACTGCGTTTCCTTGAAGACCGTTCATTCAGGAGAATAGGGGGGGGGCGAGTTTTTACGGTGGATGTCAGAATTATCTCCGCAACAAACAAAGATCTCCACAAATCAATAGAAGAAAAATCATTCCGTAATGACCTTTATTATCGGTTGCAGGTAATTCCGATCATGCTTCCGTCACTGCGTGAGCGTAAAGAGGATATCATACCGCTTGCGACCCATTTTATTGGTCTGTTCAATCGCGACTTCAATAAGAAAGTTCAAGGTATTGCCGGAATGGCACAACGTATGTTGACGGAGTACAGCTGGCCCGGCAACATCAGAGAGCTGAAAAACGTCATTGAACGGGCAATAATACTTGGCAATGATGATACGTTGCTGCTCGAAAATCTGCCGCTGGAAATTGTTGCTAAAACCTCTGCGCCATCAGGAGCGCCGGCATCGTCGTTCCGCTTGCCGCCAGAGGGTATCGATATTGAAGAAGTTGAAAGAGAGCTTATCAGGCAGGCGCTTGAGGTAACGGAATGGAACCAGTCAAAGGCTGCTAAAAAGCTGAGTCTGGGGATTGATGCCTTTCGTTACCGGATGAAGAAATTTGGTTATTTAAAGTAATTCCAATTCCATATCAAAGCCCCATCTGCGTTGGCTCGTCTTCGGCTCCTCAGCATACCGTGTGTATGCCTTCGTCGCCTCGATCCTCACCGCCTTGATGGCCTCTTTGATCTGAAATTGGAATAGACGTTCTACGAAGCCCTGCACAGCGCTGCTGTCAGGGCTTCGTCGTATCTGCTTCTCTGCTGCAGAGCGGACATCCCTGCATCGCAAGCGGCTTTTCAAGCCGGCAGGCCGTGAGCAGATCGTCATTCCGAAATATCTCGCCAGTTGGCCCATCGGCCCTTATCTCCCCTTCATGCAGAATAATAGTCCTCTGACAGAGTTCCAGCACCATGTCGAGGTCGTGAGTAGTGAAAATCTTCGTGTGGTGAAATTCCTGCAAGAGTGACATGATCTGACGCCGTGCGTATGGATCAAGTCCGTTGGTCGGTTCATCCAGAACCAGAATATCCGGCGTCATAGCCAGTACAGTGGCAATGGCAACTCTCTTCTTTTCTCCGCCGGAGAGGTGGTATGGCGGTTTTGCTCGCAGGTGGTCGGCGCCGACCTGAATGAGTGCCTCCGTAACTCTTTTCTCAACATCCGCCCCGACCAGGCCGAGGTTTAATGGACCAAAAGCAACATCGTCGAAAACGGTCGGCATGAAGAGCTGGTCATCAGGATTTTGAAAAACCATGCCGACCGTACGGCGGATATCGGGCAGTGTCGCTTTCGTCAGTGGCATGTCACCGATCCTGATCTGACCTGAGGTTGCTTCGAGGCAGCCATTCAGGTGTTGTAGAAGTGTTGATTTTCCGGCACCGTTGGCACCGATGATTGCGACTGATTCTCCATGCGTGATGCGAAAGGAGACATCCTTGATGGCGATAGTGCCGTCAGGATATATGTGCCGGAGATGTATAACCTCAACGATGTGATGACTCATGGGAAGATTCCGGTAACCACTTTTCCGATAGTTTCTGAAATATCAAACAAACGCAGAGCAATAAAGAGTGATGACCAGCTGAGCAGATAGCAGAGTTCGACCATTCCGAAGCTGGGTTGACGGCGCGCATGAAAATGTCCGGCGAAACCGCGCGCCAGCATTGCGGTATGAATCCGTGCCGCCTGCTGCCAGGTGCGGAGCAGCAGGTGCCCCACTAGCGAACTGAAACTGACAACCCCCAACCCCTTTTTACCGCACGAACGGAGCTCACGAGCCCGAGAGGCCCTGCCGGTTTCATCGGCGAGCACAAAAATATAACGATGCAGGAACAGCAGTTGTGTCGTGAAAAGCTGCGGTATGCCGAGACGCTCAAGAGCCTGGCAGACGGCGGTGAATCCGGTTGTTCCTATCAGGATGAACGTCGCGCCGACTGTAAGAAGTGAGCGGATGAAAAGTGAAATAAGTGATATCCAGCCGCCAGTGACGGTGATGTGCCCAATTTGATATAGTTCGGTGTGGTCAAAAAAAGGATTGAAAAATCCAACAATCACCACAAAGGAACAGACAAGCGTAATTTTACCGGCAAGAAAGAGCGTCGGCAGGTTAGCGAGCGCAATGATAACCGCCGGGAAGATAAAGAACGGTATCAGGCGGGCAAGTTCATATCTGCTACACGAAACAACAGAAATAATGAATACGAATGTCACCAGCACTTTAGCGCGTGCATCAAGCGCATGGATTGGCGTATCGCCGTCAGCCAGCAGTTCAAGGCGTTTTAAATCGATGACCGCGGCATTGATAGATATCATCTGGCTTTCCTTTCAATACAGCGAAATCTGTAACACAAATATAAATTAAATCACACGAAAAAGTAGATTTACTCAGGTTAGTGACATTTACGCTGAAATCGGCTAGGATGCCGGCGATCTGATGTTTTTAAGGAGGAGAGAGCGTGGGACAAACGGTACGGTTTGGTATTTCGCTGGATGAAAAGCTTCTGCAGAACTTTGATCAACTGATAGAGCAGAAGAGTTATATGAATCGTTCCGAGGCCATCCGTGACCTGATCCGGGCGTCGCTCGTTGAAGAACGGTGCGGTGCTGAGGCTCAGGAGGCTGTTGGCACGGTGACGCTGGTCTACAACCATCACGTGCGTGATCTTGCCGATAAATTGACCGATCACCAGCACGCTCATCATGATCAGATAATTTCCGCGCTGCATGTACATCTTGATGCCCATAACTGTCTTGAAGTACTGGTTATTCGCGGCACGGTCCTGGTTGTCAAACAGATTGCCAATGAGCTGATCAGTGTCAAAGGTGTCAAGCATGGCAAACTGGTACTGACGACCACCGGCGAGGATCTCTAGTCACATGAAGTCTCGTCCATGAAAACCGCTGTTGCAATAGCTCTGTTCTGTGCGGGTGGCGGCCTTGCCCGCTTTTATCTGTCCGGATGGGTATACAGTCTCCTGGGACGGGCTTTTCCTTTTGGGACTTTTGCCGTCAATATCATCGGGGCGTACCTGATCGGGTTGATCATGGAAATCGGTATGCGCAGTACACTCATCTCCGATACGTTGCGCCTGGGCCTGACTGTCGGCTTTCTTGGCGGCTTAACGACGTTCTCAACGTTTAGTTACGAAACGTTTTCGCTGCTTGAGGATGGCCGCTTTTTGACGGCTTTTGCCAATATTATTGCCAGTGTAGCCGTCTGTCTGCTCTTTACGTGGCTCGGGATTGTCACTGTACGAACGCTGGGATAAAATAAGGATGAGGGATGAGGGATGAATAAAATGACCGGTGAACAGGTTCTGATGCGGATTTTTATCGGTGAAGGCGACCGTTACGAGCATAAACCGCTCTATGAAGCGCTGATGGAACTGCTGAGGCACGACGGTTTTGCCGGTGCGACTGTGCTGCGCGGCGTTTGCGGGTTTGGTGCCAACCGGGTCATGCATACACAGAAGTTGCTGGATCTTTCCGCCAAGCTGCCGCTTGTTGTTGAGGTTGTTGATTGCCCGGAAAAGATCAATGCCGTTATGCCGAGAATTGATGCGATGATGGGCGGCGGTATGATCACGCTGGAGAAGGTGACTGTTATCCGCTACAGCCGTACGACCGCTCAGGGTTGTGAGGCAGAGCGCTGCTCCTGCATGTTGCGCACTACTGAAAATGGAGAAAACTGATTCGATGAAAAGAACTGCGAAAATTTTTGTTGCCGGTCATCTTGGCATGGTCGGTTCGGCTATTGTGAGAGTGCTTCAGGACCAGGGGTATACCAATCTGCTGCTCCGGTCGCGCGTCGAACTTGATCTCTGCTGCCAACAGGCGGTAGGGGATTTTTTTTGTAAGCAGCAACCGGAATACGTGTTTCTTGCTGCCGCACGGGTGGGGGGCATCATCGCCAACAGCAGCTATAAGGGCGAGTTTATTCATGATAATCTGATGATACAGAACAACATCATTCACAGCGCCTGGGTGAATGGTGTCACACGCCTTCTGTTTCTCGGCAGCACCTGTATTTACCCAAAATTCGCTCCTCAGCCGATGAAAGAGGAATACCTGCTGACCGGTCCGCTCGAGCCGACCAACGACGCCTACGCCATCGCAAAAATCGCCGGAATCTGCCAGTGCCGCTCCTACAATCAACAGTACGGCACAAAATACCTCTCTGCCATGCCGAATAACCTGTATGGCCCCAACGATAATTTTGATCTCGAAAAATCGCACGTTCTCCCCGCCATGATCCGCAAGTTTCATGAAGCAAAGCAGCGTGGCGACGCTTCTGTAACAATCTGGGGAACCGGCACGCCGCTGCGTGAATTTCTACAGGTTGACGATCTGGCAGCGGCGTGCCTGTTTTTGATGAACCTCGACGACAGCCGCTATGATGCGCTGCTGAATGATTCCGGCGCGCCGGCTCTTATTAATGTCGGCTCCGGTCAGGAAATCAGCATTCATGATCTGGCTCTGCTGGTACAGGATGTCGTCGGCTTTACCGGTTCACTGGTTTTTGACAGGGATAAGCCTGACGGCACACCGCGAAAACTAGCCGATTCCTCGCGAATCCATGCACTGGGATGGCAGCATACGGTTGCGTTGCGGGATGGGATTGCCGGGGCATACCGGTGGTTTTTGGAAAGCCGTCAATCGGGAGAGTAATGTATGACAAAAAAAGCTTGACTGGCGTGATCATGTGGAAAGCGATGCGTCACTGCTCCGCCCATCGGGAATAATGGTCAGCAGAGCCAATCCTGAAAAGTCGGCACGTCTCCTTGGTTGGCAGGCAACTCACAAGATGAAGGATGTCGCAAGAATGATGGTGGAGGAGTTTGGGGAGATGTGACAGTGGCATCGGGAGCAAATGATCATTGTATCTGAAGACGGTGACTCCAAGAAGTCGTTTAGTAACTCAATGTCGTCAGGCCGTGTATTGGCCGGTTCTTATTATTTTGATCGTCTCTTCTCACGAAGCGGCTCAAATAGATATTCGAGGCTGTTGACTTTTATATCGTAAACCGCTCGCAACATATCTCCGAGTTTTCCGTCAGGAAAACCTTCTCCTGCCAGCCATACAACATAGTGCTCCGGAAGGTCGATCAATAACTTTCCTTTATGTGCTCCATACGGCATACGCATCTGCGCCAGTTCAAGGAGCGCGTTGGGGCTTGCGTCAGATTCAGTACAGGGGCGAAGGGTATCTTCGATCATCTTTTAAAAGATCTCCATGGTTGAGAATTATAAAGCGGTCATCGTGAGTGAAAAGTGGTCAAGCAGCCTTGAAACTAATTCTGCAATTCCGCCATCCCGATAACATAGCACTCATTACAGAGACCATGACTTATTTTCGGTAGCGTATTCAATTCAAATAATTTCAAAGAAACAATAGCACCTTCTACTTCTACCCAAAAATTTTCAGCTAGTTTAACTTTGTTGCACATACAGCACATTGTAATCATCTCGTTTGACCTTGGAAGATCAAACTTCAAAAAATCCACAGTATCTCTTGTCTCTTCACGGATCAAATGGCTTACAAACTCAATACTATTATGCTGGATTGGTGAAATTGTCAGTTTAAGGTATCTACGTTTATCAGGCGAATCACATCGAAACGGTATTGTCACTGACTTGTTATGCTCTCTGATGTTTTTCAGAATGTTTGCGTATAAGTGAGTGGCTTCAGGGCCTTCAATAAATTGCCATATGGGTTTGTTTTCAATCATGTGAGGCAGAAGAGTTTCTGCTGCTTGATTCTCCTCTGCGAATAACTGCCAGTTATCACTGACGCTGATAATCTTGTCCTCATTGTCAATGGTATAAGCATAAGTGATGCCACTTGATCCCATTTAGCTGTCCTTTCGCCTGCCTGATAATAATTTCAGCGTGCGCTTTATAGATTGAATATGCCACTATTATATCTATGTTCCACCTTTGTGAACGTAGAGAGCGTATATTACTTCCTCACGTGCTGTATCACTCAAAAAGCCGACCCCCCAAATGGAGGTCGGCTTTCAAAGTAGCAAGGTTTAACTGCGTGAAAGCCCCCACTTTTTTATAATAGAAGGGACTTCCGTCCTTACAGCCCTTTCAAATCTTTACCAGCAGTGAATTTTCCACTCTTTGATGCAGCAATTTTAAGTTCTGCCCCTGTCTGTGGGTTGCGGCCTATTCTTGCGGCCCTTGCCGAAACAGCGAATGTACCAAAGCCCGGAAATGTGATCTTATCGCCAGCTTTCAAAAGTTCAGTTGTCACTTTTATAAAGGCGGCCACTGTTTCTGCTGCTACATTTTTAGGTACATCCAGTTCCTCTGCCACTGCCGCTACAAATTCTGCTTTTGTCATGTTTTTCTCCTTTTTTTTGGGATTATTTCCCCGGGTGTATTTATTGAATATCATTTAAGACGACACCATAGCACCCTTACAATGCCAATTGGTGTATTCATGCGAAACAGATTATAATTTAAAGATACGTGCGGTCAAGAATATTCAATAGCTTTAGTGAAGGGCCACCAGATGTTTTTTGTCTATGGCCTGTTTTTATGCCATTTTTCAGAAGTTTACACCCACCTGAGTCCCAGGTTTTTCAAGGGAATTCATCCACCTCGGGCTATTTTTGGCACGGTGCTGACTGCAATCTGCGCCATCATCTTGGTGCGACACGGTATATGAGAATAATGTTCATGTAAAGAAAACAAGGGCGACAAGCAGGATCTAGTTATTTTGATCCCGTCATTTTTTTT
This sequence comes from uncultured Geobacteraceae bacterium, assembly GCA_903939115.1. Lineage (GTDB taxonomy): Bacteria > Desulfobacterota > Desulfuromonadia > Geobacterales > Pseudopelobacteraceae > JACRCG01. The sequence goes on from CAJAFV010000080.1 coordinate 45,554, forward strand.
CAGACCGCACTGGAAGATAGAAAAAAGGTGAAAAATAATTTCCTCTTGCTTGATTGACAACATATAAACATTGTCTATAATTAAAGTATTGGTGAGTTTAATATAATAAAAAAAAATTGTTTTAAGGATGTCATGATATGAAGGTACAGCCATCAATAGCTATGATGCTTATCCACATTCATGGGCCAATGAAGGGGGCCATTCAGGAGTTTTCCGAAGAATGTGTCTCAATCGGACGCCACCCTTCCTGTGCCGTCCGCTTTCCCTCAGATAACCGCAACAGCGTCTCCCGAAAACATGCTGAAATTGCCCGTGAAGGCAACCAGTTCAAGCTGGTCGATCATAGTACTAACGGCACGTACCTTAACGGCAAAAAGGTTACCGAGGCCTATCTCAAGGATGGAGACGTACTGGAGTTCTCCGAAGGAGGACCGAAAGTAAGCTTTATTACCAAAGTGGTTAAGTCGCAGGATGCTGCGCCACATGCGGCAACCACTCACGAAGAACAGGAGGTGCTCCGGGAGGAGATCGTACTGGATAGATCCTCACAGCCCGATCATTTTCAGTCGGTGCGGAGTGATAAATCACCTCCACCTCCTTCCCCATCATATCTGGCTTCGCAGGGCATGCCGTCTCTTTCTCAGCAACCGGTTTCAAAGTTTCCGGAAGATCTTCCGACCGAAAAGATCAATGCTCCTCTAGTCATCCAGTTCGGTCCGTCTCTTCGATCGTACCGCGAATTACCGGTCACTATCGGCTGCAGTCCCACATCTGATTTTGTCATCATTCATCCCTCCATTCTTGGCCAGCACGCACAAATATTCTTTGCAAACGGTCAATACTGGATAAAGGACCTTACAGGACAAGGCATGATTCGGGTAAACAACGGTCCGATCCCTTTTCAGGCCCAGCTGCATAGCAATGATCTCGTCTCTTTGGCGTCTCGCGGGCCTGCGCTCTGTTTTCTCGGTGAAGGGCGTTTTGCCGAGGCTGAAGAGCCGGTTGGGATGACGCGTGTTGAGGCAGCGACAGGAAATAGTGGCGTTCAGGAAAAGCATGATACCGAAACCGGAGAGGCCGAAGGGCTCTGGGCGAAGCTGAAGAAGAGATTCTAATGTCAGCTTGGCATGAGGGATTATCGAAGCATCGCGAGAGTCGATGACCATGAATACTTCAAGTGAAACAGATGTCGACAAAGAGGAGAAGGGAGTGCTGTGCCTGGATGTTAGCCGCATCCTTACGAAAATACACCGTAAATGGCAACAGTCAGGTTGTGATGAAGAGGTCTGGCTGAAACGTGTAACGCCCTTTGAAGAAATGGACACCGTAATTCTCCCTGCAGATTCTGAAACAGTCCAACAGTCGCTTCCGGTTGAAGATGAGCTGACGGAAACGGTTATTCTGACACCCGTGGTATTTGGAAAGAAGACAGCTGCAGCAGAGTGGTCGCTTGATGAGGTCCCAGAAACGGTGATTATTACGCCGGGTAGTGAAGATGATCTCGACGAAACAATTATACTTCCGCCAAAGCAGGAACGGCTGAAGCGGAGGGGAATCCGTTAAATACATGAACGATGGAGTCGGCGTGGACAGACTTGAAGAACTCATACTGGATCTTGTCGTCAGAGAACGGGCTGATTTGGAGGCTTCGATTGAGGCCCTGCTGTTGCAGGAGTTAGGCAGCTTGTCGTCTAGCGAACGCCTCCGGCGGGTTGAGGAACTTATCGTACATTTCGCCTCCTACATGCACGAAGAGAGGAAAGAGGCGAGCGTGGACTCCGACGAAGCCGCCAGATTTTTATCTCTTCTTCTTGGAAAGAAGCTGTCGGCCGAAGGATTGTCGACGGACGAGATGACACAAAAGTTCGTTGAAGCCTTTACAACGATATTTGACACATTGAACCGGATAAATACGGTTATCCAGACGTCACTTTTGGGTCAGGGGAGTGAACTTGAGACTATCCGTCAGGTTATCGGGGCCCAGATTGAAAGGGTGGAGGGAACGTCTTCCGTCAAGGAATATCTCGATAAGATTCAGGAGGCGTTCCTGGTGGCTCACACCTCATTCCAGCTGGCTGCCAGAAATATCGTAACCGCGATGCTGAGGGAGCTTGACCCGGAGGCCATTGAAGCATCGTTGAAGCCGGGGTTCAGGTTCGGACCGATGCGGAAGGCAGAGTTATTTGATAGCTACAGCGAGAAACACGAGGTGCTTACGCGGTGGATTGAATCGGGACATTTTAACGAGAGACTTTTGAGGGAATTCGAGAAACTCTGCCAGCGATCATACCACATATGAAGCATCTGTAAGGGGGATGTTATGTGCCTGTCTGTAAAAACAATTGCGGTGACCTGTCTGATCTTTTTCTGCTCCTCATGCAGCATGATGCCATGGTCGAAGTCGAAGTCCGGCTCCGAAACCAAATCGACGTACGAACCCCGTTACGAAAAAAACGCCCTGACCGTGAACATAAAGAGCAACCCGCGTCTTAATCTGTATCAGGAACGTCCCCACTCACTGGTGCTCTGCATGTTTGAACTGAAGGAGCCTAACATGTTCAACCAGCTTTCCGATGAACGTGACGGGATTTACAAGCTGATGGAGTGCGGACGTTTCGACGGGAGTGTTGCTTTTGCCAAAAGACAAATCGTCCAGCCCGGTGAAGATATCATTGATGTGAGGGACCGGGCGGAGGGGGCCAAGTACCTGGGGATAGTGGCAGGGTATTACGACCTCAAAAAAAACAGTGCCATACGTCTGCTGCCGATTGACAAGGTGGGGCCGGGCAAAATCGTCATTGATCTGGTAGTAGGTCCAAGAGAAATTCAGGATATACGGGTGCGCTAATGGATACCGCGAAACCACTTTTCTGGCATCAGGGGCTGTTCATTCAGCCGCAGCATTTCCAGCTGGCCGACCGACATGGAGCGTCTCTTCTGGCGCCTTTATACGATTTCGTATCGCCCTGCCTCTGGGGGGTTGGAACGATGGTGATCCAGAAAGCAGCGCTGGGTGCCAGGACTTTCTGCATCAACTCCGGAGAGTTCGTGTTTTCTGATGGCACGCTTGTGAATCTGCCGGGCAACGCGGTTACCGAATCCCGCAAGTTCGATGATGCCTGGGTAGAGGGTGGCAAGCCGTTTACTATCTTTGCGGGAATCAAAAAATGGAACGATGAGGGTGAAAACGTTACGGTCGTCAACAAAATAGAGTCAATTTCAGGAATAAGTACACGGTATCTGACGCGTGCCGATACCGAGGAGTGCCCGGATCTTCATGCGGGCGGGGCGAAAGGGGAGATCAGCCGGCTTACGGTGGTTGTCAAAATATTCTGGCAGACCGAAATCGACTCGATTGGAGAATACCTGTTAATCCCGGTTGCCCAACTCGAGCGTGACGGCGAAGAGATCGTCCTGTCCCGGCATTTTGTTCCGCCGTGCCTCACCATATCGAGCTCGGAAACGCTGTTCAGTATTGTCAAGGAGATCCGGGATCTGATCGCTTCCCGAGGGCGCCAGTTGGAGGAGTTCAAGAGGCAGCGTGGTATCCAGACGTCAGAATTCGGTTCACGGGATATGGTCTACCTCCTGGCCGTGCGCTCCCTGAATCGCTATATCCCGCTCCTGTTTCATCTCACCGAGACGCGGCAGGTTCACCCGTGGACTCTGTATGGATGCCTGCGTCAACTCATCGGAGAATTCACCTCGTTCTCCGAGACCATCACCGTGATGGGCGAAGTGTTCGGGAGTGGTGAAAGGCTGCTTCCCGGTTACGACCACTCTAACCTGTGGGAATGTTTCCGGGCGGCACAGATGCTCATTGCGCGACTTCTTGATGAGATTACTGCGGGTCCTGAATATGTACTAGAACTCGTCTACGATGGCACCTATTTCTCTGCGGAGCTGAAGTCGGTCGTTTTCGAGGCAAAGAATCGCTGCTATCTGGTTATGAGAACGGACGAGGATCCGAAGCTGGTGATCGATTATGTGGCTAATGTGGCCAAGTTCAGTTCCCGCGAACACCTTCCCATCCTGATAGCAAGGGCTCTGCCGGGGATTAATCTCGAACACCTGCCGATACCTCCCCAGGAACTGCCGCGTCGGGCGAACTGTGTCTACTTTGCTGTGGACACACATCATGAGCAGTGGGCTCTGGTTGAAAAGGGGAAAAATATGGCCCTCTATTGGGACAATGCGCCGGAGGATCTGGAAATTGAATTAATGGTGGTGGGCAGATCTTGATTGCTCAGGATCAGGAGACAGGCATGCATCTCATAGATTGTTTCATACACCTGATCGTTTACGTGTGCTACTTCAGGAAAAATGCGGAATCCAGGCAGCAACCCTATGAACAGGTCAGGGCTGACGTGCTCCGTTTTCTTTCCGAAAGTGAGACGTGCATGAGGGAAGGGGGATTCTCCAGAGATGATTATGACCTGGCCCGTTTCATGGTCTGTGCCTGGGTGGACGAGGTCGTTCTGAGCTCAGGCTGGGGCCAGAAAAACATGTGGCAGCGTGAGCAGCTCCAGCGGATTTTCTACAATACCGTCGAGGCAGGGGAGGAGGCTTTTGAGAAGCTGAATTCCCTCGGATTTCACCAGTCGCAGGTGCGTGAGGTCTTTTACGTCTGTCTCGCTTTGGGATTCAAAGGACGCTTCATTCATCCAGGAGACGAATATCTGCTGGATCAGCTCACGGTATCGAATCTCAAACTTCTCATGGGGAGTTCAGTCGCGTCCCTGTCGCTGGAACGGGTGGAGCTTTTTCCCGAAGGATATCCTGCGGGCGTGGTGGGAATTGCTCCCCCGAAGCGCACGTTCCGATTCTCAGTTCCTGTCATTGTTGCTCTTGTCGGACCTGTCGCTTTACTTGGTATTCTCTACCTCATTTACCGATTCGCTCTTGGCGGCATTGCGGAGAATTTTTTGAGGACGGTGGCCTGATATGAAAAAGCTCCTGAAATATGTTCTTCTGGTGATGGCGGCCGTGCTTGTTCTGTTGCTGATTATGGGGCTTGTTCTGTTGCTCGACTGGCCCTGGTGGGTTGGCGGTATTATGTTGCTGTGCTTGACGGGCTGCTGTTTTGGCGGGTTTTTCCTTAAAAAAATCTGGTTGCGGCGCAAGGAACAAAGATTCGTACAACAGGTGATTGCGGAAGATGAGTCCCACCTTAAAAAACTGCAGGGTAAAGAGCGTGATGAATATATGGATCTTCAGAACCGCTGGAAGGAGGCGGTGGAGACTCTACGGCGCTCACATTTGAAGAAGCAGGGCAACCCCCTGTATGTGCTCCCCTGGTACCTGGTGATGGGTGAGAGTGGATCCGGCAAGACGACGGCCATAACCAGTGCAAAACTTTCATCACCCTTTGTGGATGCCACGAGAACCTCGGGCGTTTCGGGAACCAGAAATTGTGACTGGTGGTTTTTTGAGCAGGCGATCGTCATTGATACTGCCGGGCGGTTTGCTATCCCGGTGGATGAGGGGAGGGACAAGGAGGAGTGGCAGAAGTTCCTCTCGCTGCTTGTTAAATACCGAAAGCGGGAGCCGATCCATGGTCTCATCGTTACCGTTTCGGCCGACAAGCTCGCTACCAGCCCGGTCGAAACAGTGGAAGAGGACGGTCGCACAATCCGCCGCCGCATTGATGAACTGATGCGGGTCCTGGGGGTAAAATTTCCGGTCTACCTGCTGATTACCAAGTGTGACCTTGTGCAGGGGATGACCCAGTTTACCGAGATGCTGCCGGAAAAGAGCCTGGAACAGCCAATGGGGGTTGTTAATCAGGATCTCTCCAGGGATGTCAGCGGCTTTTTGGACCGTGTGATCTCATGCGTCGGCGAGCGACTGAGCAATATCCGGCTTCTGCTGCTTCAGCAGTCCCAGGGAAAAGAGCTGAAAACCGGCGTACTGCTTTTTCCGGAGGAGTTCAAACGCTTGAAGAAAGGCCTTTCCGCCTTTGCAGGATATTCATTTCAGGAGAACCCGTTTCAGGAAACGCCAATCCTCAGGGGGATTTACTTCAGCAGCGGTCGGCAGGAGGGCACTCCCTACTCCCACTTTCTCGGTGCACTGGGCCTGATAGGAGAGCGGGATGTCCTGCCCGGGACCAGCAACGGTCTGTTTCTGCACGATTTTTTTGCATCGGTGTTACCCCGTGATCGGGGACTTTTTGCCCCCACAACGCGAGCATTGGAGTGGCAGGCAATAACCCGGAATCTGGGATTGGCGGCCTGGGTAATTCTCGGGATAGCCGCAGCCGGCGTCATGAGTTTTTCCTTTGTTAAGAATCTGGCAACCATCCGGACTGCATCCCATGAGTTTTCGCGGCCACTTGCACTCTCGGGCGATATGACGGCGGATCTGGGCGCCTTGGAGCGATACCGGCAGATGATCCGCACTGTGGAAGTTTGTAACAGCAACTGGTGGGTGCCCCGTTTCGGACTCAACGAGAGCCGCAAGGTTGAGGCGGGACTGAAGGAACGCTACTGCAATCTGTTTCAAGGGAGATTTGTCGTCCCTTTGGACACTCGTGTCAACGAGTCAATGGCCGGCTTCACTGCCGGCACTCCCGATGATGTAGTGGCTCCATACATTGTTCATGTGGCGCGACGGATAAACCTCATCAAGGCCCGGCTTGATAAGGGAACCGCCGGAGCTCTGCTGGCAAAGCCGCTTCCGGCCTACGTCACACGGGCAGCTGATCATTCCGTCGATGCGGAGGCGGCCAAAAAGTTCGGAGATCTCTACATTAGCGCGTTGGTCTGGAGATCGGATACCGCCGAGATGACCAAAGAGCTGTCGGTGCTGCAGAGCTGGTATAAACATCTGCTGGCGCTCAGGTCCGGCAACCTCCAGTGGCTCGTTGCCTGGGTGAATCGCCCGGGTGGTGTCACTCCGGTCACACTTCAATCTTTTTGGGGGGGAAGTCTGCCGCTTCAGGATGAAAAAACCGTGGCACCTGCCTTTACCCGGAAAGGAAAGGAGATGATCAACGGGCTTTTGGCAGAAATGACCTCCGCGCATCCTGAACCGGAACTTCTCGGTAAATCAAAGGGTACTTTCGAGGAGTGGTACCGCGGGAACTGTATTTCAACGTGGCAGGGATTTGCCACACAGTTCCCACGTGGAAGGGAGCGTCTCAAGGGAGAAAAGGAGTGGCGGGAGGTTGTCGCTAAGATGTCCTCGGACCAGGATCCCTATGTTGCCTTTATCAGCATGGTTACCGCTGAACTGGAACCTCTTGTCTGGAAGGGTGATATGCCCCTGTGGCTGCAGCAGACATATCAGTTCCAGATACTCAGGACGAAAGGGAGTGCCGGCGCCATGGTCGCGAAGAGTGCCGAGGAGGGTAAAAAGCTTGTCGAGAAGCTTGAAGAAACCCTGGGCCGGAAAACTCAGGCATCGTCATCTTTGGACTCCCAGTCGGCCGCATACACGGCGATTCAGGAATACCAGACGGCACTGGGAGGCATAGCCCAGGGAACGAAAAGCAGGAATCAGGCGTTCCAGCTGGCGTTGCAGGTTTACGGCGAAGATGCGGCCGTAAAGTCACCATTCAATACAGCGTTCGATGCGGTAGCTCGTCTCAAATCAAGTATCGGTGGTGGAGTGGATGACATCTTCGGGCGTTTGATTCAGGGCCAGTGTGATTTTCTGTGGGCATTTGTCAGAAAGGAGACCGCCTGTTCGCTCCAGAGTCAATGGGAAGAGAAAGTTCTGCAGGAGGCCCAAGGGGCAGACGATCCGCTGGTGATGCAGTATCTGGTGGGGCAGGAGGGGCCGGTGTGGAAATTCGTCAGCGGTCCGGCAAAGCCGTTTCTTAGCTGGGGTGCGCAGAAGGGCTACTACGCCAAAACGGCGCTGGGAGCCACTGTTGAGTTTAATCCGGTCCTGTATTCATTTCTCAGTAAGGGAGCCAGGGCCAAGGTTGCCGCAGCCCCCAGGCAGAGTCCCGGCGTGACTATCAGAGGTATTCCGACTGATTCAAACCCGGAGGCCAGGGTGAAACCACACAGTACCCGACTTGAGCTTCAGTGTGCCGGCGGAACTCAGTCTCTCGAAAACCTGAACTATCCGGTGCAGAAAACCTTTGTCTGGTCAGCGGACAGCTGTTCCGATGTTTTGTTCCAGATAGAGGCCGGAGATGTTGTTCTCACCAGGAGGTATTCAGGACCCCAGGCCTTTCCTTCGTTTTTGGAGGATTTTCCCGGCGGCAGACGGGTGTTTCATCCCCACGAGTTTCCGGCCCAGAAACAGGCTCTGGAACGTATGGGGATCAAATACATAAAAGTGAATTACCAGATCAGCGGGCAACAGGCGGTTATGGGCAAGGCCAAAGCCCTGCCGGGAAGAATTCCGGGGAGTATCACGCGATGCTGGGACTGACTCTCACAGAACAGCAATGGAGCTGGTGTGCCTGCGGAAAACATCCGGTGGCAAAGGATTTTATCCGTCTTGGGCAAACGTTTCCCCTGTCAATTGGTATGGCTGATTGGGTTGACAAAGGGTATTCGGCCGTCAAAGGAGCCATGAAAGCAGGGAGGCACTCTTGTTTCTGGCGGTTCTGGGCACGGGGCACGGCATCCGCCGAACTTGCATGTGGCGTGCTGAGAGACAGCAGTGACAGCATCGGACGGGAATATCCGTTCCTGGTAGTTGGGTCGGGACTGGTACCTGCCTGGGAAGAACACTGGGATCTCATTCCCGGGGCGTGCGAAGGGGTTTGGAGCAGGATCGAATATATCTGTACCCGTAATTCGCCTGATCTTGCCGGGCTGGAGCGGGAACTGGCTGCTACGAGACCTCCTGAACCAGATTGGCGCGATTACCGGGCAATACGTGAGGCCGGCATGAAGGAGGTCGGTCGGTCGCCGTCGTTTGAGCTCCTTGATGCCGGGTTAAAGATGCCGCGGCAGGAACAGGAGTTCCATATGGCGCTTGAAGGTGGAATGTCAGACCACCTCATTCGTGTCAGTCATCTGCTCGACCGGATCAGGGTAAGCGGCAAGGGGCTGCCGAATACTGTTTTCCTGGGCGGGACGTTTGATGCCACCGCCCTGGCAATGTACTGGCGTCCTCTTGTAGTCAGTGATTTTATCGCGTTATGGGAGTGATTCATGAAAACAGCCATTGATATCGATACGATTCTGAGGCCGTTGCCGGGTGATTCCCCAGCCGGTGAAGATCTCCGCTATACAGAGGTGTACGCTGAGATCAAGGAGGCCCGTAAAGCTGAGGATGACTTTGCCATGGGTGAGTGGCAGCACGAAACCAAGTCTGCGGATTGGGGCGCAGTAGTCTCCAGAGCCGTTGACGCGCTGACGACACGGAGCAAGGATCTCCAGATCGCTGCCTGGCTCGCCGAGGCACTTGTTGTGCTGGAGGATTTTGAGGGTCTCGCGGTAGGTTTCACCATTTTGCAGGGTCTGATCGAAAATTTTTGGGAGACAGCCTATCCGGAAATGGAAGATGGGGACATCGAATACCGTCTTGCACCCTTCGAATTTCTCAACGAGCGTCTTTCCTCCTGCATCAGGCAAGCAGCACTGACCACTTCAGGATATTCCTGGTTCAGGTGGCAGGAATCCCGGGATGTGGGCTACGAGGCTGATACGAAGAACAAGTTCGGTGATAGCGATGAAAAGAAAAAACTGCGGCGTGACGAACTGGTTGCAGAAGGAAAAATTACCGCTGAGCAGTTCGATTCAGCGGTGGTTCAGACCCCCCGGCAGATGCGCTCAGCCCTGATGGCACAGCTGGCGTCATGTCAGGAAGCCTTTGCCGCACTTGATAAAAGAGTGGACGAAAAGTTCGGGCGCGATGCTCCGCGTATATCGGACATTGGCCAGGCTCTGGAAGAGTGTGCCCGTCTGGTCGGGAGACTGTACGGGGAACAGAAAGCCTCAGCCTCCGGGCAGAACTCTTTGCCAGATCGGGAGGCCGTTCCGCAGGCTGCTAATAGTGAAGCTGCTGCGGTTTCCGAAAAGTTCGCCGCGCCGATTGTTCCTCAATCACTCGCGGAAGTACCACCACTGGGCAGAGCAGTGTCAGTGGCCGCGAATTTTGAACTCACGGAATATGAACTCTGGGAAGAAGCTCTGCGCATGCTGGACGGCGGGAGTATACGGAATGCCCTGGAGCGGCTGCTTACCGCCTCCTGCAGCATGCCGTCAGACCGGGAACGCACCCGTTACCGGTTTATGATAGCAAAACTCTGCATCAAGGCCGACAGGCACGACCTGGCCCGACCGATCGTGGAGGGACTGAGCGCACTGATTGACGAACTGCATCTGGAAAGATGGGAATCACCCCTCTGGATAGCAGAGGTGCTTGAAGCGCTGTACCAGTGCCTCACGTGTGGGGAACCATCGGATGAGGATCTGGCCAAGGCGCAGGAATTGTTCAGAAGACTCTGCACCTTGGATGTAACCAAGGCGCTAGGACACGGGAGGTAACAACCAATTCTAAATCAAGGCGCTATCTTCGTTGGTTCGTCTTCAGCTCCTTGATATCACTCTTGATTTAGAATTGGAATAACTACAGAGGGGGAAGGAGGATATCATGCCGAAAAAAGAAAGCTTGCAGCACAAAATCGACCGTGTGAGGGCTCCGAGAGTCCAAATCACCTACGACGTGGAGATCGGCGATGCCATTGAGATGAAAGAAATTCCCTTCGTGGCCGGCGTTCTTGCCGACCTTTCGGGCAAGCCTGACGAGCCGCTGCCCAAGGTGAAGGAGAGGAAATTCGTCGAGATTGACCGGGACAATTTTAACACTGTTCTGGAGGGGATGAAACCGAGGGTCGCCTTCAAAGTGGACAACACGCTGACAGGTGATGATACCAAACTCGCTGTGGAACTCCGCTTCAAGTCACTGGATGACTTCCGTCCCGAGCAGGTCGCCCGGCAGGTGGAACCGCTGAGGAAACTGGTGGAGGCACGTCGGCGTCTTTCCGATCTCCTCGGCAAACTGGACGGTAACGACAAACTGGATGAACTCCTGCAGGAGGTGATCGCCAGCACCGATACCCTTAAACAGCTTGGCAAGGAGACAGGAATCAAAGACGCTTCGGCAGGTACACCAGCAGAGTAAAGGAGGTGAGTTGTTATGGGAGAACAGGAAAAGGAACAGCTTCAAGAGGTACAACCGGCGACCATCGCCGAGGAGAAGGGTCTGCTTGACCAGATTATCCAGGAGGGACGCCTGGCCCGGGACGAGAGCCAGGTAGGGTATGCGCGGGATATCCTGGGCGAATTCGTGAAGCAGATCATGGAGGGTGCTATCGTTGTCTCGAAAGATACCGAGCTCATGATTAACGCCCGGATCGCCCAGATCGACCGGCTGATATCAGTCCAGCTCAACGAGATAATGCACCATGAAGATTTCCAGAAATTGGAGGCTTCCTGGAGGGGGCTCTCCTTTCTGGTGGATCAGACTGAAACCGGTGATCGTCTGAAGATCAGGGCGCTGAATATCACCAAAAATGAACTCCTCAAGGATATGGAGAAGGCGAGTGAATTTGACCAGTCGGCCCTGTTCAAAAAAATCTATGAAGAGGAGTTCGGCACCTTCGGGGGGGCGTCCTATGGCTGCCTCATCGGCGACTACGAATTCGGCAGTCATCCCCAGGATCTGGCACTCATTCAAAAAATGTCCCAGGTGGCGGCTGCGGCGCATGCACCGTTTATTTCCGCCGCTTCGTCGACCATTTTCAACCTGGAGAGTTTTACCGAGTTGGGGAATCCCCGTGACCTGGCAAAGATCTTTCAGAGTGTGGAGTATGCCACCTGGAAGTCCTTCCGGGAGTCTGAGGATTCACGGTATGTGGGGCTCTGCCTGCCGCATATCCTCATGCGGCTTCCGTATGGGCAGGCAACCGTTCCGGTCGAGAGTTTTGATTTCGAGGAGAGCGTAGACGGCAGCACCCACGCCAGGTACTTGTGGGGCAATGCGGCGTATGCGTTGGGAGTCCGGATTACCGATGCCTTCGCAAAGTACGGCTGGACTGCCGCTATCCGGGGGGTTGAAGGGGGTGGCCTGGTGCAGGGACTGCCGGTACATACCTTCAAAACCGACGAGGGAGAAGTCGCCCTCAAATGCCCCACGGAAATCGCCATCACCGACCGGCGTGAAAAAGAGTTGGCAGATCTTGGCTTCATTCCTCTGGTTCACTGCAAGAACACCGATTATGCGGCGTTCTTCAGCACCCAGACCTGCAACAAGCCGATGGTGTACGATACCGATGCCGCCAATGCCAACTCGCGGCTTTCGGCACAGCTTCAGTACATACTGGCGGTCTCCCGCTTTGCCCACTACCTGAAGTCGATGATGCGGGACAAGATCGGCAGCTTCCTGACCAGGAAGAATGTGGAAGAGTATCTGAATCGCTGGATCAGTAATTATGTGCTTCTGGATGATGATGCGGGTCAGGAGATGAAAGCGCGTTACCCGTTGCGGGAGGCGCGGATAGAAGTCGCCGATATCCCGGGCAAACCGGGTGCCTACCGGGCGGTTGCATTCCTTCGACCGCATTTCCAGTTGGACGAACTGACCATATCGTTGCGGTTAGTGGCGAACCTGCCGCCGCCGGCCCAGAAGTAGTGCCTGTTGAAACAGATTAGAAACTAAAAAAACGGGAGGATAACTACCATGGCATTCGACGCATTTTTGAAAATTGACGGCATCCCGGGTGAAAGTACCGACGACAAGCACAAGGACTGGATAGAGGTTCTCTCCTTCAGTCACGGTGTGAGTCAACGTGCATCAGGTTCCGCGAGCACGGCAGGGGGAGCCAGTGCAGAGCGGGCCGACTTCGCCGATTTCAGCATCGTAAAAGCCCTCGACAAGGCGTCTCCCAAAATCTTCGAGGCAACTGCAACCGGTAAACATCTTAAGATGGTAACGGTGGAGCTGTGCCGTGCCGGCGGAGACAAGGTCAAGTACATGGAGTACAAGCTCAGCAACTGCATCGTCAGTTCGTACCGACCGGGGGGGGCCTCGCACGGGGGAGAAACCCTGCCTCTGGAGGAGGTCTCTTTTAATTATGGTAAAATAGAGATCTCCTACAGCCAGCAGAAGCGGGCTGACGGGAGTGGCGGCGGCCAGGTCGCTGCCGGTTGGGACCTGGAAACCAACAAAAAGGTGTAGGCACTTTTCGTCATGCGCGAACAAACAATACTACAGCTGTCACTGCTGGACAGGCTCATCGATCGTGAGCCGGGTGTTTCCCGTGAGCCTGTCCAGAGTCGCTTTGCGACGGTTAACCAGATCCGCGATTCCGTCATCAGGGATCTGGAAAATCTGCTGAACACCAGACGGTGTATTGTTGATGTGCCGGAATCATTTGCTCAGGTTAATGTGTCGGTGTTTACGTACGGGCTTAAGGATTTCATGGCACACAATCCCCGGAGTCCGTCGGTCCGTCTCCAGATCAGGCAGGAGATCGAGCGGGCCATTGCCCTTTTTGAACCGCGTCTCAGGAACGTTTCGGTCCGCATAGATGCTGCGGAAACGATCAATCGCAGCCTCCGTTTCAGGATACATGCGCTGCTGGTGGCGGATCCGCTTACTGAACCGATAACGTTCGACACCTATCTGGACATCAACCGGGGAGAGTTTGTTATCGCGAAGTGATAAGGAGTTATCTGATATGGACGACGAATTTCTCAGCTGTTACGAGCGAGAGCTGACCTTTGTCCGCGAAATGGGGCGGGAGTTTGCCAAAAAATATCCCAAGATCGCGGGGAGACTGCTCCTTGAGCCTGACAAATGCGAGGATCCGCACACGGAACGGCTTATCGAGGCTTTTGCGTTCATTTCAGCCCGTATCCATCAAAAGATAGATGATGATTTCCCGGAGATGACCCAGTCGTTGCTGAACATCCTTTACCCCCATTATACCAACCCGGTTCCGTCTCTCTCGGTGGTGCGCTTTGACCCGGTCGTCAGAAATATTCCCGCCGGAGGATACCTGATCGAGCGTGATACGCCGCTGTTCTCCAAGCCGGTTGACGGCATCCCGTGTCAGTTTGCGACCACTTCTCCGGTGACCCTCTGGCCCATTGAAGTGGTTTCAGCGGCGCTGGTAGAACCGCAAAGAGCCGTCAGGGACGCCCAGCAAGCGCTCGTCGTGCGCCTCAAAGCCTATAACAGCAGCACGTTCTCCCGACTCGGCTGTACTGACCTCCGTTTTTACCTCAATGGCCAGCGGCAGCACGTATTTCATCTGTACGAACTGCTCTTCAACAATGTCTGCCGCGTGGAATGCGAGTCGGTCGGAGGTGTCGGAGTTCCTAAGATCATTGCACTCGACAATGATGCCATCCGGTCGGTCGGATTTGACCGGGACGAGGGGATGCTTCCCTATTCGGCGCAATCTTTTCCGGGCTACCTTCTGCTCTTTGAATATTTCTGCTTTCCCGAAAAATTCCTTTTCTTCGATCTGTCGGGAGTAGACCGCCTCAGGCAGGGCACCATGGGTGATACCATGGATGTCTGGATATATCTGAATCGACCGGCAAAAGGAACGCTCCTGGTCAGTGCGGAAACCTTCTGCCTCCATGCAACGCCGGTCGTCAACCTCTTCAAACGGAGTGCGGAGCCGATCCGAATGGAACAGCAGAAAACAGAATATCTGCTGATCCCCGACCTGAGAAGGATTGAGGCAACGGAGGTGTTCAGTATTGATAGAGTTGCAGCGGCGTCGTTTTCTACTGCCGAAAAGCTGGCCGAGTACAAACCGTTCTACTCGATTCGCCATCACCTGGACGAAGGGGACGACTCTACGGAGGGTGCCTTCTGGCATATGCAGCGGCGTCCCTCGGGGAGAAAAGGGGACAACGGGACCGATGTCTACCTCTCGTTCAGTGATCTTCTCTATGGGCATGTGGAACTGGAAAGCGAGACACTATCTATTGACATAACGTGTTCCAATCGAGATCTTCCCGCGCGTCTGCCGTTCGGTGCCCGGGAAGGAGACTTCGAGATGGAGATTGCCGCCCCCGTTTCGCGCATATCCTGCCTCCTGAAGCCGACACCGGTGCGAAGAAGCGCGCAGGGGGGAGCTCTTCAGTGGCGTCTTATCTCACATCTTTCCCTCAATTATCTGTCTCTGGTGGAGGGGGGGGGAGACGCGCTGCGGGAAATTCTGAAACTGTATGATTTTGAAAACTCGCCGGCAACCCGGCAGCAGATAAACGGCATTGTCGCTGTTGCGTCCCGGCATGTGACACGGAGGATCGGCCGCTCCTTCTGCCGGGGGGTTGAGACGACCATTACATTTGATGAAGACAAGTTTGCCGGGGCCGGGGTGTACCTTTTTGCATCCGTTCTGGAACGATTTCTTGGCCAGTACGTGTCGGTAAACTCCTTTTCACAGTTGACGGCCCGAACATTACAGCAGAAAGAGAGGCTCACACAGTGGCCACCGAGAAACGGCAACCGAATACTGCTCTAAAAAAACTGCTCTTTGAGAAGTTTCACGGGCTCTCCTTTTTCAGGGCAGTGCAGCTCATCGAACTTCTGGACTCCCGGAGAAAAGTGGGGGAAACGCTCTCTCCCGCCGGGGATCCGGTACGTTTCACGGTCAAGCCCGGACTGGGCTTTCCGCCGAGCGATATTGCGCGTGTCAGGGAAGGCGAAGAAGGAGGGGCTATAGAAATGATAGTTACCTTTATGGGTCTGTTGGGACCCACCGGCGCCCTGCCATCCTGGTTCACTACTCTGGCGATGGAGCGCCTGACCGCAAAGGATACGGCATTGACTTCTTTTTTCGACATATTCCACCACCGGCTGATTTCACTCTTCTACCTGGGATGGAAGAAAAACCGTTTTGCCGCCCGCTGTCTGGCAGAGCCGCGGGACCGCTGCACCACCTATCTCATGAGCCTCATCGGTCTCGGCACGGAAGGAATCTCCGGCAGGGTCGGGTTTTCACCCGACACCCTCATCTATTTCGGGGGGCAGTTGTCACGACAAGTCTGCCCGGCCACTACCATCGAAGCGACAGTTACCCACTGCCTGGGGCTGCATGCCTCGGTGGAACAGTTCATCGAACGGAAAATAGATATTGAAGAAGAGGATCGGACGAGGCTCGGCTCTGCCAACAACCGTATCGGAGTAAACGCCGTCTGCGGCCGGAACGCCTGGGAAAGTCAGACCCGCTTCCGTCTTAATCTTGGCCCGCTGTCGTACCGCCAATACCTGCGGTTCATGCCGGATGGCGACCTGCTCAGGCCGCTTGTGTTACTTGTCAACTTTCTGGCCGGTGCGGAGTACGAGTTTGAAATCAGGCCCTACCTCAAACGGGAAGACGTACCCGGTTTTGTCCTTGGCGAACAGCAGTTTGATTCTCCTCGCCTCGGATGGTCCACCTGGGTTAATTCACCAGGTTTGGTGGTGCTGAAAGACCCCTTTGTTACTTTTGAGGCTGAGGAGTTGAGGGCATGCTGACACTATGTGTAAAAGGAGGACCACCATGATCAAAACCGACCTGAGGTCACTGATCAGCAAACTCGACGCCACCTGCCGCGGCGCCCTGGAAGCGGCTGCGGGGCTCTGTCTTTCCCATACAAACTACGAGGTTGAGCCGGAGCACTTCATAGTCAAGCTTCTGGAGATGGAGAACACTGACTTAAGCAGGATACTCCGTCATTTTGAAATCAACGAAGGGCGTCTGGTTGCCGACCTTACCCGTGCCATTGAGGGATTCAAACGAGGTAACGCCCGAACACCTGCTCTCTCTCCCCGAATACCCCGTATGATTCAGGATTCATGGTTGGTGGCATCCGTCGATTACCAGGCCTCGGCAGTACGCTCCGGCCATATTGTGCTGGCGCTTCTCTCCGATGCGGAGATGGCCCGGATGCTCATCGCCAGTTCCGAAATGTTCAAAAAAATATCCTTGGAAACCGTGGAAAAAAACCTGACCGATCTGGTGGCCGGTTCCCGTGAGGACGCCGAGACCGGCGGTACTCCACGCTCCGTTGCGGCGGGGGGCGAGAAGCCTCCTGCTGCCGGCACCAAGGCGCTGGACCAGTTCACCGTCAACCTGACCGAGAAGGCTAAAAAAGGGGAGGTTGATCCGGTGCTGGGGCGTGACTTCGAGATCAGACAGATGGTCGATATCCTTATTCGTCGCCGTCAGAATAATCCGATCCTGACCGGCGAAGCCGGAGTCGGGAAGACCGCTGTTGTTGAAGGGTTTGCCCTCAGAATCGTGCAGGGTGACGTTCCACCGCCGCTCCGGAATGTGGAGATACGGACCCTCGATCTTGGGCTTCTACAGGCCGGGGCGGGGATCAAGGGAGAATTCGAGAACCGGCTCAAGTCGGTCATCAACGAGGTGAAGTCGTCGTCGGTCCCGATCATCCTCTTTATCGACGAGGCCCACACCCTCATCGGTGCGGGGGCCTCTGCCGGATCGGGGGATGCTGCCAACCTTCTCAAACCGCCTCTGGCACGGGGTGAACTGCGTACCATAGCCGCCACCACCTGGGCCGAGTACAAGAAATATTTCGAGAAAGATGCCGCCCTTGCCCGGCGCTTTCAGGTTGTGAAGGTGGAAGAGCCGGACGAGGAAAAGGCCATGGTTATGATGCGGGCCATCGCTCCCTTCCTGGAAAAGCATCACAGGGTCATGATCACCGATGGAGCGCTGCGTGATGCGGTCCGGCTCTCCCATCGATATATTACAGCCCGCCAGCTTCCCGACAAGTCGGTGAGTGTTCTCGACACCGCCTGCGCCCGGGTTGCCATCGGCTTGACGACGAGCCCCGCTGCTGTTGAGGATGTCGTCCGCCGGATCGCCGACATCGACAGTGAATTGAGAATTATGGAACGGGAAGCGCTTATGGGTCAGGAACGGAGCGAGCGGATCGCTGCCCTTGACGACGAGAAGAAGGAGTGCCAGGACCGTTTTGATGTGCTCGACGCCCGCTGGCGGCAGGAGATGGATATCGCCACCCGGATCATTGGACTAAAAACAGAGATCGGCGAGCTCCACGACATCAACCCGTCCGACGAAACCATAGCGCAGAAGCGGGACGAGCTGAAGAAACTTGAGGCGGAACTGACCATGGTCCAGGGGAAAGAACCGCTGGTGCAGGTGGCTGTCGATCCTCAGATCATTTCCGAGGTTATCTCCGGCTGGACCGGCATCCCGACCGGCCGGATGCTTGTTGACGAAATTGACACCGTGCTGAAGATGGACAGGCTTTTGGGAGAGCGGATCATTGGCCAGGACCACGCCCTGCAGGCCGTCGCCCGGATGATCCAGACCGCCCACGCCGGTATCGAGGACCCATCGAAACCGACGGCGGTATTTCTTTTTGCCGGCCCCAGCGGCGTCGGCAAGACTGAAACGGCACTGGCTCTGGCGGAACTGATGTATGGCGGTGAAGATCACGTTATCACGATCAACATGTCGGAATATCAGGAGGCCCATACCGTCTCAGGTCTCAAAGGCTCGCCTCCCGGTTATGTGGGGTACGGCGAAGGGGGCGTTCTCACCGAGGCGGTACGCAAAAGGCCCTACAGCGTTGTCCTGCTGGACGAGGTGGAAAAGGCACACCCGGATGTGATGGAGCTCTTCTATCAGGTCTTTGACAAGGGAATACTCGAGGATGGGGAAGGACGACGAATCGATTTCAAGAACACCGTCATCATTCTGACCACCAATTTAGGAACCGACACCATCATGAAGGCATGCAGAGACGAAAAGGATATGCCCGATTGGCAGGCGCTCTCGGAGTTGCTGCGGCCCGCGCTGCTGAAACAGTTCAAGCCGGCGTTCCTCGGGAGGCTGAAGGTGGTGCCGTATTATCCGATCACCGATAAGAATATGCACATGATCGTGAAGCTCAAGCTGGATCGCATCGCCAAACGGATGCGTGAAAACAGAAACGTTTCTTTCGTCTACGACAAGGGGCTTATCGCGGCAATTGCCGGTCGCTGCACCGAAGTGGAAAGCGGCGCACGAAATGTAGACCACATACTGACTAATACACTGCTGCCGGAGCTGTCGCGGGAGTTGCTGACAAAGATGGCACGCGGGGAGCAGGTCAGGGAAGTAAAGGTGTCGATCAAGAAGGAACAGTTTGTGTTCAAGGAATCGTGACAATTAGGACGAGAGACCCACGATGGGTCGAAAGGGGGCTGAAATGGCAATTGTATACCTGTGTGGGCATGGTTCATGGCAAACGGCTGGCGAAGGTGTCATTTTTACGACTCTCCCGGCAGAAACAACCCTTTCTGTCTATGTACCGGCGGGGCGCTTTCTGGGCGTTCCGGACGCAATCGCCGTCATCGAACAGGCTCAGGGGGCCAAGCGGCCGGACCAGATTTTCAGGGCTTATCAGGGGTGTCCGGATACGACACTGCATCCCGCAACCGAGTTTTCCGGGCTGTTTTTACAGGCTGCAGCAACAGGTGGCGGTCAGGTTCATATGGTCCTTCAAGATACCAAGTTGAGTGCGCTGCTGCAACTGTACGCCGGCAACGACTTACACTGGATCGCCTGCCGTGGGCACAATCTCGGAAGGCAGCAGGCAGTTGAAGATTTATTTCCGAGGGTGGCGTGGTAATTACCAGAGGTAACGCATGGCATACACTCAGGATGAAAAACTCATCTCGGTAAAGACGCCTCTTGGCAAGGATGTTCTGCTCCTGACCGGTTTCAGGGGAACTGAGGAAATATCCCGCCTGTTCAACTTCGACCTTGCCATGGTCTCGGAGAATCACGATATCTCCTTCGAAGCGATCGTCGGGAAGAACGTGACTGTTTCCTGCCAGTTGGCTGATGACAGCGTCCGCTATTTTAACGGAATTATTTCCAGTTTTTCACAAGGTCGCGGCGGTGGTGACAAGGGTGGAGATCCACAATTTTCATGCTACCGGGCCACACTGGTGCCGTGGATCTGGCTTCTGACAAAAACGTCCGATCTACGCATTTTTCAGAACAAGTCGGCTCCCGATATTATTGACAAGGTTTTCAAGGATCAGGGCTTCAAGGAGTATCGCCTGAAACTGCAGGGAAGCTATGTCAAGCGCGACTACTGCGTGCAGTACCGGGAAACCGACTTTGGATTTATCTCAAGGCTCATGGAGGAGGAGGGAATCTCCTATTTTTTTGAGCACGAAGACGGCAAGCACACGATGGTCATCGGTGACGATCCGTCTGGACACAAGCCCTGCCCGGGTCAAAAATCGGCATCCTATCACCTGAGCGGAGAAGGGTGGCTGGAGGAAGATGTCATCACTTCCCTGGAAATGAGCAGGCAGATCCGGGCCGGAAAGTACTCTCTGACAGACTACAATTTCGAGATACCTGCCACCGATCTCACCTCTGTCGTGCCGAGTAAGACCACACTGGGGCCCGGAGAGCGGGAGGTTTACGACTATCCCGGCTTGTACGGGAAGAAATCTGATGGTGACCGGTTGGCAAAAATCCGCATGGAAGAGGAGGAAGCGCAGATTACGAAGCTCTCCGGAGCCGGTAACTGCCGGGCATTCACCAGCGGTTATCGCTTTACACTGACCGACCATTACCGCAGGGATCTTAATAATAAGGAGTACCTGCTGGTTTCCGTGACCCATGAAGCGGTGGAAGGGTACAGCGCTGATGCGGAGCCCACGTATCGGAACAGCTTCGAGTGTGTCCCCCATGATGTGCCGTTCCGGCCGCTTCGCACGACCCCCCGGCCGTTCGTCAAGGGTGTACAGACCGCCATCGTCGTCGGTCCTTCGGGTGAGGAGATCTACCCCGACACGCACGGCCGGGTGAAAGTGCAGTTCCACTGGGATCGGGAAGGAAAAAAGGACGATAAGAGTTCATGCTGGATCAGGGTGAGCCAGGCCTGGGCCGGTGGCGGCTGGGGTGGCATGCATATCCCGCGTATCGGTCAGGAGGTAATTGTTGATTTTCTTGAAGGGGACCCCGACCGGCCGATTATTACCGGACGGGTCTACCACGGTGCTAATCCGCCGCCGTATCCACTTCCCGGGGAGAAAACCAAAAGCACCATAAAGTCCGATTCATCACCGGGTAGCGGCGGGTTCAACGAGATACGCTTCGAGGACAAGAAGGGGAGCGAGGAGATCTATCTGCATGGCCAGAAGGAGTGGACTATTGCCATTCTGAACGACAAAAACCAGACGGTCGGGCATGACGAGACCCTGTTGGTGGGGAACAACCGGACAAAGGACGTCAAGAAGGATCAGAGCGAGACCGTCGGCGAAAACAAGACAATCAGCGTTGGAAAAAATCACACCGAATCGATCGGTGAAAATGCCAGCATAGACGTTGGTAAGAACTGCACCACGTCGATTGCAGAGAATTCCAATTTGTCTGTCGGAAAGAACCGTTCTGAACAGATCGGTGAAAAGAGCGACACCAACGTGGATAAGGATATGTCGCTACAGGTTGGCAAGAACAGCTCTACCCAGGTCAGCGAGAATATGGTGATTGATGTTGGCAAAAAAATGACTATTCAGGCCGCGGACCAGATTGTCCTCCAGGCCGGTGACGCCAGCATTATCCTGAAGAAAAACGGCAACATCATCATCAAGGGAAGTAAGATATCAAGTGATGCAACGGGCAACATCATCATGAAAGGATCGAAGATCCTGAGCAATTGAGATTGAGGGGTTCTATGTTCAAACAACTCCAAAAGAGTGAAGAGTTTTTGACCGAATCACCGTTTTCGGTGCCATGCATCGGCCGTATTGCCGGGGCGGGGACACAAGGGGAAGTTCTCGTAGAATACAACGGGTATGGCCCATATCCTGCCCGGATGCTTGTCGGGATCAGCAGTAGTGAACTTTCCCGGCCAAGGCAGCGAGGGAGGGAATTGCTGCTGGTCTTTGAAAACGGCGATCCGGGAAAGCCGATCATTATCGGCCTGATGGCAGACCCGCTTGAGGAACTGATTTCACTGGAGATTGCCGGAGAAAAGACAGAGGAGCCCCGCAACGTACTGATCGACGGCCGACAGATCGTGATCGAAGCCGAAGACGAGGTTGTCCTCAAGTGCGGCAAGGGGAGCATCCAGATCCGCAAGGATGGCAAGATCATCATCAAAGGGACGGATCTGCTCTCCCGCTCATCAGGACCCCAGCGGATACGCGGGGCAAGCGTCAACATCAATTGACAGCCACCATCAAAATGAATCATGTGAGCGTGACCATATGCTCCAACTGAAAAACGACACCCCTTTCAAGGCCGGCATAGCCCTTTTCCCCAACGAAAAGGGGGTGGATACTCTGTATGTGACTGTCAAGGCGACGTTCACCATTGGCCAGAGCGTGGCTGTGGCAGAAAAGCAAGAGCCGGTTCGGTTGGCTGACGAGTATTGGGGCGAACCCGGCCTTTCGAGCCTGAAATATCCTGCGGATGTTCATCTGGCGAAACCGTCGACGGATGTCATCGTGGTTGGTTGTGCGCATGCTCCGGAAGGCAAGTCGGTGCAATCACTGGATGTGGCCGTCCAGGTGGGTGGCAGGCGGAAAATGGTCCGGGTTATTGGCGACAGGGCCTGGCAAAAAATCGGGGATGAACTTCAGACCTCACCACCAGCACCATTCGTAGTCATGCCGCTTGTGTACGAGCGGGCCTATGGAGGGGTACATGAGATCGGCGGGAAGGTCGCGTTTGAGCCACAGAATCCGGTAGGAAAGGGCTTCAGGGGAGAGCGCAGGCCGGACGAGATGGCGGGGCAACCGTTGCCGAACCTCGAAGACCCCTCCCGCCTGATCAGCCGCCCCGATGACCAGCCGTCACCGGCCTGTTTCGGCGCCATTGCCCCTTCGTGGGAGCCGCGGAAGTCGTGTGCCGGGAGTTATGACGGCACGTGGCAGAAGGAGAGGGCACCCTATCTGCCGAATGATTTCCAGAACCGATACTTCAATGCGGCCCACTCCGACCTTGCCGGTCCAGGTTATCTGCGCGGCGGCGAAGAGGTGACGCTCATCAACATGTCACCTGTCGGAATTCTGTGGTTTAATTTGCCGGTGTGTCAATTCGATGTGTCGGTGCGGATTGAGGAACGGATGGAGACGCCTCCCCTGAATCTTGAAACCGTCCTGATCGAGCCTGACGACTCCCGTTTCTCCATGGTCTGGCGCGGTTTCGTGGAGTGCGACAAGAAGCCCTTGAAAGTGAGCCAGGTAAACGTATCGCTGAAAGGTGAAGGAACGGAAGGGGCGCACGATGGCTAAGACGGGAGCGGCAATCGTGGGGATGGGAATGATCACCTCTGTCGGCCTCACTGCCCTGCAGACGGCGGCTTCCGTGCGAGCAGGGATCACCCGTTTCGCCGAAACCTCGATCTATGACAAGCGGTTTCAGCCGTTCGTCATGTCAATCCTTCCCGACGACGTGCTGCCGCCACTCTCACCAGATCTGGAGAAGGTGACGGGCCTCACCTCCCGGCAGATCCGGATGCTGCGACTGGCCGCGCCGGCGTTGCAGGAAGCGGTGGCAGGAGTTCCGGAGCTGAAAAGGATTCCGCTTTTTCTCGGTGGCGCCGAACCGATGGAGAATCGTCCCGCACCGATTACTGAACCGTTTCTGCAGCAGCTCGGCATTCAGGCCGAAGTGGAGTTTGATCTGGCCGGCAGCAAGGTCTTTCCCGAGGGCAGGGCTGGCGGGTTGGTGGCGCTCAAGGAGGCTCTGGATACTCTGGCAGCGGGAAAGGCGGAGTCCGTTCTGGTAGGCGGGGTTGATACCTTTCTTGACCTGTATCTGCTCGGCACGCTGGACATGGAGAACCGAATCCTCGGGCCGGGGATCATGGACGGCTTTATTCCCGGCGAAGGGGTGGCATTCCTGCTGCTGACCAGCTGGAATGACACCGGGGTTACGGGAATGCCGGTTCTCGGTGCCCTCTCTCCGGTGTCTCTGGGATTAGAGGACGGGCATCTTTACAGTGAGCAGCCGTACTGGGGGGATGGGCTGGCCGGAGCGTTTACCGGTTTATTCGGATCAGGTAACGTGCCGGAATCGATCAGGGAACTCTACTCGGCCATGAACGGGGAAAACCATTGGGCAAAGGAGTTGGGAGTGGCCTATATCCGCAACAGTACGGCTTTTTATCCGGCATACGGCACGCATCACCCTGCTGATTGCATCGGCGATACCGGCGCCGCCAGCGGGATCATCCTGACCATACTAGCGGCGATAGGTATCAGCAGAGGGTACCGAAAGAGTCCCTCGTTGGTGACCTGTTCGTCGGACCGGGGAGTTTGCGGGGCAGTAGCTGTTTCATACGCATCATGAAGGGGAGGAGTAGATGAGCCAGGAGACTTTTTGTAATTCACGTGGTATTGCCCACAAGGGGAGCGGAGGGATGAGCGTGGTTTTGCCTGATGTCTGCAAGACTCCGTCTCCGGCAGGGCCGATCCCGATCCCCTATCCCAACATTGCCAAGGCATCTGATACGACCGGTGGCCCTTCTACGGTTAAAACTGACGGACAGATGCCGATGGTTAAAGGGGCGAAGTACGCCATGTCAACAGGTGATGAAGCCGGTTCTGCGGGTGGCGTAATGAGCAGTTCAATCAAAGGACCGGCAGAGTTCATGATGTATTCGTTTGATGTGAAGTTTGAGGGGAAGAATGTCTGCCGGTTGGGTGATCCGATGTTTCATAACAAGAAGAATATTATGGGGTGATGTGCTTGGAGGTACGCCATGGCGGAATTGGGAGAAATAATTTCTCCACCAAGTTTAGATAGAGAATATAAAATGAACTGCCCATTCGACCAGCAAACTACAACGGGAACAAAGAGTCCCACGGAACAACCGGCTGACGACGATTTGGAATTGCAGGAAAACGACGGGGGGGTGCTTGGCGAAAATTTGGAGGGGAAGAAGCCTGGAGATGGTACCCACGGGCCCTTTCCGCCTGATGATTACTTGTTCGAACAGAAGGCAAACGATTCTACTTTTGGCGACAAGAAACTGATTCGGCTAGATGAGTATGATGACGCCGAAGCCGGAGATTTTCCTTTTACGGTCGCGGCTCACCATCTCATTCCTGGCAATGCATCCCTCTACCATGAGGACTCAAAGCTAGTTAACTACATGGAAGACGGAGGTTGCGTTAAGTCTGTAGCCGGAAAAAAATACACTATAAAGGGTCACATCGGTTACGACGTTAATGGGTCGCATAACGGCGTCTGGCTTCCTGGAAACTATGCTATCAAAAAGGCAAAACCGAAGAGAAAAAGAAAGGACGGAAGCATCGTGTCGGCTCAGGTAGGCACCACTCCGGTAGAAGGGATGAGTTGGTCAGCCCTTGCCGAAGCAGGGTACGAGGACTGGCAGTATCAGTACGTTGCCGGTGCTTGCAAAGCAACAGGCGCACAGTTTCATGACTCACATGATGAGCCGTACAGCAAGTCTGTGCGCAAGAATCTATTGAAAATTGTTACAGCGCTAAACAGTCACCTCGATAATCAGTGTCCAGATTGCAAGGACAAGAAAAAGGAGCTGCCGCCACCTTATCGTATCAAGAACCGACTGTATGCCTTGTCCGAAACTTTGCGAGGGTATGTAACGGGCACTCCCCAAGAATGGAAAGGGCCTTGGTTTACTTCGCAGAGGTGGAGTGAAAAGTTCTTTGAGGATGGCAAAGTGTCCGAAGAATTCTTGAAAATGTATGCCAAGGTAAAAGTAGTGAAAGTTTGAAAACAGCGAATGGAACTCTTTGGACTGCCTAGGCTATTCGCTAAGAGACAAGGAGCAATGGAGGAAGCAATGGCTTATTTCGTGATGGAGTGCAATGGCGTCTACCCGAGTGCAGCACTTGCCAAGGGGCCTTCTTTGAACGACCCTCCTTGGTTTCACGGGGGGCGTGTCGCCGAGGACTTTGATGTGCCGCTTATTTATAGGCTGAACCCGAAGCGTGCCGGCAACCTCAAGGCCATGTACGATGATACGGCGTACCCTGTGATGCGGGATGACCTGATAGAAGCCTTGAAGGCGGTAGGGGTCGATAATCTCCAACTGTTCTCCGCTGTCATCATCGACCCTGCTACTGGAGCCGAGCACCGCAATTACAAGGCATTCAACATCGTGGGGGTCGTTGCTGCCGCAGATATGGAAAAATCGGAGCGCATGCCGACGACTGATTCCACAATGATTGATGTAGATTTCTCGAGCCTGGCGATTGATGAAGCAAAGGCGTCACCATTTCGACTGTTCCGGCTTGCGGAGAGTGTAAACGCGATCATCGTCGACGATGTTGTTAAGGCTGGAGTAAAGCGCTGCGCCATCCCTGGAATGGTATTCTACAAACCCGAAAACTGGTCTGGCTGATTCTCAAGATCGGTGGCGAATATAATGGGGCGTGTTGAGGGGTCGCGTCTCAACACGATACAAACCGTGAGTGTTGACAAATGAATATTTCAGCAGTCCAGAATTACTACTCACAATCATTATACATTGAAGAACTGGAGTCCATTTCCTTCTTGTATGGACTACGCGTCAAACTTTCCTTAATTACAGAAGTAAGTTGGAGAGACATTGGAAAATTCGAAGACCGACTCGAAGCAAATCTTGATGCATTGATATCTGGTGTTGAAGCTGCTCTTGATGTTTGTCTGCAACAAGCGAAAGAAGGCGATGCCGGCGCATTGCATGGTGCCATGCGAGTGTTCTGTCGGAAGGGCAGGAGGGATCTGTTCATTGATACCCTGGAGCATCTGGACCCTGAAGACCAGGAGAAACTGCAGGCTCTTTTTGATGCTTTGAAATATGAGTTGCCTATCGACTGGCAGGAAGACCTCATTTCACTGTTGCAAACCGACGACGATCAACTTTGCGGTCTGGTCGCAACGGTTGCCGGGTATCGGCGGATGCCCGTTGGGCGCAATCTGGTTCAGGCGTTACAAAGGTTTCAGCCGGCACCGCTTATCTGGGCCGCTGGAAGGCTGCGGGAACGGAGCGCAGCGAGCCTGCTGCTGCCGGCACTCAGGCATGACGATGAGACGGTCTGTTCCGTAGCGGCGCTGGCTCTGCTCCGTCTGGGAGAGCGACAGGCCTTGGACCATTGCCGGGAAATGGCCGGTAAGAAGTGGTGGCCCATTATCCCCCTGGCACTTGGCGGCGGAAAGTCGGCACTACCGGTTGTCCTTGCTATTGCACGATCAGAGGCAATCTCCCCTGATGCGCTGCTGGCACTGGGGTTGTTGGGTGAGAGTTCCGCCGCGCCTTTTCTATTGGAGAAGCTGGGAGGGGAACATGCCGAAGCGGCTGCCCAGGCTCTTAATCTGTTGACTGGAGCGGAGCTGTACGAACGGGTTTTCATCCCTGATGAGGTTGACGAGGACGAACTGTTTCCGGAAGAACTGGAGGCATACAAGAAAGATGGTAAAGTCCCCACCAAACCTGATGGCACACCCTATGGCGAGTGGGTAACCCGGCTTTCGCAAAACCATGAGGATTGGTCTAATTGGTGGGCGAAGAACGGACAAGTGTTTCTGCCCGGAATCCGCTATAGAAACGGCACACCTTTTTCTCCTGCCACCCTTCTGGAAAACCTGCAGCACGAGAAAACGCCTTACAAGATCCGGCAACTGGCCTACGAGGAACTGGTGATCCGCTATGACGTCGATTTCCCCTTCGAGGCGGATATGCGTGTCGTCGACCAACTGCGTCTGCTGGTTGACATGGCCCAATGGGTTGCCGCCAATAGTGGTCGGTTCCAGAGTGGCGAGTGGTATTTTGCGGGACACATTGTTGCTGGGTGAGTCTGGAAGAGATGCGTGATAGTTCTTGATCTATTTCTTTTTCTGCGGCTTTTTACTGGTTGCGTCAATTTTCAGCGCCTGCCTGCATTTGGCAATGTACTCGCCAACGGTGTCAAAGTTCTTCGGCACCTTTAAAAATGAGTCAAGAGCCTTCCTGTAGCTCTTTTTATTAAACAGCTCTACTCCATTGCTGTACCAGGAACGGTCAAGATACGCCTGAATGTCGGGGTCGTTGGGATAGCGTGACTTCATCTTGCTGAACTCCCGTATCGCCTTGACATAATCGCCTTCTTCAAACGCGGCAATAGCGATGTCAAGGGAGTACGTCTGGGTATCAAGTTCTTCCTCGTCCGATGGTAATTTTTGTTTCACCGGTGTCGAAGCGTGTGCCGCCTCTCTCTTCAGTCGTGCCTGAATGCTGGTCTCTGCCGCTGCAAGCTGCAGATCCCTCAGAGTGGTTATAGCCTCTTCATAGTCCGGGCGCAGTCTGAGGGCATTCAGCAACTCCTTTCGTGCTTCCTGTGCATTGGAATCGCGCACGGCGGTTCCGGTCTTGTAATGTACTTCGGCGTCGCTTTTGCGCTTAGTAATTAGCCTGTTCAGCTCTTCGCGCGCTTTTTTGTTTTTGGGATCGGTAGCCAAAGTAATCTTCAAATCTTCCACGTCATCGCTAACGTATCCGCGTTTTTCCGTGGTGGTCGATGTTTCAACCCGCGGTTTTGCTTTAGTGGTAACCGGTGCCTGTTTCTCCACGTGGGCACATCCGGCGGCCATGGCGACCACGCAGATAAAAACCATGGTCAGAAGATATGTACAGTGTCTTTCGGTCAGTACGTTCATGATTAATCCTGTCGGAACGTCTGGAGTGATTTTACGAAATCTTCAATTTTTTCGCTGTTATATATCATGGAGCGATTAAGAGAATAATGGTTGAAGAAGAAGGCGTTTCCACCCCTGATAACGGTAAAACCGGATTTATAGCCATACTGTGTCAGCATGTCGATGGTTTTGCGGTTGAAAAGCCCATAGGGGTACGCAAAGGCAGTAGAAGTTATCCCGAGCATTGATTTAATCAGACGCTTTGACTCGCCCAGTTCAGCCATGAGCTGTTCGTCGGAAATTTTAGTTAGATCCTCATGAGTAACCGAGTGTGATTCTATACCGATAAGACCGGAATCTTTCAGTTCCCGGAGATCCTCCCACGTCATGGTGTTCTTGTTGGCTGAATCCTTTATATTATATGTGTTTATGAAGATAACCGCAGGGAAGCCGTATTTTTTCAAAATCGGGAAGGCGATGGTATGAGCCGTTTTCAAGCCGTCGTCAATGGTGAGAACCACCGATTTTTTGGGTGGTCTGCGACGAAAGTCGATAAAATCGTAAAACTGCTGCAACGTTAGTACGGTATAGCCGTTATTCTTCAGGTATGCCATCTGCCGCTCAAACGTCTCTGCAGAGACGGTGATTTTGTCGGAGCTTTTTTTAGTACTGAAGCGGTGATAGCAAAGGACCGGTACCGTCTGGTAGCCATTCGGATAAAGCCCGCCCGGGTTCACCGGACGAAGCGGTATGACAATAACTTTTCCCGCAGTTATTGTTTCGTCCATGTTGTATTCAGAGATAATGTAGAAGAGTTTCTCGTCCCCCAGATAGCGGCGGGCAAACGATTCGTAGGTATCAGATGCTGCGGCGGTAAGAACTACATACTCTGCTGTGCGCCGTTCCCGTTCGGTTGCGGGAGGACGTGGGGCAGGTGCGAGCGGTGGCGAAGGGGCAGGGGTGGAAACAGGAACATTGGCACACCCTCCGGACAGGACCATAAGGATGGCTAAGGGGGCGAAAAATGCACAACAGAATCGGATGGCTTTCGAATATTTCAGAAGCATTTCAGTGCCTCGTCAGGATCCCGTTTTATTTGAATAATTATAGTAACTATATCATGCTTATTGCTTTAAGCAAATAAATGCTCACTAATAGTTATGTCGATTCGACTGCACAGAAGATTACGGTTATATTGTCCTTTCCTCCTGCTGAATTGGCCGCATCGACCAGGGACTGCACCGTGTACTCAGCGCTCTGCCGTGCAGCCAGTCTGTCTTGAATCTCTTTGTCGTCAACCATGTCGCTGAGACCGTCAGAACAGAGAAGGAATTTATCGTTGAGCTGCACGGTACCCTTAATGATGTCGAGCGACAAGATCGGGTCACTTCCAAGCGCTCTGAGGATAATGTTCTTCATCGGGTGTATTTTTGCCTCTTCAGAGGTAATTATTCCCTGGTCGACCTGCAACTGAACCAGAGAATGATCCTTGGTGATCTGCCGTAGTTTCCCTTTCCTGAAGAGATAGATTCTGCTGTCCCCGACATGGCCGATTAGGTAACGGTCATCGTGAAATATCAGAAGCTCCCCCGTACACCCCATCCCCTGGTCATCGGGGTGCTCGGTCGCATGGTTGATAATCCGCTGATTCGAAAGCCGGAACGCTTCCTGTACAAGTGTGCAGAGCCTCTCTTCAGTCGCATGGTCCTGATTTGCGAAAACCTCGCCAACGGTATCAATAAAGTACCGGCTGGCAATCTCTCCTGCAGACGCACCGCCCATGCCGTCTGAAAGTGCAAAAAGCCCGAGTTCCGTCAAGGAGAGGCTGGCATCTTCATTGTTTGTTCGTCGCAGCCCGATATCGGTTGCACTGGCAGAAATTATTTTGACCATGATGGCAGCTCGCTATTCAAGAGGTTTCAATTTTTCTGTGAGTGGATAATCAGTCATTTTTTCGATTTTTACCTTGCTCTCGCTGTCACGGTACCCTGGATGTGAGAGTCGGACCTGATATTGCCCCATGCTGAGTTTCAGATTCAGGGGGGTCGCTCCTTTAAGGATGCCGTTGATATATACGTGTGCCCCTTTGGGGGTTGAACGAACCTTGAGAAAGGCGAATTTGGGCAATGGTATTGGTGCGGTTGGAGGCGACAAAGGGGCTGTCAACTTTGGCCTGTTTTGTGTGGGGACATCGGGCGGCAACGTTTCTACCTTCTTAACGTCACTCTTCTGGCGCACCGGCGGAGGAATGATTGTTACCGGCACAGGATTGACCGGAACTGGTTTTGCCGTTGCCGGTACAGGTGCAGGAGCAGGTGCAGATGCAGGTACAGGTGCGGGTTTTACAGGTGCCGGTTTTACAGACGGCGGAACCGGCTTGACGGGGGTAACAGCAGATTTTGCCTGTTCAGGTTCCGGCTTTACAGGCGGAGAAACAGGTAGTACCACGGCAGGTTTCACTGGTTGCCCTACCGATGGCAATTCTTTGTGCTGGGAAAAGAAGTACATCCCACCGGCCGCCAGCGCAGCCGTCAGGATGGCGCCAATCGTAATTACAAACCTGACTCTACTGCCAGACGGTGGTTTGGGAGTTTCTCCACTCTTGCCCTTAAGGCACTGCTGCAGTGCCATTGCCAGATCCTTGCCTGTTTGGAAGCGCTTGTCGGGATCTTTTTCCAGAGCCTTCATGATGGTTTTGGAGAGCTCTTTAGGAATAGAGGGTAATTCCAGGTAAGGTTCGTGAGGATTCGTCAGCATGATTTCGTTAAAGATGGTTGCCAGTCCCTTGCCTTCACCGCCGAAAGGTCTCATGCCGGTACTGAGCTCATAAAGAATGATGCCGAGCGAGAAGATGTCCGACCGGTTGTCAACAGGGTGCCCCTGGACCTGTTCCGGGGACATGTATGCCGGTGTTCCCATTATCTCGCCCGCCTGGGTCTGCAATGTTGCGGCAGGATCTTCGATATGTGCTATGCCGAAGTCGGTGATCTTGATCTGTCCGTCGGCATTAATAAGAATATTGCTTGGCTTGACATCGCGGTGAATAACCCCTTTTTGATGGGCGTATTCAAGGGTCGAAGCGATCTGGACCCCGAGCTCAACCACCTTGGCAGCGTCGAGATGATTGTCGCGGATCAGGTCGGAAAGTGATGACCCCTCCAAAAATTCCATGGCAATATAGATGGAGCCGTTATCTTCACCCACATCATAAACCGTCACAATACGGGGATGGGAAAGACGGCCGACGACTTTTGCCTCCTTGAGAAAGCGCTTGACGAAAGTTTCAGAGGCAATCCGGTCCTGACGCAGAACCTTCAGCGCCACAACCCGGTCTATGTTCGGGTCTCGAGCTTCATAGACTACTCCCATAGCCCCTCTGCCGACTTCTCTGATAATCTGATAGCGACCGTAGTTCATTTCATCACCATTTCATTACATTGCCGATTATTAAGAAGAGTTATAACCCAGGGCAAACAATTCTGGAACATTCTTCTTAATTCTATCTCATGCAATGATTTCGTCAAGCTGAAATGAATTATTACCAATAGAGAGTGCCGCCCTGTCATAATTTTAATTTTTTGTAATAAATACAAGTTTATTATAAAATCAGTTTTTGCTATCTTCACAAATCTGGGGTATTTGTAGCAACTCCCACAACGTAATCGTTTGATTGCAGCATGGTATGAATCCACCAGAATAAACTGAAGCGCAGAGAAAGCTGGCATGGTTAGATTTTTTGGACTTTCGCATATTTCTGCCGGCTTTATCGCGGTGCTCGTCGGTTACACGAGTTCAGCGGCCATTATTTTTCAGGCAGCCACCGCCGCAGGTGCCACTGCCGCCCATATCAGTTCCTGGTTGCTGGCTTTAGGTCTGGGCATGGGCGTGACCTGCATCGGTCTCTCTCTCTATTTTCGCACTCCGGTGTTAACCGCCTGGTCTACACCGGGCGCGGCGCTTCTGGCTACGGCACTGGTCGGTGTACCAATGAGCGATGCCATCGGAATATTTATCTTCGCCTCGGCGCTGCTGACGATCTGCGGCGTAGCCGGCTGGGTTGAGGCGCTCATGAAGCAGATTCCGAAATCGCTGGCCGCTGCCATGCTGGCCGGGGTGTTGCTCCGCTTCGGTCTGGGGGTGTTCGTCTCGCTGAACTCCCAACTCGGACTGGTAGCCGTGATGCTGCTGATCTACTTTGCCGGCAGAAGATTCAATTCGCGCTACACGATTCCGTTGACCTTTCTGGGGGGGCTGGTCTGGTCCGCTCAGAGCGGCCTGATTCACTTTGAGGCGGTAACGCTGACAGTCGCGCGACCGATATTCACTGCGCCGACATTTACACTGTCGTCACTCATAGGCGTCGGTATTCCTCTGTTTATTGTCACTATGGCATCTCAGAATGTGCCGGGAGTTGCAGTTCTTCGAGCCAACGGGTATACGACACCGGTCTCGCCGCTGATCGGTTGGACCGGATTGACCGGAGTGCTGCTGGCGCCGTTTGGCGGCTTCCAGTTCAATCTGGCCGCTATCACCGCCGCTATCTGCATGAGCCCGGAAGCTGACAGAAATCCGGAACGGCGCTATCTTGCAGCGGTCTGGGCCGGCATCTTCTATCTGATAACCGGCCTGCTCGGCGCGACCGTCGCCAGTGTTTTTACCGCGCTGCCAAAAGAGCTGGTGGCCGCCATTGCCGGTATTGCGCTCCTTGGTACTATCGGCGGCAGTTTGTCGGGGGCGCTGCACGACGAGCGGCAGCGTGATGCAGCTCTCATCACGTTTCTCGTCACCGCGTCGGGGCTTACCTTAGGTGGCGTCGGCAGCGCATTCTGGGGGTTGTTGCTGGGGCTGGCAGTGCTGAAGATGATCCCGCGTAAATAATAATCGCAGCTTTTACATGATTTTATCCGGAACTATTGTTACTATCGCAAGCCAAAATCAGTTTCCAAGGAGCAGAATAGTGAGTGTCATGCCAAAATGTCCCACCTGCAGTTCAGAATACACATACGAAGATGGAGACATGTATGTGTGCCCTGAATGCGCCCATGAATGGTCTAAAAATCCGGGAGAGATCACTGGCGTCGACAGTATCGTACGTGATGCCTTCGGGACGGAACTTAAGGATGGCGATTCCCTTACGGTCATCAAAGATCTAAAGGTAAAAGGGTCGTCATTGGTCGTCAAAGTCGGCACCAAGGTGAAGAACATTCGCATTGTGTCGGGAGATCACGACATAGACTGCAAAATTGACGGCATCGGTGCAATGCAGTTGAAATCGGAGTTCGTTAAGAAGGCGTGATCGGTTCCCTGTCGGTTCATAGTCCGTATCTGATCGTCGGTTTTCTGATTGCATCCGTTGTAATGGGGGCTATTCACAGGCTCGTGTCATCATCCGGATCGTTTTTGGCAATCATTTACTGCTTTCCCTTCACACTCATGCACGAGATGTCTCATTTTGTGGCAGCCTTTCTTACCGGAGGAAGGCCTTCCTCATTCAGCGTATGGCCAAGAAGGTCAGGGAGTGGCTGGGTGCTCGGGAGTGTGAGTTCAATCCCGACACTCCTCTCGGCAGCCCCGACAGCTCTGGCTCCACTCGGGTGGCTGGTGATCGGGTATTATTCGATGGCGTTATGGGATCTGCGGCCGGTGTGGATCCCGGATTATCTGATCGTTGCAATCATCTATGCATGTGCGGCAGCATGCACTCCATCCTGGCACGATATCAAGGTGGCTCTGACTCACCCCTTCAGCTTGTTACTTTGGACAGCAATGGTATGCGCAGTCATAACCCTGTCGCGTTCCATATAAAAAATTACTCAACAAACGGGAGGAATACATGAAAGTTTTGGCGTTTAACGGAAGCCCCAATAAGGAAGGCAATACCTGGCATGCTATCAGTATGGTTACCGCTGAACTTGAAAAAGAGAACATTGCCTCCGAAATTATTCACGTTGGGAATAAATCGATACGAGGCTGCACTGCGTGTGGCCAATGCCAGAAAAACAAGAACGAACAGTGTGTACAGTCGGGAGATGAGGTCAACGAGTGGATCCAGAAGATGAAGCACGCCGATGGCATCATTTTCGGCTCTCCTGTCCATTATGCAGCCATAGCCGGCACCATGAAATCTTTTATGGATCGGGCGTTTTATGTCACCGGTGTCAATGACGGGATGCTGCGACACAAGGTTGGCGCTGCGGTGGTTGCAGTTCGACGCTCCGGCGGGGTGCCGACCTTTGATCAGTTGAATAATTTTATCAACTATTCAGAAATGTTGATTCCGACGTCTAATTATTGGAATGTTATCCATGGGGCACGACCGGGAGAGGTACTGCAGGACGAAGAGGGGATGCAGATCATGCGGGTGCTTGGCAAGAATATGGCGTGGTTGATGAAACTAGTTGAAAACGGCAAGGGTGCAGTCGCGGAACCGGAGAGAGAAAGCAAAATCTACATGAACTTTATTCGCTGATCTCCCGGCAATTCCAGTGAGAAAATCATGAGCGAAGAAACCCTTGAGATCCCGATGGAGCGACTCAACCCGGACACCCTCCAAAAGATGATTGAGGAGTTCGTTACCCGGGAGTGGAGCGAGTCGGCAGATTCGGAATACACCCTTGAAGAGAAGGTGACCCAGGTATATCAGCACCTTCACGAGAAACGAGCCAGGATCGTGTACGACGCTGAATCAGAGTCGTGGAATATTATCCCTGCGGTCAAAAACGGAGGTAACTAATTATTCAGACGACCGCTCCCCGTTAAAATGCGATGCTGAGGAAATGAACCCCGATATTTGACTGCTCGAGGCGTGTGACTTTGCTCGTATACCCTCCTCCCTGAATCAGTGACAGGTCACTGTTTAGCGAGAGGCCACACGTGTCGCCGATCTTGATAGTGGAAGGCGGGAAATTATCTGCCCAAATCAGCGCTCCGGAAATTGAAATGTTTCTCATCCGACACTGGTATGAGGTCCCATTATGAAATAAGTGGCACTCGTGTTCGCAGTCAAACCTGGTGCCATTTCTTTTACAGTCGACTTTGACGCCTGTTCTTGGTAAGGAATTCATGAGCCCTCTTATATGTTAATGGCATTATTCATCGTACTGGTTGCGGTGGGTGATGCACAAAATGCGCCAATAACAAACCGCTTCTAATATAACAAGTTACAAATAAAGAGTATGTGGTATACGTTATATGACAACAATTATCAATGAAAATGGCTGAGTTTCATCAGTCTCAAAAGGAATTGACTCTATCATGAAATGTAAAAGAAACGTCTTGTATTTGATTGCACTAGTATTGATCGCACTCCCCTCGACATCTGCATTTGCAGAAGAAAAGCAGTTCACTGCGGATAAACCTAAAGTTGAAGCTTTTCGCTCAGCGCTTAATAAAGAAACATCAACACTCAATATACCGATTGAGATGTCAACGGCCGAGCTTGCTAAAATAGTGAATGTTTCAGTCAGTAAAGAGCTCTACAAGGGATCGACAAAGACAAAGGGGCTCTCAACCGATGTGATGCGTAACGGACCGATTGTTATCAGCGCCGCAGATAATTATCTGTATATAACCGTGCCGGTAACCATGTCATTAAGCTACAGCATGTTTGAAACGCGGCCGGTACCAATGAAGCTGAAATTCAGAGCTACTGCCAGCGTTACTCCTGACTGGCGCCTCCATACCGATATTTTTTATCTCGGGGTAAGTGATCTTCTTGCCGAAGATGTCGGCGTCGGTCCACTGTCGTTCAAGCCTCGCAGTATAGTTGACGGTATTACTCAACCTGTCCAGAAGCTCTTGTCCGATCTGGTTGCGCAAAAAATTAATGAGCAGCTTCCGCTTAAGACGCAGGTTGCCAAAGTATGGGACACCGCCCAGACGCCGCTTCTACTGGATAAGAATTATAAAACCTGGCTGAAACTGACACCGCAGGAGGTCTTGCTCTTTCCCTTGAACGCCCAGAATAACAGAGTGAAATTGAGCCTGGGCATCCGTACGTTTGCCGAAGTAGTGGTCGGGCCTGAGCCTGCGACGCCTGTGAAGCGCCCGCTGCCAAACCTCAAGCTGGTCAACGCCTTTGACAAAACCTTTCGCATCGCCCTGAACGCCGATATTTTCTACAAGGATCTGCGCGCCATTGCTGCACCGCTGCTCCTGAACAAACAATTCGATTCAGATGGTAAAAGCATCACTGTCAAAGACTTTGACCTGTCGGGCAACGGAGACAAACTCGTCGTCAAACTGGAGACGCAGGGCTCGCTGGACGGGGTTGTGTATCTGACCGCCAAGCCGGTTTTCAACACACAAACGAATGTTTTTTCCGTAGAGGATGTTGACTTTGACCTGCAGTCTCAGAGCATGTTGCTGAAATCAGCCGCCTGGTTTCTTCATGGTACCATCAAGGGTATTATTCAGGAAAAGCTCAATATGAACCTTACCCAGCAAC
Source organism: uncultured Geobacteraceae bacterium (assembly GCA_903939115.1). Lineage (GTDB taxonomy): Bacteria > Desulfobacterota > Desulfuromonadia > Geobacterales > Pseudopelobacteraceae > JACRCG01. The sequence continues at coordinate 82,567 of CAJAFV010000080.1, forward strand.
TGGAGCAATCACGCCAGATTGCAGCCAAAGCGCTTAACCGGATGCAGCTGATGGATCACGTCTTCCTGAAATGCGATATCCATAACCTGAAGTTTAAAGACGTGCTCGTGCAACAGGATAAGCTGTCCATTCAGGTCTACACCGAGGGAGAGTCAGCCATTCTATTTCAATAAAGAATTTTTCAGGGTGTCATCCGCTCCGCCAGAACCGTTTCATACCCCTTGCGTACCCACATGGCAACGCTTCCGATATTTAGTTTTTCGAGTCCCGGAGGCGCCTTTACTCCCGGATCAAGGGGGTGCAGTTGCAAAGCCTGCTCCCCTTTTTCTTTGATGGCCGTTTCAAGCTCCCAGCCGACCCATTTTGATTCGCTGGCGCTTTTTGACCAGAAGAGGAGGAACAGATCCCGTTGTCTGATTTCATTGTCAAGGCGAGGCTTCCACTCTTCACCAGGATTGAGATCGAGGCAGTCCTGGAATACATCGATGCCGGCGCTGATCTTGATGGCATCCACTCGATCCAGAACTCGCAAACGGTCTTTGGAGGAGTAAGATGCAAAGGCTGTGCGAGCCGGTTCGCCGGTGGCGGTGGCCTGTCCCTTTTTCTTCGCTTTGGTGGTGATCTCCAAATCGAGCCGCAACCGCGCGACGATGATACCCGCTATGGCCACATCGAACTTGAGTTGGACAGTATCTTCTCCGGCGGCGTCCGCAACAGTTACATCGAAGTCCAGCAGTGACCGTCCCCCCTGCCAAATGAAATCCTGTTCGGGAGGATCGATGGTCAGACCGCGTCCCGAGAGGCGTACCGTGACACTGGTACCCGCTTTCCACAGGCATTCCTGAATACCGAGGACCGTTTCGGCCGAGGGGGACAGTTTAGTCAGCAGATCACGAGTTTCCTGCTCCAGCTCCTTTTCATACGCGACAAACCGTGCGGTGAACTCACTACTCGGTTTGGCCTGTTTGGGTGCCGATGCTCCAAGCTGAACCGGTAGCGGTTCTTTTGAGGCCTCTTGGCGTGTGCCGGACATTTCAGGGATACGCGATGATGGCGGTTCGTCACCGGCAGTGTATGGTGGTTGCTGCTGCTGCTGTTGTTGCTGTTGTTGCTGTTGTTGCTGCGGCTCGCCTCTCGAAGTGTCTGGCGGTGGGGCTGAACGCTTCAGCCGAATCGGGAAGCTGGTTTCAGCGCCGGCTGCCGCTTTAGGCTGAGATCTGGAGCTCCTGTTTTCAGTCAGCTCGGAATTTTCCGCCACCTGTCTGATCTCCTCCAGTGCCGCAATCAGTTGTCGCCGCTTGTCGTTTTCCGGCGCTGAGGCGAGCACGTTCTTCAGGAAGTTCAGGTGGTCCAGTACCGATGAAAATTCCCGTGGTGACCCGACGTTATTGGCTTTTGCGTAGTCAGCGATTATTTCTCCGGCGTGTTCGGAAAGATCCCCGGCGGTCAAGTGCCTGAGAAGCTGGCAGTCAATTGGTGTGGCGGTGTTCCAGAAATTCGGGTTCTTTTGGTTGTCATCTGCCGCCAGTGATGTTGCCAGATCCAGAGAACGGTAAAAGTCCGTGGCAAGCTCCTCATTTTCACCGAGCAGATAGGCCAGCGCTTGGCCGGTCAGGCAGTTGACCAGCGGATAAAAGTCCGGCTTTCCCCGCTCGGCGCCCAGGTTGTAAGCCTTGCAGTAATGATCCGCCATGGCGTGCAGGGCGGTCTGTTTATCTGTGCTCCCTGCGGCAATCATCGCCCTCCTCTTGGCGACGCTCCCAAGCAGTGAAATCCGTTCACCGGTTTCACCGATGGCCCGGTTGAGTTCGATCAGCTTTTCTTCCGCTTCCTTAACGAGTTTGAGCGCCATCTCCGGGTCACTCGCGGCCAGCTCCTGGGCCCATCGAGACTGAAGATTCCAGAGCTGCTCGACCGTTTTGATAGGGGCGACAGCCTTGTCGTCGGCAATGGCTTTTCTATAGTGGCCGACTGCTTCCTCGAACTGTGTCAGTTCACTGCAGGCATGCCCCAGTGCAGCCTGCAGGGCGCCAGAGGAGAGCCACTCCGGCGGGATGCTCTGTTCGGCATTCCGAATCGATTTCTGATACTCTGCAACCGCCGGACCTCGGGCGGTCTTTGCCGCTGCGGCAATGTTCTCCAGGTCAACGATCGCTTCGGAAATAGCAGCGTAACTTGTTTTGCGCCGTCTCGCCAGAGTGGATGATTCAGTTTTGCTCAAGGTGAAATCAGGGTCACCGTAACACTGGTACGCGCCCCAGGTGTTGACATCGGGATGGGCGACGTAGGTAGCGTTACGTGCAGTAAGGACTGCGTAGCCAAAGGGCGCTCCCCCCAGCAGTTCCCGGTAGAAGGTGGCGGCAAACAGCGCTGCGGCGTCGTCCTGCACAGCCCACCCGGCGGCTACAACACAACGCACCCCCATCTTGATAAGTTCGGTGGCCAGGTTGGCGGCTAAGTCAGACGGTTGGTTGCGGGGCGGCTTGTCGTCGTCGATATGCCCCAGGTGACAGCAGTTGACAAAGACCAGTTGCGGCACCGCGCGCATCTGCCGGATCTGGGCGGCGGTCAGAAACTGGTTGTCGCCGATTACCATGCCGCTGATCGGGGTTCCGTCGGTTTTCTGCCCGCAGTTGTCGCACGGTACCGGTGGATGGTATTCGAACACGCCGTGTCCGGCCAGGTGGATAATCTGGTAATCACGGGCGAAGAGTTCCTTGAGGATCGTCGTCCCTTTTGCATCTGGGCCGATCAGCGGTGTTACTGAATAGTCAGCATTCTTCAGGGCTTTGACCACCTCCAGAGACTCCTGCTCGGCGCTGGGAAGGTCCGTGAATGGGGTCGTCGGGTTACCGACAACAAAGGCCGTTTTGTCGCGCGCCATCACCACACGCTCACGAAATTTTTCCACAAGCAACTGCCTCAGCATGCCGGCCTGCACAGCGAGTGGCTTTTCGGCATGGATGGAGCTGTCACCCCTGAGTCGTTCCTGCATCATCTCCCACGGATAACGGGCAGCGGCGTCGTTCAGCACCAGGACAACATCGCGACGGTCGGGAGCGTACTCCTTCAGTTCATTTGGGATCAGCATCTCAAACAGCGTGATGGCAACACCCTCATTGCTGGCAATGGTCTCCGACATCTCTTCGATAAAGCGGTCGGCCAGGGTGCGCTGGGACTGCAGCAGGTAGACTTCGGCCCGGGCCCGGTCGGTGAGCAGGTTAAAGGAGAGTCGTGATTCCTTGTCCTCAGTGATCTGGAGTCGCTGCCACCACGGGTCGTCTTCAGAGAAGCTGGCCCGGCGCATGCCTCCCTCAAGCGGTAACACCAGCGGCTCGGAATCGATGGCGAAGGCGCGGGCAATTTCCGGAGCGCCGCGCAGGTTTGCCAGGGTTCGTACCGCATGGATGGCGCGATCCTCATAGAGTTCCACGAACTCAACTTCTTCGATACGGGCGCAGTCTTTGCGGCCCGACTCCTCAATGTAACGGTTGGCATCGATCACACCGCGCAGAATGGCGGTCACCGCGTCCTGTACTGGGATTCCGCCTGCTCCAGTGCCGACCAGCAGGGCACTTATTCCTGCGGTGCCGGCCTTGCCGCTCTTTACCTGCGGGCATTCGGCCCTCGACAGCGAGTAGGAACGTACACCACGGGAGATGGCCCGTAGAAGCCGGCCTGGTGTAAGTTCGCCTACTCCGCCAAGGCCAATGACGATGGCGCCGGCCGGTTTGCCGTCATTCTTTTGCAGGCGTTCCCAATCGGGGTTGAGAAAAATCTCGGCCGTATCGTCGTCACCGGGGTAGATCCTGAGGCGGTGCCGGGCGCTAAGCCGACCGTCCAGGGTCTGATCCAGGTAAGCCTCGGCGCTGATGATCGTATCGCCTTTATAATGTCCCACCAGAATCGGGTGACTGGCAAAAGCAAGGCTGCCATGTCGGACGCTGACCTTGATCTTCGATACTGCTGCTTGCCGCCGTTTTTTCCGGTCGCCCCCGAGTGCCGTTCGTACCAGTTCGCCGTAATCGGGATAGAGCGGTTCCTGTTCGGTCGGCATAGTGAAACGCTCTGTTTCACCACGGGTTTCAGGTGGATGTGTCGGTAGACGATTGGTCGTGCCGTGCAGCAGCAGATCGCTGATGGCGTCAAAACTTTCCTCGCTGGCGGGCAGGTCTCCATGGGCGGCCTGCAGGTACCATGTTCTGATGCCGGTCGGTATGCCGCTTTCCCATGGTACTCGGCCATCGCCATGTGTCGTGGCATGGAAGACCAGTTGCTGTTCCGCTCCGTCTCCTTCAATTGTCAGGTCGAGCGGTGTGGCTTCTGCACAGCCGGCAATGTAGAACATCCGTTCCGGTTCCAGTGGGGAGCTGAACAGTATCTGTTGTCTGAATTTTGCATCTGCCAGCGCCTCGGCGGTTGGAGGCTGCCAACTACCGTTTTCCGGGTCGGCGGCCGCGAGAGTCTGCCATGTCGTGACATCGAAAAGATCCAGACTTCCGGTCGCCGGTAGCATCTCCAGCAGGCCTGGGAACTGTACAACGATGCCGATGAGCTCTTTCAGGCTTCGGGTTGTGTCCAACAGTGCCAAACGGCGAATCAGGCTGTCGCGTCCTGTCAGCATCCGGGCCACTTCGTGGCATCCGCCATTGGGGGTTCCGAGCATTATCAGCCGTGAATTGCTGCGGCTCTTGAGCCGCTCCCAGAGGTCCGGATGTTTGTTGATCATGGCCCGTGCTAACAGCCCCCCCGTAGAGTGGGCCACAATGCTTACCGGCTGACTGCCCGCTTTGGTTTCGTCCAATGCGGTGCTGATTGCTGCGGCAAGGCGTTCGGCCTCATCGAAGACCGAGAGCCGCCAATCGTAGGGGAACGGCACGACCCGGTACGTGTCGGACAGGTGTTTGATCAGGTCGCCGTAGCATGACCAGAGCGGGGCTTCTGCTGTCACCAGGTTCGGTGCGCCGTAACGCAAAAGCCGCAACTTGCCTTGCGCTATATTCCGGGGGTCGAGCCATATCCGGTTTTCGTTTATGGCCAGATGACTTCCCATAATCCCCGGCAGCATAAACACCACCGGCAGCCCGGCGGAAGCGCCGCGCTGCTCGTAGGGTGGGGCGCCGCTGTCGCTGTTCCGAACCGAGAAGGAGTCGAAACCGTCCTGTTCCGTAACACTTCTGGTAAGGGCTCGCGCCAATCCTTCAGCGCTGTCGACATTCTCAAAATAGCTGAAATGGTTCACATCGCCACCTCGTCGGAAGATGAATCCGGCCCCTCCGGTCCGCTCGGCTCCGCCGAACATGGAATCGGTATTCACCACCAGGTCGTGGTCATCCTGATAGAGCGGGTCGGTCAGCAGTGTGCCGAGAGCGCTGACGACGCTCTCTCCTTCGATATCGCCAGAGATAACCCGCAGTTCGCCGTTCAGAGTGACATCGGGGCGATTGAGGAGCGCAACCAGTGGGGATGACGGGATCATTGCCTCGATACCGGGGAGCACCGCGGGATCGGAGCGCTCTTTGGCCACGGCCATGATCAGCTCGCTGAAAATGTTGTAGAGGATGTCTCCCGGCGCCATCTTAAAGGGGGTGAAGGAGCCGAGCAGATTAAACAGTAGTGACAGATAGATGTCGAGGCGCCCTGAGGCGAGAGTCGTGCCTCGTGCCGGGCAGGCGACGCGAACGAAGCGCTCTACCCGGATGCGCTTCTCTTTTAGCAGGGTGTTGAGCCGGCTCAGGTCACCCCGTACCCGTTCCGGATCCCGATCCGCAAAAAAACGGAGGGCAGCAGCGTCGAATGGATCGCTTCCGGTTCTTCCGGCGTGGCAGAGCAGTTCGCCGACCATGCCGCCCCGTGAGTGGGAGACCAGATGAAGCAGAGCATCAGGAGGGAGCTTTTCAGCCAAAGCAATGGTGTTGTGGATCGGGCTCTTGCTGAGGGATTCGTGTTCCAGGCCGTAGACCCGTCCTTCGTAAGGAGCCAGTAACTGGCTGCGCTGTGGTCGTCGCTTGTCGCTCCAGAGTTTGCCGAAACTGCCGACAGTAGACGAGGCGGTGCCGTGCAGGAAGAGCAGTGATGGCCGGTTGCCGGGGAGGGTGATGCTTCCATCCGGCACGCGGCTCAGGGAAAGCTCGTCGTCGCCAAGGAGGCGATAAAGCCCGGGACCGCGACTCTCATCGACTGTGCCGAGGGTATGATCCTCCCAGGCAGAGGCAATTTTTCGGGCGGCACATTCGGCGACATCGATATGGAAGAAACGGAGCGTCTTGATGACGATCTTGCCGATGAACCCCCGCGTCCCGCTCCTGCCGGGGAGCGAGGCGGGAAAGTCGAATACCCCTTCTGCCTCGCGGTTGCCGACCAGGCCCAGTACCTCGCTTCTGAGGCGATTCTGAGTGGTCCAGAAGCGGGTGCCATCTTCCATCTCCACCTCGACCACATCGTCCGCCCGGCTCTCGATGACCGGCGCATCGGCTGTTCCTTCCCGCGCCGTACTGATCTGGAAAGTTTGGACCGAACGGATGCTGAAGACGTCCTTGATACCGTCGGGAATAGCTGGAGCTGTTTCGTCGATTTTTTTACCGGGAATGCGGAGCTTGATAGGGGTGGTGTCGGTGGCCATGGTTTGTTCCTCCTGATTATGTCTGTGAACTTTGTCGGAGTTGAGTAGTCCCTCTCTCACTCCCAGACTACATACATTATCTTAAGAACCCCCGGACTGGGGCCTACCGGTTCCCTGAGCTTAAAAGAGCCAAGGTTGCCGCGGCTGGTCCGGACGCAGACAGCGATACTATCCGGCAACTTATTAACCGGAATGCGTCGATCTGACAGTGTGGCGCCGGAGCAGCTCTCATAATCCCCCGCTGCGCGAACGACGCCGATTGTGGCGCCGTTTTTGGGGGTCAGGTAGCGTTCCTTGGCGGTGACCGCTTCGAACCAGATGTCAGAATCTCCGCTTTGCACTTCCCTGCCGGTATCCAGGTCGAACAGAAAGGTCTGACGCACGTCCAGATTTCCCCTGGCGAGCACTTTCCTTACGGTCTTAGGGGGCGGCGACTTCACCAGAAGAGGCACCGCTACCCATAGATCCACGGAAGTGCCACGTGTAACCTGAGTCCCAGCCGCCACGGTCTGTTTCACAACGGTCCCCTGGGGTAGGTCCTTGAACAGTCGGGGGGTTTCTGTCCCTTTTTGCAGCCCGGCATCACTCAACATCTTTACTGCCTGCTCAAGCGGTTGCCGCACAACATTTGGCACTGTTACCAGTTTTGGCTCCGGCTTGATCGCCATTACCAGTTCCACTTTCCCGCCGCGTTTCAGTGTATCTCCGGCCTTTGGAAAATGCCGCAGTACGGTTCCGGCAGGCACATCACTGCTTTCATGCTCTCCGGCAACTTCCACACTGAAACCCAGCTTTTTCAGGTCGCTGCCGGCCTTTTCCAAAGTCAGCCCGACCACGTTCGGCACCACTAATTGTGCGGCAATGGTTTTCGGCGGTCTCTGCTGCTGCGTGGCGGGCGCATCCGGCCCGATTGCCGTTACCGGGTGTGGCGGCTTCCGCGTCGATGTCGGCGGAGTCGTTGTGACAGGTGGCTTTTCGATTATGGTAGTCACTGCCGGAGTGCCTTTGAACAGCTTTACAAAGGCATCGCGAAACGAATCGATGCCGGTGAACAGGCCGGTCAGCGCCAATAACAGAGCGGTAATGGAGCTGATCAACCAGGTAAGGCGGTTCTTTTTGCCCGGCTTGTCCGTTTTGTCAGCATTGTCTAGCGGCGCTGCCGGTTCTGCTCCGTTGCTCAAAACACGCTCAAGAGTTTCAACCAGTTGATTCAGATCTGAGTCCCAGTGAGTGTCGTTGATTTCGATGGCATTACGGCGGGCCAGCAGTTTCAGCTCCTCGGGCAGGGCCTCTTCGTCGGGCATCTCCGCGCCTTGCACCAGCACCGGAATCACCCGGATGGTGCGGCGCAGGGCTGTCCCCACTTCCAGGCGGATGAAATCTTTCGGATCATCCAGTCGTCGCTTGCCGGCCGAGTTGGCGCACTCGAGCCAACTCCGGCCGATCACCACCAGCAGCACGGCGCAGGAGGCGACCGCACGGTCAATGGCTTCCATGAAATCCACACCGGGTTCGATAGCCGAAACGTCCATGAAGACCCGGTTCTTGCCGAACTTTTCACGGAGCCGGTCGTAAATCCTGCCGGCATGGCCGGCGCTCTCTTCACGGCGGTAGCTTAAAAATATTCCTTCCATCATAGGCCCCCTGGTATTCTCCCTGAATGTTTGACTATTCCGGATTGTTTCTGAACATCATCTGTTCAATATCAACAGGCCTTCTTCTCCGGTGGTTAATCGGCATTACAGTTATTCATAAAACTTCACACAAAAGCCGTGAAATGCTCCGGACGCACCTTCTTCTCAACCACCGCTTTGCCTACCCGTTGCAGCTCCTTGATGTGGTCGGTAGAGTCGAGCTTCTGCACATCCTCCGGCTTAATGTCGGTAAGCCCGAGGGCGTCAAGTCCTTCCCTGGTAAGTTCAGCGTTGTAGCGCAGATAGGTAAAGAGCTTGGGCATGACAGGCCCCTTTTTACCGATCATATCGCCAACTTCTCTATCAAGTGGGTCTCCGGCCAGGCAGGTGCCGAAAGTGCGGCAGAGGAAATCCTGCTCGTTGAGTGCTGCATACATCAAGGCTGAGGGGATCGAACTGGCGTTGTAAATCAAGTTCATTTCGTCAGGATCGAGATTCGTGTTCGCATCCGGACTGGTGCCGGTCCCGATAGAGACAATCAGCAGCTTGTCCTCTCCTGCAGGCCAGTTCAGGCTGTAAGGCTCGGTAGTTGCCATCAGGAACGATTGGAAAGATGGATTGTTGTAGGTGGTGATGCCGCCATCCACAAAGACGAAGCGGTGAGAGCCTATATCCACTACTTCCGGGGGAAAGTAGACCGGCGCGGCGGTGCTCGCCCGTACCAGTTGCCAGAGCGGCAGCATCAGGTTGCAGTCGGCGCGCCCCGGCTGGTTGTATTTGGCGCCGGGATTGTTGGAGAGTGTCCAGGGAGAGTCGGTGGAGACGTTGCGCATGACCATCATCAGGAGGGTTTTGAGTTTGTCGCTGCCGAGTATGGTCTTAGCGCCGAAAACTTCCTTCAGTTTGCCGGCCAGTTTCTCGTCTTCATATTTGTTCATTGTATAACGTTTGAAGATGCTGGCTTTATCGAACATGTCTTCTCCGCTGGCAACGTAGAATGTGCGGATTTCGTCGGTTGACATCCCCAGAGAGAGGCAGGTGGCGATGATGGCGCCGGTGCTGGTGCCGGCGAAGAAGTCGAAACAATCTGCGAGGAACAGTTTGTCGTTCTTCTGTTTGTCCCGCAAGAGCTTCTCAATGCCAGCCAATATCTCCACAGTCATGATTCCGCGGATGCCGCCGCCGTCAAGTGTCAGGATTTTCTTGGGGCCTGGTGCGGTGATGCGTTCGGTGAGTGTCATGGTATTCCTCCTTTGAAAAGTATTTTTGTATCGAGCACATAGACTTGGCCGGTCCGCTTGTAGACCTCGTTGTACATATGTTCAGTCCCCCCCTCGTCGTCGCCACCCTGACGGTTCCAGAGACAGATGAAATGGACTCTCTGCTCTCCCCAGGCAAGGGCACAGTCGAGCAGCCAGAGGTTGGTGTGAACGTATGCGTTCTCATTGGTAGCGGAGGGAAGCTGTTCGTCTGTCAAGATAAAGAGAGTGGTGAGCGGGTTGTCCGTGATGCGGTAAAAACGCGTCTGCCACTCCTCACCGGCAAAGGTGACCGATTTTTCCAGAAAGGTGGGTATGGCAAAGGGGAGTCGCACCTCCAGATGCACTCCCCTCTTTAAGCAGGCTTCGGCAAAAAGAATGTCTCCGCCGCATGCCCCGCTGCAGAGCGCCAGATCATCAGGCCCGGCGTCAAGGGAGTCGAGAGTAGTGTTAATAGCCCTTGTAGCTGCAGCTTCCTGTGAAGCCGGGAAGCGAGGTTCGGTACGATCAGCGGTGTCAATCATGTGACCGCTGAAGAGGAAAACCTGTCGGGGATTGAACAGCTCGCAATGGCCTCGGTCGGAGTCGACGGTCTGGCCGGAAACGCCATGTGTGGAGTCTGAGGGCATGGAAGTAGATGGTTTAGGTTTCATCGTTGAGTAACGTTCCTCATATTTAAAAACTCATTCCGGGACTAGCACGTTTTCCATGTCGAATATTGCGATAGTCGGTGCTTCTTCCGTGTTCGTGTATTCAATGATTGCGATTACTTTAATCGTTCCCCACCCTTTGTAGGACGAGGTGAAATTGTCCTCCGGTCCGGTTGTTATCAGCTGAACCTTGAAGGTGGGATGAGCCATGCGATAGGTTATGGTCGAAATGGTCCTGATGCCGCCGGGAATGGTGCCATCATCGGGAAAAATCTTGAAACTGAACAGGTCGCGACCGTCAGAAGTCTTGTATCCGAGCTTCTTGTAGGTGACCTTGAACTTGATGTTATTGTTGAACAGCTCAGGCGTAGTCGCAGAGAGTTTATTGAGATTTTTGAATGGATCATCGGAAAGGGCGGCCTTTATCAAGGCAACACTTTGCTTGATTCTATGCAGTCGATATTTAGCAAGCTTTTGTGATTTGACCGCCGCATCCCGTGACAAGCTTGCCTCCGTTTGTTGCTGGAACGCGTAAAAGGTCAGGCCGACCAACAGCGTCATGACGCACAGGGCGGCTATGGTGATGATGCGCATCAGCTTCGACTTTACCCTCGTTGTTTCCAATTCGTGCTCCAGCTGCTGCTCCGCCTTTTCTTGTTCACGTTTTTTCAGCTCCTCGCTCCTGATCTCTTCCAGGGTCTGCTGCTCGACAAACCTGCGTCGCCAGTCCAGAACCGCAGGGGCGAGGACATCATGAAAAATTTCGTAACTCGGCGGTGTGCCGGGATGGCTTGTAGAGGCGGCGATCGTGCGAAGAATGCGGCTTTCAGAGAGAATGTTCACTACCGGCAGCACCTGGTCCGCCAACTCCCCGGCCCATTTGCTCAAATCATCGAGGCGGCAGGCGACCTTTGTGCCGGAAGGGGTCACCAGGCGGTCGAAAAAACCGGCACAGACGCTTTGCTGTAACGGTTCCAGCCGTGCCATGACAGCATCCAGATGGGTCCTGACAATTTCCTGAGCACCCCCCAGTTTCTGTAACGTAGCCAGTCGCAGTGCATGAGGAGCGTTTTCCGATTCCTCATTCCACAGGCGCTGAAGGACAAGCTGCAGAAAGGGGGTCTCGATGCGGCTGTCACTGTCCACATCCTGTGGTTGGCCGGCACCCTCGGAGGGGGAGAGGGAAACCGACCCCGACCGGACCTGATCGATGATGGTGCTGACCAGATCGTCCTCGATGGTCACGGTCACTGCCGTTTTTTCGAGGAGATCGTTATAGGCCGCGAGCGGTTTGCGGATGGCCTCTTCCGCGGAAACGGAGTCAAGATGCCGCAAGCGCAACATGTTCCCCATCAGGTTGGGTATGCGGGCCTGGAAACGGTCAAGCCGTGACAGTCCGTCTTCCCGTAGCGCCAGCAGGAAATTGGCGTCAATATCATCCCGATTCACCGCCCGTGCGAATTCGCTGTCAAATAGAGTGGCGGACTCCGATTCGGGGTGGTAGAGAAAGAATTCCTCGAACTGATCGAGCAGGATCAAGATAGTGACACCGAATTCTTCTCCCAGCCGAAAAAGAAGTTCGTCCAAAGAGATGTCCGTGGTTATTTTGACAGTTTTGCCGGTTGCCAGTGCAACGCTTGTGAGGCAGGCACCCTTCAGGGTTGGCAAGAAATCGGGTCGTTGCCAATCGCGGAAGACAACCACGGCGGTCCGGGCTTTTGTACGCAGCATCGGCACGACCCCGGCCATCAGGACCGAGCTCTTGCCGACACCACTGGCCCCATACAGGATGGTTATGGATGCGGCAAACAGATTTGAGGCGATCACTCTCTGATCCCGTTCACGGCCGAAGAAGAAATCACGTTCTTCTTCCGTGTATGGCTGCAGCCCCACATAGGGACAGAACGAACTCGACAGTGTCATGTTACCCTCCCTGTTGCTGCTTCATTTTTTTGCTAAATTCATCCAGTGTCAGGTCAAAAATGCTGACATTACGTTTTTCCCACAGCTTGCGGGCAAGTTCTGAAGGTTGGAATTGGATCGCCCATGAGGGGAGTTGTTCCTCATCCTGATCATCGGTACGTTTGGGCGAAAAGCATTTGCTCAGATTTTTCAGGATCACTCTCAGGTTCCAGTCACTGAGGCTGTAGCCGAGAAAGAGAAAACTCCGTTCACGGAAATGATCGTAGAAGATGGCAGGGATGGCTGTATTGGCCGTCATCCGGGAAAGGAACTCAACGTAGTCCTCTTCCGTGATGACAAAGTTGTCCCATTTTTCAGTGTCACGCTCAAGGGTGCCGTGCATCTTGTATATTACGGTAGTTTTTGAGAGATCCAGATCAAGATCATTGGGGGCTTTGATGATCGGTTCCGTTTTGCCGTGGGGCCACCAGAGAACGGCATTGGCGATGTCTTTGCGGTCGGCGGGATAGATCACCAGATCATATGGCTTGCCGGCCTTGCGGAAGGCCTGCTCAAGAAGGGTGTCGTAATTGGTGGCCACGATGACCTGATGGGCCGGTACAGATGCCAGGAACGTGTGCAGATCGCCGGCCTTGTACTCGTGATTGAGAACTTCACGCAGGCGTTCGCGGAGGGTACGACGTCCGGAAACATCGGCATAGTAGGAGGCCACCTTGGCCAGATCATCCCGGTCTCCCGGAAATTCGGAGGGGAACATGGTTTCTGAGGCAAGAAAGTTTGATAACTCTCGCCCACTGGGCAGGAAGCCAGGATTGTGGGGGTTCCATGGTGTGCCGGAGGGACGACCGGCCATGGATGCCCCCGCCCCCAGAAACGGGATGACTTTCCCCGATTTCATGCGATTCCAGATAACTCCATAGGGCGGTTCAGCCATAAAGTACCTCGCAAAAAAAATATTTCAAAGCAGCAATTCCGCCAGACACGGCATTAGGTGTCGTACACGGAACGGGGCCAAACAGATCCCGGAGTGTTTGCCGTATAAAATCTTCATATTAGGGAATGTCTACTCTTCGCCAGAATCGTAGACATGGGATGTTATCCTGGTGCCATAGTCTTGACGCCAGCCGCTTTCAGTTCTGACAGGGTTAGCTCCGGCCTGCCGTAAAGGTAAAGCAGATGCAGCATCTTCCGCATGTTTCGATCGCTCATGATCTTTGTCCCCCTCCTCACTTCTCTTGCTAAGAGCCAAATCTTCGGAGCGGACACAAAGGTGTCGAGGGTGTCGTAGATACGAGATTATTCGTTCGTACCTACTCCCACACCCCGAACCCGGCTACCGGTAGTTGCAGCTCAACTGCGACAATGCTCCCGCCTGCTCCCTTCCGCTGAACGGTCAGCAGCTGCCCGACCTGCTTCGCCTCCGTCGAGTAGGCACATTTGAGACTGCTTCCCACCGGGTGGAGATTTGCATCGACCAGCACCCAGGCGGTGCGGGCATGCTCCGGATCGGTATTGATGGCCAGTAATATCTCCTCGCTGTCCAGAATGCGCGACCACGAGACTATTGACTGCAGACGGTCTCCCAACTTCGTTGGCGGGCCGAAATTGATGCCGTCCCCGGAGATTTCCCGCAGGTACTGGCGGCCACGGCGCAGCACGAGCCGTTTGGACCGCAGTTTCAGGATCTTGCCGAGCTCCCGGTAGACCGGGCCGCTTTCGTTGAAGAAATGCCGCCCCTGCGAGCGAAACGCGCCGAATGGACCGCCGAACATGCATTCGCGGATGTAGCGGTCCGCTCCGTCGCCTGCTCCCTGGCCATCGAACAGTTGCTCGGTGCCGTAGTAGATGCAGGGGATGCCCAATGTAAGGGCGTTGAACGCCATAGCGCTCAGAACCAGCCTGCTGCCGTCGTTGTCCGCGCAGAAGCGGGCCTTGTTCTGGCCTTTGCAGACCTGATCGTGATCATTGATCATCGTTACGACCTTGTCTTTGAACCAGAGATGGGAATCCTTGTGTACCAGCAGCGAGTTGCGAAACAGGTTGAAGAAGTCAGCCGGGTTGCATTCCCCCTTCACCGCCCCCTCCAGTTTGGGCTGCACCTCGTCGATCCCCAGGGCGGCATCCAGGCCGGTCGATTCAAGGGTGTCAAAAGCCCGCTCCCGGCCGCCGGTTATTTCTCCCACCAGGAAGAAGTTGCTCTTGCCTATGACCAGGGCAAACTCCCTGATGGTCGAGATAAAGAAGCGCATGGCGCCGATTTCCATATGCTTGACTGTGTCGATGCGGTAGCCGTCGATGTCGGCGGCGGCGATCCAGTATTTATAGATCTGGCAGAGATTGATCAGGGCAGGCGAGGGGGTGTAGTCGTTATCCGTGCCGCTGCCGAGATAGATATTCTTCAGCGAGAAAAAATCACCATCCAGGTATTCGGGGGAGTTGTCCCAGTTCCTGATTTCCCCCTTCTGAGTGAAGCAGGACGGGTTCTGTAACTCCTGTGGCCAGATGGCGTCGTTCGGCCCGATGGGAAGGGGACTGGCGGTGAGATCCTGAAACGGGATAGTCGCTGCGCCATGCTTGTCGTTAAACCCGCGCACCGGGTAGGTGTTGCCGTCGAAGCGGACGTCCATTGTGCCGTCCGGTTTGCGGTAGCGATCCGGTGCGTATGAGAATATGTCGCCGGTGTGATTGAGGATGATGTCGAGGATGACATGAATGCCGTTGGCGTGGGCGGTTTCCACCATTGTGCGGAGGTCGTCGAGGGTGCCGAAGTGCGGGTCGACCGCAAGGAAATTCTGGATGCCGTAGCCGTGATAGGTCTCCTGGAAAGAGACCTGTTTGAATACCGGGCTGACCCAGAGGGCGGTGACTCCCAGTCGTTTAAGGTACCCGATCTTGGTGGTAAGTCCCGCCAGGGTGCCGCCGGTCCATTTTCCCCCGGCTTCCCGCCAGAGTGCGGCTGCTGCCGGGGTGGTCACGGCAGCGCCGTTATCGAGCGCCGGATTGTATGGAACGGTACTTCCTGCCGAAACAATCTTGCCGTCATTGCCGCGATACGATTTTTCCGAACCGTCGGAAAACCGGTCAAGGAGCAGAAAATAGAGGACCTGATCGGCCCAGGATGCAGGCGACGGATGGAATTTCCTGTCCTTGGTCATCAACCGTACATCGAGATTCTGCAACCGGGTCATCGTCATTTTATCCTCACTCTGTGGTGTCTGCCATCAACAATAAATAGTTCAGCGCCCCATTCCTGCCAGATATGCCACTAGAAACTCGTCCCAACTGCTCTGTTTGGTGAAATCAAGTGTTTTATAGAGAGGTGAGAGTGATCGTTTAGGGAAGTAGATCGAGATACCCCGTGAGTTGTCGACAGCCGTTCCCTTGTACCCGCTGGCGACAATGGCAGTGGCGGCGGCCTGCCTGACTGCATTACAGGCGGCTTTTACTGCCGGGTTAGTAATCCCTTTATCGATTAGATCGCAGAGGTCGAGCAGGTCGCAGTAGTCGTCATAGGGGCGGCTGTACTCCTGTACCTGAGCACGGGCGTTGATCAGGGCGGTTCGGGAAGCAGTATCTGTCAGGACGCTCTTGAGAACCGTGGCCAGGCCGCTGACGGCCGTAGCCAGGGGTTTAAGAACCGAGAGATTAACGGCTGACTGGGTGACGCTGTCGGTTGCTTTGTAGGAGGCAAGATACTGACTGACGATGGTTTTTGAAAGTTCTGCCGGAGTCATGGCCGGCTTGGCAGCCAGCGCCTTCAGGATGCGGTCATACGGCCACCCTTCGCCCGGTTCGCTCTCTTCTGAGCCGACGCTGAATTCGGCAATATCGCGCATCTGATAGTATACTTCCAGCATGCTCATCAGGCAGGCGTCCATCCCGAGGATGTCAATCTTCCGTTTGAGCTTCTTTTTTATAGTGGTCATCACTTTTTTCAGCTCTACGTTGTCCAGAAAATCCTGAGCCTGGTCGTCGAAGGCGATCCCGCGCTGTTTGACGGCGGTTTCCACCGTTGTGCGGAACAGTGCCCGTTTGGTGCGGGAGACACCGGCCCTGGCCTGGGCAAAGGCGATCGGTTTGGCTCCAGCGTCGGCCCCCCGGGTGGTAACCGGTTGATTTTTGCGGCTGACGGGCGGTGTGGCGCCGCTGAAAACGTCTCCCTGGTACAGATTGGCGTCATCCCAGCCGGCGCCATGATTCCAGAGCACCAGCAGGTAATGATTGGCCGGATAATTCGTGACTCCCCAGGTGACAAAATCCCCTAGTACTTTCGGGTCGCCTGTGTTGGTTTCCCCCAGCGTCTGCACGGCGTCACCGGCAAGCGGTGTCCCTTTTTTGAGACAGTAGCGCGTGGTGGCCTCCTTATTTCCAGCCCTGTCAAACTGGGCTAGGACGGCGATTTTATCAGAAGTGCCGACCGTCTTCATCTCGTTCAGATCCACAACACCTGCGCTGTCAAGGTTATTGTCACCGGCGAGGTACACCATGATGGTCCAGTTTCTTGCAGTAGCAGCTTTTGATGTCATGATCTTCTCCTTTACTTTTGTTTATGAAGCTGACTCATCAGAGTTTTGTCGCCTGTACGTGCATCCAATCGTAGTTCTTGCTGCGGCCGAGACTCGTCCACCCTTCTTCTTCCCAGAAGCGCCACCAGGCGTCGTAGTCGGTTCGGGCAAAAACAGCCTTGTCCCGTCCCCATTTCAATTGATTGTCTTCTGGATCATAATCAATGGCGATTCCCCATGAGTGCATCGACCATTGGGTGCCGCCGCGCATCTTGCGTACATTGAGGCAGCCTCCCCAGCGATCGAGGCAAAGTTCCTTGATCCGCTCCATGCCGTAGTGGTCGAAGACCCGCTTCAGTACCCGCTTGGCACTGTCATGGACTTTGGCGTTGCATTGGTATGAGTTGATGGTTGTCTTGAGATCCCAGGCTACTCGGTGGGGGTAGGGAAGGGCGAGAGACACCTGGTTCGTTCCGACCGCGCCGTAGTATGTGTTGAGCTCTGCTTCGTTCTGCAGCGGCCAGTTATTGGGATTGACGCTGAGCGGCGTTTCATCCCGCCACGGTTTGGGCATCTCGCCGGTTGCGAGGAGCTGAGTCAGGGTGTCGGCCGCATAGTCGGTCTGGGGTCCCCAAAATCCGTCGATGTCTCCCGAGTCGATGCTGCGTTCTTTACAGAGTAGTTGGAGATAGGCGATCGACTTGCGGGGATTCGACCATGCCGCCCAGTCACCGGGCAGACCCTCCTTCCGTTTAGTCAGGGCTTCATTGATCGCCCGGTAGGAGTTGTCGCCTAACCGGCCATCAACGGTGCCCGGCTTGAATCCTTCATTGATAAGAGTTTGCTGAATCACCCGGACAACCGCAGTTTTCATGGTGGTATCCCCCTTGCTAAAATGAGAGCATTTTTTTTACATCTGACGTTGAGTAAGCGCGTCAATAACGTTCAGCCTGTTCTGGCTTTATGGCAATAACTTCATTGGTGTAAAATTATATAGTATTAGATTATAATGAACAATATAAAATATAATGAAAAGCTGAATTTCAAATGCAAAATCGGTAATGATAGACTATATTCACGGCATTCCCCCACGAATGCTACAATGGCAGGTTTTATTGGATTAGATGCAGCAATCGCGTTTGTGGAAACCCTCAAGCAGTTCTTACGGTGTCATAATGGCTTTACCTTCAACGATCTACCGCGTAACTATCCAGCTTTCCGATATAGACCGGGGAGTCTACGAAACCCTTCAGGCAACGGTGGCCAGACACCCCTCTGAAACTGAAGAGCGCCTGGTGGCCCGACTGTTGGCATACACGCTGTTCTACGAGGAACAGCTACTCTTTACCAAAGGAGTCAGTGCCGGTGACGAACCTGACCTCTGGGCAAAGGGGGCTGACGGCCGGGTACTGCTCTGGGTAGAAGTCGGGCTTCCAGAGGCTGAGCGCGTTATTAAAGCCAGTCGCCATGCCGCGCGGGTTATTCTTATTGCTGGTGGGAAAGCCTTGTCAAGCTGGGAACAACAGCAGCTCCCGAAACTTGAAGGTGTACCCAATCTTGCCGTAATCAGTTTCGACCCGGCATTTATCAATAGCCTGGTAACAAAGCTTGACCGCTCTATACAGTGGTCGATAACCATTACCGATGGTAACCTGTATCTGAATGTCGGTAATGAGACCTACGAGACGATAATTCAGGAGCGGGTTGGCAGCCGATAAATAACACCAAGGAGAGAAAATGAACTATTTGGATATGCTGTACCGATTGGCGGTCAGTCTCTGGGCTGGCGGCAACGCAATTTTTTCACTGATGCTGACACCGATTCTCTTTAAAACCGAGGGGCGCGACATTGCTGCCCGTATAGTCGGGAACCTGTTTCCTGCTTATTTTCGCTGGGGACTTGCCTGCGGGGTCATTGCGCTCATCTGCCGCCTGACAGGTCGCGGCTTTGATGCCAAACTGCCGGTGATACTGCTCGTCTGCATGCTTGCCGTGACCTCTTTTCAGGCGTTCTACGTGGAACCGCATGCCGCAGAATTGAAGCGGCAGATCGGCTCTTTTGAGTCGTCAAGCAAGGATCATCCGCTCCGCAAGGAGTTCTCAAAACTTCACGGAGTTTCGGCTGTCTGTAATCTGACGGTCCTGGCAGGTGGAGTGCTGCTGGTAGTATTGCCGTAGGCGGTTTGGCTATGGATGAAAACAGACACCGGTCTGAGGATGTGACAGACACACCGGCTACAGATCCGCTTTTGAAATGGTCTGTCTATATGATCCGCTGTTCGGATAATTCGCTCTATACCGGAATTACAACGGATATTGACAGGCGCTTCAGGCAGCATTCAGAAGGGAAGGGCGCCAAGTATTTCAGGGGGCGTACACCGGTGCAGGTGGTGTATTGCGAAGAAAATCACAGCCATTGTTCTGCCGCTGGAAGAGAGTGCCAGATCAAGAGTATGAATCGAGCAGATAAGGAGCTCATGTGGCGGAGTTCAAAATAAAAAGCATGCGGAAGCTGACTGCGGCTCAGAAGCCGGCGAACTGCAGTTCCGAACCGGGAAGCGGTACCGATACTCCCCCTTGCTGAGGGCCTCCGACTTCCGCCGGTGGCGGTATAATCACGGAAAAGGTTCCCGGTTTCATCGAATGGCTGGATACGCCCGCAGGGCGCATTGCGCGTATTGGGTCGAAGCTGGGTTACGGAGATCATCTGGGGGCGTGTAAGGCGCGCTGGGCCATTTCACGTATGGACTTTATCGTTCCTCCCGGTCTCTATGCCATCGGTCGCCCCTCCGCATCAGATCCGGTACTGGTAACGGCAAATTATAAAATGAGTTACGACATTATCCGTCAGGTACTCTCCGGGCGGAATACCTGGCTTCTGGTATTGGAGACTTTCGGCATTAACGTCTGGTGTGCGGCCGGAAAGGGAACCTTCGGTACCGGCGAACTGGTCAGGAGAGTTACTGCGGTCGGATTGGACAGGATTGTCAGCCATCGCCGCCTTATCCTGCCTGTTCTTGGCGCACCCGGTGTCGCGGCCCACGAGGTGGCAAAACGCTGCGGTTTCTCGGTGAGCTATGCAGCCATTCGGGCCACTGACCTGCCGGAATATCTGGATAACGGCATGGTCACCACACCGGAAATGCGCCAGTTGACCTTTACCTTCTACGAGCGCCTGGTACTGATTCCGGTCGAGATTCTTCTGGCAGTGAAAATGATCGCCATTATCGGGACAGCTCTGCTGCTGCTTATCACTGCAGTGGGCAGTATGTCGGCAGGTTTGCTGGGACTCTGCGGCTTTATTGGCGCCAGCTTCTTCGGCATAGTGCTTGGACCGCTCCTGCTCCCCTGGCTGCCGGGTCGCAGCTTTGCCGTCAAGGGAGCCATCGTCGGCATTATCTGGAGCGGGCTGTTTTACCTCATGGCCGGCGGTTCCGGCTGGAATGACGCCGTCGTCGCAGCACTCTTTCTTGCCTTGCCTGCGGTAAGCGCCTTCTACACCCTCAATTTTACCGGCTGCTCCACATATACCTCCCGCTCCGGGGTAAAGAAAGAGATGCAGATCGGCCTGCCGGCGATGGCCGGGGCTCTGGTTGTCAGCATTGTGTTGCTGGCGGTCGGAAGGTTCCTGATATGAAAAATTTTCGTTATCTGAACAATGTTGTAACGCTGAAACTCGATGAGTCCACCTGCATCGGCTGCGGCAGATGTCTGGAAGTCTGTCCGCATCAGGTGTTCGTTCCAGACGGGAAAAAGGTTGCACTCTCTGACCGCGACGCCTGCATGGAGTGCGGGGCCTGTGCCCTCAACTGTCCGGTCAGGGCCATTACGGTTGATGTCGGTGTCGGCTGTGCTTCCGGGATGATTAACGAATGGCTGCAGGAACATAACCTGAAAAAAATCAACAGTGGTGGCTGCTGTGCATAATCATGTCTCTGTCGATCAGATGGTAAGGGAGTATTTTTATGGCTGTTTGGTTGATGTATGTCGCCCTTGGCGCGTTCGTCGGGGTATTGGCCGGTCTGCTCGGTGTCGGCGGCGGTCTGGTTATCGTACCGGTGCTCACCTTTATATTCACCGCCCAGCATCTACCCGATGCACATATCCTCCATCTTGCTCTCGGCACATCACTGGCCAGCATCATGTTTACTTCGGTCTCCAGCCTGCGGGCTCATCATCAGCGAGGCGCCGTTGACTGGATGGTTGTGCGTCGCATCAGTCTCGGCATCATGGCCGGGACTTTTGGCGGATCATGGGTCGCCGCTCAGCTTTCAACCCGCTTCCTCAAAGCTTTTTTTGTTGTTTTTCTTTATTATGTCGCTATCCAGATGCTGCTCAACATTAAGCCCAAGCCGCATCGACAGATCCCCGGACTGACTGCGATGTTCGGTGTTGGTGGCGTGATCGGCGGGGTGTCGAGTCTTGTCGGCATCGGCGGCGGCAGCTTGTCGGTACCCTTTTTGACGTGGTGCAATATTGCTATTCATCGAGCCATCGGCACATCCGCAGCAATCGGTTTTCCCATTGCCGTGGCAGGAGCAGCCGGTTATGTTGTCAACGGCCTGTCAGTCCAACTCCCTCCATACAGTCTCGGTTTCGTCTACCTTCCCGCTTTGGCTGGTATTGCAGCCGCCAGCATCGTTACCGCACCTGTTGGCGCAAAACTGGCGCACAGTATGCCGGTTGACAAGCTGAAGAAGATTTTTGCGATTCTTCTGATAGTAATGGGGACCAAAATGCTGTGGAGTTTATTTTGATTCTGTTTAGGTCAACGGCGGCGGAGAAAAGGAGGTTGGGCCTGAACTGCAAACTATTTTTCAGCAAAGTGGCCACCTGAACCACTGCGGCTGCATCCTCCCACACCCATCCACCCGGCAGCAGCGTCGCTATCCGTCCTGTTTTTCCATATCCCCGTATTAATAACAGCTGCAATTACCCCATTCATTGAATGATATCTCTTGACATATTTAGTTTTATATATATAGTATAAACTATATAAATATAGGGGGAGAAATGCGCCTTTTACTAATCATATATGCGATGTTACTGCTATCAGCTGCGACCGTCGAGGCTGAGACGATAAAGCTGTCACTTAAGGATGCCATAACCCAGGCCCTTGAAAACAATAATCAGATCAAGGCCGCACATTTCAGTTCTCACGCTGCTCAGCAGGGGATTGCGACTGCCGGTTCCCGTTATTTTCCCGCCATCTCCTTTGAGGAAGCGCTCGTTGCAACCAATTCGCCGTCAAGTGCGTTTATAATGAAGCTCGATGAAAGCCGCTTTAATTCTGCGGATTTTGCAAATCCTGATTCAGTGAATCACCCCTCCACCCGGCATGACTTTAAAACTGCAGTGACGATTCAGCAGCCTCTGTTTGTCCCTTCCCTCTCACCTCTTAAAGAGATAGCGGTCAAGGATGCGTACAAATCCGGGCTGGAACTGGAAGCGGTCCGTCAGAGTGTCGCCTTTCAGGTGTTTTATGCCTACCTTGAGGTTCAGAAGGGGGACGCCCAACTGAAAGCGGCTGAGAGTGCTGTTGCCGAAGCACGGGAAAATATGCGTCTTGCAACGGTCAGAACAGTGACCGGAGTCGGCCTCAGGTCGGATGAACTGCGCTCTCGGACACACCTCTCCTCGGTCGAGCAGCAGCATATTACTGCCAATAACAATCTGACACTTGCGCGTATGAAACTTGCTCTTCTGATCGGTCATCCTGACGACACCCCGTATGATATCTCAGGGGTTTCGGAGCTTATTGCGGTTCCGGTCTTGAGCGATCAACTCCTCAGCGAAGCACTCCTGAACAGGGTCGAAATCAAGCAGTCTCACACAGAGCTTGAAAAAACGGGTGCGGTGCTGGCTCTTGCCAACTCTGAGTACCTGCCGACGGTTGGCGCCTTCGCCTCGTACCAATTGAATGCAAAAGATTCCCCTTTTTCTTCAGATAACGATGCCTGGACGGCAGGTGTCTCTCTGAAGTGGAGCATTTTTGATGGCTTTCGTCGCAACAGCGAGCGAACGCGGGCACTCTCCGGGCAGTCGGCCGCACAGGAAATACTGGCATCAACAACGAAAGAGGTCAAATATCAGCTGCGGGAAAGTTATCTGCGGCGTTCTGAAGCGGATAAACGTCTTGAGGTTGTCCGGCACTCGGTAGCGGACGCCGAAGAGACCGTCAGACTCCTCTCAAAACGCTATGAAAATTCATTGGCAACAATGGTTGAATTGCTTGATGCCCAGACGGCTTTAAATCAGGCGCGGTCAAATCTGATTGAAAGCGAGGCAGCGCTTGCCCTTGCAGGTGGACGGGTATATTTTATGACGGGAACATTTGTGAAGGAGATGCTTAAATGAGGAATTTTATACTGCCGGCAGCAATCCTGATGTTTACGACTTTTTCTGTCGCAGGATGCTCAAAAGACCATAGCGCTGAAAAAGCTGCTGAAGCACCGGTGGTTGTTGTTACCGGCGCCACTGTCGAAACGGTCAGGAGTGCTTCTATCCCGGAACTGCTGGATGTGGTCGGGAGCGTGCGTGCCCGTACCAGTGCCGTCGTCTCTACCCGCATACCAGGCAGCATCACTCTGCTCAAAGTCCGTGAAGGTGACCGGGTGAGCAAGGGGCAGCTTCTGGCACAACTGGACGCCCAGGAGAATCAGGCAACTGCCGCTGTCGCAGTTGCCGCAATTGACGAGGCGAGTCGCGGAGTTGACGAAGCGCTGTCGCGGAAAAAACTGGCCGAGGCGACCTTTGAACGCTACGTCAATCTCTTCAAAGAGCAGGCGGTCAGCCGTCAGGAGTTTGAGGTCAAATCTTCCGAAAAAGAGGTTGCGGTGCAAGGTCTCGCGCGAGCGGAGTCGCGACTCAGGCAGGCCCGCGAGGGATCAAAGGCTGCCACAGCAATATCTGGCTACACGCGCATAACCGCCCCGATCTCAGGTGTCGTCGCCAGCAGGCAGGCCGATCTGGGTGCAACTGTTTTTCCGGGTCAGCCGTTGATGACTATCGAGGATGATGGCAGTTATCAACTGGAACTGGCGCTGCCTGAACATACAGCATCCACCGTCAGACCGGGTACTGCAGTGCAGGTGACGCTTGATGCCGTGGGGAGTTCATTTGCTGCCCGGATAGCAGAGGTCGTGCCGACTGCCGACTCGGCCAGTCGCACATTCATCGCCAAGATTATGCTGAATCAAAAGGGCTTAAAATCAGGCATGTTCGGGCGTGGGGCGATTAGTTCCGGCACCATGGTTAATGGGATGACAGTGCCGAAAAAAGCGGTAGTTGAACGAGGCGCCTTATCCTCTGTCTGGTGTCTGGACAAAGGCAATATCGCCCGCATGCGCATCGTCAAGGTAGGCAGGCAGACGGGTGAACGGGTTGAGATACTTTCAGGGCTGTCTGATGGTGACCGGGTTGTTGTCTCCGGTGTTGAGAAAGTAGCTGAAGGAAACAAAGTGGAATAAATTCATGATCCACCACGGAGACACGGAGAAGATCCTGAATTTAATGCGGTCAGTAGCATTCGGGGTAAATCTAATAGGTGTTTTTACCCGTTTATCCTGTTCTTCCCTCTAAAATATAAGGCTTTTAACGTGTAAAGAAATTACTGGTTAAAATTTTAAAAGAATTTAAAAAGGTTTTCTCTGTGTCTCCGTGCCTCCGTGGTGAAAGGATTTAAAGGTTTTATATATGAATAATCTCGGTTTTGCCGGAAAAATTGCCCGCGCGTTTATAAATTCCAAGCTGACACCGCTGATTGTCGGTGCCTCGCTCCTTCTCGGCCTTTTTGCCGTAAAGATGACCCCGCGCGAAGAGGAACCGCAAATTGTCGTGCCGATGGTCGACATTTATCTCCCGTTGCCCGGCTCCTCTCCTCAAGAGGTTCAGGAACGGGTGGTCAAGCCGTTTGAGGCGAAACTGTGGGAGATCAAGGGTGTCGAATACCTCTATTCAATGAGCCGTCCCGGCATGGGAATCATCACGGTCCGCTTCCTGGTCGGGCAACCGATGGAAGAGTCGCTGGTCAAGCTCTACAACAAGATCATGAGCAACCGCACGCTGCTCCCTCCCGGCGCTTCGGAGCCGCTGGTAGTGCCGAAATCTATTGACGATGTGCCAATCCTGGCCCTGACACTCTGGTCTGAGCGGTATGATCACGGTACGCTCCGGACAGTGGCGCGTGAGGTGGCGGACGAACTGAAAAAGAGCGAAAACAGTGCAGAAGTGACAATCACCGGCGGGCTTTCCCGTCAGCTGCGCGTTACGCTCGATGCCCCGAGGCTGTCCGGGTACACGCTCTCGCCGCTGCAGGTGGCCGCAGTCCTGCAAAAAAGCAACGTTTCCCTGCCGTCGGGCAGCTTTTCCAGTGGCAACAGAGAGATGCTTGTCGATACCGGCGGCTTCCTGAATAGTGTTGAAGCCGTCAAACGGCTGGTGGTCGGCGTTTATGGCGGGAAGCCGGTCTACCTCTCCGACGTGGCACGGGTGGAGGATGCGCTGAGTGAGCCGGTGGATTATGTTTTTATGGGGATAGGTCCGGCGACGCATGTACGGGGCAACAAAAACGTAGATTACCCGGCGGTAACAATAGCCGTCGCGAAAAGAAAAGGTTCAAATGCGACCTGGGTTGCGGAGGATCTGGTAAAAAAGGTCGAGTCGCTGAAAGGTAAAATTATCCCCTCCGATGTTCAGGTGACGGTTACCCGCAACTATGGTGAAACCGCCCGGGAGAAGAACAACGAGCTGCTCTTCCATATGTTTCTGGCAGCCATCTCGGTAACGATCCTGATCTCGCTGTTCATGGGATGGCGTGCCGGCGCGGTTGCGGCCATAGCCATTCCGGTTACTCTCGCCCTGACCTTGCTGATCTTCTACCTGATCGGCTACACCTTGAACCGTATCACGCTCTTTGCCCTGATCTTCTCAATCGGCATTCTGGTCGATGACGCCATCGTGGTCGTCGAGAATATCCACCGCTACTTTACCACCACAATTATGAAACCGCTCGATGCCGCGATCAGGGCGGTTGACGAGATCGGCAATCCGACGGTGCTGGCTACTTTTGCCGTTATCGCCTCCATTTTGCCGATGGGGTTTGTCGGCGGACTGATGGGCCCCTATATGCGGCCGATACCGGTCGGTGCCAGCATGGCCATGCTCTTTTCCATGCTGATCGCCTTCATTGTCACCCCGTATTTTGCCTTCCGCTTCATGAAAGGTGAATCGCACCACGGCAGCAGCGCCGAGCCGGAAGATTCAAAGATGACGGCTTTTTACCGCCGCTGGATGGGGCGACTGATCCATGAAAAAAAGCTCCGGTTCGGCTTTCTGACAACTGTCGTCGTGTTGCTGCTGCTCTCATGCTCTCTGGTCTACTTCAAGGCGGTGACGGTCAAGATGCTGCCGTTCGACAACAAGAACGAACTGCAGGTGATCATCGACGCTCCTGACGGCACACCTCTGGAGCAGACCGCCCGCATGACCCGCGAAATGGGTGATGCACTCCGTACGGTACCGGAAGTAACCGATTTCCAGATATATATCGGCACAAGTGCCCCCTTCAACTTCAACAGCCTGGTACGGCATTATTACCTGCGTAAAGGCGCCGGTCTGGCCGATATTCAGGTCAACCTGCTCCCGAAGGATGAACGCAAGGATCAGTCCCACGCGATTGCCAAACGCATCAGGCCGCTGGTTAAAACAATTGCCGACAAATATGGCGCCAGGGTCAAAGTCGCGGAAATCCCCCCCGGTCCACCGGTGCTGGCGACTCTGGTCGCGGAGGTTTATGGGCCGGATGACGTCTCGCGGGCCGGTATTGCGGCAAAAGTCAAGGCGATCCTGACCAAAACCGTTGGCGTTGTTGATGTTGACTGGTATCGTGAAGATGATCAGGCGAAGCTGACTTTTGCCGTTGACCAGGAAAAAGCGGCGCTCTCCGGAATAGCGGTGGATGATGTTGCCAGGACATTGCGTATCGCCCTCGATGGTGACAATGCCGGTCTTCTGCATCTGCCGAAAGAAAAAGAGCCGGTCTCCATAATCGTGCGCCTTCCTGCCGGACAGCGCAGTTCGGCAGCGGCACTCTCGTCCATATCTGTGCCGGGCCCGAAGGGAAATGTCCCGCTTTCGCAACTGGTCAGAATCGGCAGCGGCACCGAAGTAAAGACGCTCTACCGGAAGAACTTGAAAAATGTTGTCTATGTGACTGCTGACGTGGCCGGAGAAATTGAAGCACCTGTTTATGCAATTCTGAAGATGCAGAAGGAAATTGACTCCATTCCGACGCCGGACGGGAAGAAGATCGAAGTGCTCGCCTCCCGTCAGCCGTGGAGCGAAGAATATATCGGCATGAAGTGGGACGGTGAGTGGCATATCACCTTTGAGGTCTTCCGTGATCTGGGGATCGCGTTCGGTGCAGTCATGGTGCTGATCTATATCCTGGTGGTGGCCTGGTTCAAGGATTTTACCACTCCACTGGTAATCATGGCGCCGATTCCGCTGACCCTGATCGGTATTCTGCCGGGGCACGCCGCTTTCGGAGCTTTTTTTACCGCGACATCAATGATCGGCTTTATCGCGCTGGCCGGTATCATCGTGCGCAATTCAATTATCCTGATCGACTTTGCCGAGATGAAACGTCGTGAAGGGATGGCGCTTGACGAGGCGATAATTGAAGCCGGTGCGGTCAGGTTCCGCCCCATGCTGCTGACAGGAGCAGCTGTTGTCGTCGGAAGCTTTGTGATCGTCTTTGATCCAATCTTTCAGGGGTTGGCCATTGCCATGATGTGCGGCGAGATCGCCTCAACTACCCTGTCCCGGGTGACGATACCGATACTTTACTATCTGGTGCAGAGTTGGAAAGAACGACATCACGTTGATAATGGAGAGGAGATATAATGTTCTGGAATAAAAAGAAAATACTGTCACAGGAGGAACTTGATTTGAACACGCAATGCCAGGCGGAAGCGGAGCAGCTGTATCGCTCCGGAAATTTTAATTGTGCGGAAGCGGTGATGGAGACGGCACGCAGGCATTTTGCCACACACTTGCCGGAGTCCATAGTGGGCTCGGTGTCCGGTTTTGGCGGAGGTTCCAGTTCGGGGTGTATCTGCGGAGCGGTTTCAGGAGGCACTGTCGCTCTCGGCCTGATCCTGGCGGATAAAAAGGAAACCAACCACCTGACCAAAGAATTGCACACATGGTTCAAGGAAAAATACGGGGTAACCTGCTGCAAGATCATTCGTCAGAATCACAAAGGCGTCTGCCCGGTTCTGACCGGTGAAGTAGCCGGTAAGGTTGCGGAGATGCTGGGAAGAAAATAGCTTTGAGAAAGGGAGGTTATATGAAAGATGTAATGATTATGATAGGAATTCTGGTGTTTTGGGTCGTTCTGCAGAAGTATATTCTGCCCCGCTTCGGGGTGTCTACCTGAATGTCCAACTCATGTGACCTCGGGGACCGAGGTAAAAAACAGGACATAGAAAAAGGCATCAAAAAATTGTGAAGGAGTTACGACATGAAAGAAGAATTTTATATTGAGCGTATTGTTCGTATCGTTGCGGGATCATTTGTCATGATCTCACTTGCGCTGGCACATTTTCATTCGCCCAACTGGCTCTGGTTCACCGGTTTTGTCGGTCTGAACCTGTTCCAGTCCGGCCTCACCCAGTTTTGTCCGATGTTTAATATTCTACAGAAGATGGGTGTGCCGCGTTTTCCGAAAAGCGCCTGCTGTAAATGAAAGGCCGCATCACTATCCTCTGTGAAAACTCAGTCGGCCCGCTTTCCGGGACTCTGGGTGAGCATGGCTTTTCCGCCCTGATTGAGCCGACCGAGGGTGACCCGCTGCTGTTCGATACCGGTCAGGGTCTGACTCTGCTGCACAACGCCGGGCGTATGAACAAGGATCTCTCCCTCGTGAAACAGGTGGTCATCTCGCATGGTCATTACGATCACTCCGGTGGTCTGGTGCCGTTGCTGGAACAGTGCGGAGCCAAACAGGTTTTGGGTCATCCATCCCTGTTCAGATCCCGCTACCGGGTCAAAGATACCGGTGAATGCTATCCCATTGCGATTCCGGCAAGCCGTGAGGAGTTGGAGCAGCGTGGAGCCGCTTTTGATCTTTCGAAGGAGTTCCGGGCTGTTGCGCCGGGGATCTTTCTGACCGGAGAGGTTCCGCGCGTGACCGACTTTGAAACCGGAGATCAGGGCCTGTACTGCGATTGCAGCGGGCAGGAACCTGACAGTACACCGGATGATCAATCGCTTGTCTTGGAGACGGAAAAGGGCCTTGTCCTTATAATGGGCTGCTGTCATGCCGGCTTTGTTAATACGGTGGAGCATGTTGCCTACATGACCGGCAGGCGTGACATCTACGCCGTGGTCGGCGGCACGCATCTCGGCTTCTGTAGTCAGCAGCAGCTTGCGATGACGATTGCAGCAGTTCGAACTATCGGGATCAAGAAGCTGGCCGCCAGTCACTGTACCGGATTTGCCGCTTCAGCGCGGCTGTCACGAGAGTTTCCAAAGGAGTTTCAGGTGGCGATGGTTGGCTATACGTTGGAGGTATGAGCAAAAATGACCTTTCTGACCGTATTCTTTGGGATCATCCTCATCTCTGCCGCTATGGCCGGATTGGTCATGTATCGCAGCATGTTTGTCGCCACAACCGGGAAAAAAATCCTCCCCTACGATAAGCCTCGTAAAGCCTTGCTGGTGCTTGATCTTCAGGAAGGGTATGGAGGGACAAATCCACGGCAACCGGCAACTGCTCCTGCAGCTGGCGGTCTGCTTGATACCGTGAACCGTCTGATCGGCAAGGCGGCGGAAACAGGCATGGAGGTTGTGTATGTCCGCCAGGTTTTCAACAACAACCTGTTTGTGCGAATGCACGGTGGCAGAAAGGTTGAAAAGGTGATAGTCGATCGCAGAATAGTGAAGATCAATGACAATGACTTTGAAAAGAACCGGACGGATGCCTTTTCAAACCGCGATCTTGAACGATTTCTGGTCGAGCATCAGGTGGATGAATTATACCTGACCGGTGTGGATGCGGCCTTCTGCGTTTACTATACGGCGCTTGGCGCGCTCAGCCGTGGCTATAAAGTAACTGTCGTACGGGATGCCGTTGCAACCCGCTCTGACATGAATACCCTCATCGGGCGTTATAAGCGCAAAGGGATTGGCATTGTCACCAGCCGTGAACTACTGTAATGAACAAAAGAAAGGAGAAAAGATGACAAAAAAACGTGATTTCGACGCTGTCGCCGCGAGCTGGGACGAGGAGCCGCGGCGGGTTATGCTCGCAGGAAAAATTGCCGAGGCGATCTGCCGCACACTCGACCTGTCAACCGACTGGGATGCTCTGGATATGGGG
>CAJAFV010000081.1 GCA_903939115.1 uncultured Geobacteraceae bacterium
AAGAACGGGAAGGACAATAAAACCAATGGTTGACGACGGCAGGCTATATTGGTTAAAATAAAGGCATATACAATGCTCCGTGGCGTTCTGCCTCTCTTGAGGTACACGGTGGCTTGCAGAGCCGGCCTTCAGGCAAATCTGTAGTTCTATCCGGACCGGCACAATGTGCAAAGGATAGCAGCGGTGAACAGTCCCACGCTGAACAATCAGGGGGCGAATCGGGAAGGCAACTTCTCGCGGTGGTTAAAACCATCGGCTGCGGCAGCAACAGCTGACCGTATGGCAATCTAAAGCGACGCGAACATAAATACTGTCTATACTGAATCTCCGGCCTCCTTTATGGGGGCCTTTTCCGTTATGGTTTAAGTGGGCGTGACAGTTCTGAGTGGTGATATTTTTCACCATTTTTTTCACCATTTTTTGTGACCGTTTTTTCAATACTGTTGGAGTGTATTATGCTGGCTCGACCCTTTTCAGATATTCATGCCGAGTTTTGGCAACCCAACAAGATTCCCCGCATTCTGGAAATGGTGATCCCGCCGTTACCGACTGATAAGGAAACCGTTGCCTTGGTTGCCGGTGACATCGGTCTCGCTCACCGTCAGGAAACCTGGCTCAAGGTCATCAGTCTTCTTGCCAAGCGCTTCCTGGCAGTCATCTATGTGGAGGGTAATCACTTTTTCTACCATAACGATTTCTTCGGGCGTATCCATGAACTGAAAGCCAATCTGTCAATTCCAAAAAATGTCCATTTTCTTGAAAATGAATCAGTTGAGATCAACGGTGTCATATTTATCGGGGCAACATTATGGACGGACTTCCGGGAGAAGGATTTCTTTAAGATGCAGTACGCCCGGAAGAATATGAACGACTTTGTGTTGATCAAAAAAGCTGACGGAACGAGGATCATGCCCGAAGAGACAGTCTATCTATTCCAGGAATCTAAGCGCTATATCTTCGATACACTGGCAGCCGCCGGCGGAAAAAAGACTGTCGTGGTAACACATCATGGGGTTTCACCGATCTCCATCCATGAAAAGTTCCGGGGAGATAGTCTCAACTGTGCCTTTATGACCGATCTCTCCAGTGAAATCATCGACCACGGCCCGGATCTCTGGATTCACGGCCATACGCACAACTCGTTCGACTACGCACTGGGTAAAACGCGAGTGATTGTGAATCCCTATGGGTATAAGGATGTGGAGGTTAATCCACAGTACGACAAACAGCTGCTGATCGAGCTATGAGCAAGTGGAAATAACTGGTGAAGCTTTGAGGATGGGCAAAATGCGACAAAAGAAAACGACACCATACGGGCAACTTTCCCGTCGTAAACAGCGTGACAATTTCATCCGCCTGCGGCAGAAGATTCGTAATGACACCTCAATTTATGGCGGACAGTTTACAAGTGATCATGTCCTGAACGAACCGGGACGTCCCGCTTTGTACAACCAATGGGCTGATGCATACTTCCTCGGCAGTGACGGGTTGACCATCTGGAATACCACCATCATCACCGCCGCCAGAGAGTTCTGGGATGAAGTGGAAGAGTTAGCACACTCACGGGCCTGGGATATGCTGACTCCTGAAGAACAATCAGCAGAAGCGGAAATAAAGTTTGAACCGATCTGGTCAAATGGCCATCGTATGTTCCGCATGGCCGAAAGGCCAAAACTGGTCTATGAAAAATACAGCGGGCTCAGCTTTATCGAGTATCAAGACAAACTTGCTGAAGAGATCGTTCAGAACGAGCCGCCGGAAATATTTGAATCATTCGAGACAGACCGCTCCTACTGCTATGGTACCGGGCTGAATATGGTTGTTCACGTTGATGAGATCAACCAGGCTACCATTGAGGAGTCGATTCGTCGATTCCGCCAAGTTGGGGAAAGCAACTGGCGATCTGCCACACCGCTGCTCCCCACAGAATTGCCGATGGAAACGGCACAAGCCGCATTTAGCAGGATACGTATGCAGCAAAATATACCTGACGACACTGCCATTATTTAGACTGCCTGCCGTGTCGCCAACCATGCTTCGACTTCACTGCGTCGCCAACCGACACTGAAATCGGTAAGCCGGATGCGAGCCGGAAAAAATCCCTCTCGCTCCTGCCGCCAAAGGGTCGTCATTGATAGTCCCGTAATCTGGCAAAGCTCTTTTCTACGGATAACATCACCGGCAGCCCTTGTAGCGCGAGGAGCTTCTTGCATAACTATCGGAACAGTCCTTGCCGCAACTGATTTGGGGCGTTCTGCGGCCTCCTGTACTTTGACGAGCAGAGGTGACAGTTTTCGCACCACCGCATCGGCAATTGCCTGAAGATCGTCTTGTTCAAGGATAATACGCATAATGGTGCCTCCAATGGCAAGACCTGCCTGAGAGCCAAGTCGGCAGGCTGCAAGATTTACCCGCGTCAGGGTGTCTTACATATTAAAATAAATACTGAAAATGTGCTATTCGTCGAATAAAGCTGTTGCACACGCATAGCAAATAAATTACAGTAACCGCCATTACCATTAAAACATTGACGGTGGTGTGGGGCTATGAAATTCTACAATCGTGTCAGCGAACTTGAAGAGCTGGCCAACCTCCATGAGCAGTCGGCATCATCCGGCAGAATGACCGTCATCACCGGTCGCCGTAGGGTTGGCAAGACGATCCTGGCTCTTGAATCGGCAAAATCTTCCAAACACCTCTATCTGTTTGTCTCTCGCAAGGCGGAATCCCTTCTCTGCCAGGAGTACCTAGAAGAGATCCGCCGTATCGGCACCCTGCCGGTCATCGGCGAGATCCGTAATTTCCGAGATATTTTCACCCTGTTGATCGAGCTTTCCCGCACCGAGCGCATCACCCTGATCATTGACGAATTTCAGGAGTTTTTCGGCATCAATCCGGCTGTCTACTCCGAAATACAGGGGATCTGGGATCGTAACAAGGCAACCTGTAAACTGAACCTGATCTGCATCGGTTCGGTTCACTCTCTCATGCACCGCATCTTTCAGGATGCCAAGGAACCACTCTTCGGCCGGGCCGACCGGATCATCTTTCTCAAACCCTTCAGCATCGCTGCTATCCATGAAGTCCTGACTGATCATGGTCACAGTGATACCCCGTCCCTGTTCGACAGCTACGCCATTACTGGCGGACTCCCCAAGTATCTGGAGATGCTGGCCGAGAACAAGTCACTGACGCATAAGAAGATGCTCGACTTTATTCTCAAGCAGCATTCACCCTTTCTTGCCGAGGGGAAGAACCTGTTGGTGGAAGAGTTCGGCAGAGAGTATGGCACTTACTTCTCCATTCTTGAGCTGATTAGCGTCGGCAAAACTGCCCGCAGCGAAATCGAATCGGTGCTGGAAATTCACAGCGGCGCATACTTGGCCAAACTGGAAGACGAATACGCCCTGATTGCCAAGCACCGCCCGATCAACGCCAAGCCGGGCGGTAGGTTGCAGAAGTATTATCTTCGCGATAATTTCCTCAGCTTCTGGTTCCGCTTTATCTACCGCAACCTGTCAGCGATCGAGACCGGCAACTTCGGTTATGTCCGCGAGATCATCGAACGCGATTACGCTACCTGGTCCGGCAAGATCCTGGAGCGCTTCTTTCACGACCTGTTTGCTGCCAGCGGCAAGTATAACCGCATCGGCAGCTACTGGGAGCGAGGCAACAAAAACGAGATCGACCTGGTTGCGGTGAACGATCTTCGTAAAGTGCTGGTGATTGCCGAGATCAAACGGAACAAGTCCAGGATCAGTCTGCCGGCGCTACAGCACAAGGCCGAGCGATTGCTGCAGGAATATCAGGGGTACCAGGTGGAATATCGCGCCTTGGGGTTGGAAGATGCGGTGGAGTTTTTAGCGTCGAATGAGAACAGCCAAGGAAGTATCTGACCCATGACGCTTCTCTCTCTTTCACAACTCGAAAATCATCTCTGGGAATCGGCCAACATCCTCCGTGGACCTGTTGATGCCGCCGATTTCAAGACATACATCTTTCCGCTTCTGTTCTTTAAACGGATTTGTGACGTCTGGGATGAAGAGTACCTGGAGATAGCCGAGGAGATGGGCGATCCTGCGCTTGCCATGTTTCCGGAGTCACACCGTTTCCAGGTCCCGGAAGACTGCCACTGGCGTGCCGTCAGGGAAACTCCGGTTAATGTCGGGAGTGCACTGCAGCGGGCATTGCGAGAGATTGAAAAAGCAAACCCTGATACGCTCTATGGCGTCTTTGGTGATGCTCAATGGACTAATAAAGATCGGCTTACCGATCCGCTCTTAAAAGATCTGATAGAGCATTTTTCCAAGTTATCGTTTGGAAACCGGCATATTGCGTCGGATGTTCTGGGTGATGCTTACGAATATCTGATCAAGAAATTTGCTGACGCCACCAACAAGAAAGCCGGTGAATTCTATACACCTCGCAGTATTGTGCGGCTCATGGTCGATATGCTTGACCCGAGAGAAGGCGAAACCATCTACGACCCTGCGTGCGGTACTGGCGGTATGTTGCTTGCCGCTGTTCAGCACGTTCAGGAGATGCATGGCGATGTAAAGAGACTCTGGGGGAAACTCTATGGCCAGGAGAAAAATCTTACTACTTCGGCCATAGCCCGCATGAACCTTTTTCTGCACGGCATAGAAGACTTTCAGATCGTCCGTGGGGATACGCTTCGTAATCCTGCCTTTTATGAAGTGGATCGACTGGCGACCTTTGATTGCGTTATCGCAAATCCGCCATTTTCTCTGGAAAAATGGGGTGATGAGGTCTGGCAGAACGACCCCTTCGGCCGTAACTTCGCCGGTATGCCCCCATCAAGCAGTGGTGACTTTGCCTGGGTACAACACATGGTAAAGTCTATGGCCGAAGTAAAAGGGCGTATGGCTGTCGTGCTGCCACAGGGAGCATTATTCCGTAAAGGAACCGAGGGTGAAATACGTCGTAAGCTGTTAGAGATGGACCTGATCGAAGGGGTCATTGGCCTTGCACCTAATCTGTTTTACGGCACCGGACTTGCTGCCTGCATTCTTGTTCTCCGCAAACGAAAACCTGCCACCCGTAAGGGTAAAGTAATGATTGCCGATGCATCCAGCCTGTTTCGACGTGGCAGAGCACAGAACTTCCTGGAACCGGAGCATGGCGCTGAGATACTGAACTGGTTTCAGGAATTCCAAGATATCCAGGATCGGGTTCGTATTGTCGATACAAATGAGATCAAGGCAGAGGATTGGACTCTGAATATCTCACGCTACGTACTTCCTCCGCTCAACGATGATATTCCACCCTTGCCCCAGGCCATAGCAGAGTTCAAGGCGGCGCTTGTTCGTTGTCGCGAAGCCGAGGCCCATCTGGAACAGTTGATGACGGATGGAGGTTGGCTGCAATGAGTGAACGCATATCCCAACAGGAGCTGGAAGCCTATCTCTGGGGCGCAGCCACACTTCTGCGCGGTCTGATCGATGCCGGAGACTACAAGCAGTTCATCTTTCCGCTGCTGTTCTTCAAGCGTGTCTCCGACGTCTATGACGAAGAGTTCCAGCAATCAATGCTTGAATCTGGCGGTGATTTCGCTGAAAACCACCGTTTCCAGATCCCTGCAGGTTTCCATTGGAACGATGTCCGCCAGACCCCCAAGAACGTCGGTATGGCTATTCAAACAGCAATGAGGGTAATCGAAGCTGCCAACCCTGACTTGCTGACCGGTATCTTTGGCGATGCACCCTGGACTAACAAGGAGCGGTTGCCGGATGAGACCCTGAAGGATCTGGTTGAACACTTCTCGACACAAACACTTTCGGTCGCCAATGTGCCTGAGGATGAGCTTGGCAATGCCTATGAGTTTCTGATCAAGAAGTTTGCCGATGATTCCGGGCATACTGCTGCAGAGTTCTATACGAACCGAACCGTTGTTCACCTGATGACGCAATTGCTTGACCCGCAACCAGGAGAGTCAATTTAT
Source organism: uncultured Geobacteraceae bacterium (assembly GCA_903939115.1). Lineage (GTDB taxonomy): Bacteria > Desulfobacterota > Desulfuromonadia > Geobacterales > Pseudopelobacteraceae > JACRCG01. Next base: position 5,963 of record CAJAFV010000081.1, read on the forward strand.
GATCCGACCTGTGGTACCGGCGGCATGCTCTTGTCGGCACTGGCGGAAGTGAAGCGATCAGGTGGCGAATTCCGCACCCTCAAGCTCTATGGCCAGGAGCGCAACCTGATAACGTCGGGGATTGCGCGAATGAACCTGTTCCTGCACGGGATTGAAGACTTTCAGATTGTTCGGGGAGATACCCTGGCAGAGCCGAAGTTGATTGAAGGCGACCGACTCAAACAGTTTGATGTAATCCTGGCTAATCCGCCTTACTCCATCAAACAGTGGGACCGCCCGGCATTTGAAGCAGATAAATGGGGCCGCAATTTTCTGGGTACGCCGCCCCAGGGCCGCGCTGACTATGCCTTTTTTCAGCATATCCTGAAGAGCCTGACCAAAAAGGGACGCTGTGCCGTCCTCTGGCCACATGGCGTACTGTTCCGCAAAGAAGAGCAGGAAATGCGGACCAAGATGCTATCACAGGATTTGGTTGAGGCAGTTATCGGCCTTGGTCCGAACCTCTTTTATAACTCGCCTATGGAATCGTGTGTAGTTGTCTGCCGTCGCAACAAGACAGCAGCGCGCAAAGGAAAGGTTCTGTTCATTGATGCACTGAGCGCAGTAACCCGTGAACGAGCACAGAGCTTTCTCAAGCCGGAGCACCAGGAGCACATCATTGGAGCATGCCTGGCGTTTCAGGACGAAGCAGGATTTGCCAAGGTAGCAACTCTTGAGGAAATTGCCGTCAACGGATCAAACCTGTCGATCCCACTTTATGTGCGGAAAATCAGTGTTGTCGGAAATGGCATCGATGAGACTCAAAGCCTGACATCGGTATGGAAGCAGTGGCAGAATGACGGACAAGAGTTCTGGAAGCAGATGGACAAATTAATTGTTTCCCTGGATAAAATATAGTATATTTTTTAACCCCAAAGGTTAATTTTGTGATATTATGAAAATACACTACTCCTCCGAAAAGCAAGAAAAGCTCCTTAACTCGTCAAAAGAACTGACAAAAAAATTCGGCTCTGAAAATGCCGGGAAAGTGCGACGTCGCATGGATGACCTGCGAGCTGCACAACAGCTTGAAACCATGAGAATGCTTCCTGGCAGAACACATGAATTGCACGGGGGCAGAGCCGAAACGTTTGCAATTGATCTGCACAAAGGCTGGCGAATGATTTTTGAGCCGGCAGATGACCCGCCTCCGCGTAAACCAGACGGAGGCCTCGATTGGTCCCAAATAACTGAAATCAGAATTTTAGAACTGGAGGATTATCATGAGTGACGGTCGATTGACTTATCAACCGGACGTCGTCAGCGCACCAGGAGAAACGTTGCTGGATATTTTGGAAGATCGTGAGATCACCCAAAAAGAGCTTGCACAGAGAATGGGGAGACCACTCAAAACGATCAATGAAATCATCAAGGGCAAGGCTGCCATTACCCCCGACACTGCTTTGCAGCTCGAAAAGGCCCTTGGAGCTCCGGCATCGTTTTGGATTCAACGTGAAGCCCATTATCGGGAATATCTTGTCCGCGCAGAAGAAGCACGGGTTGCCATACAATGGCTGCCTTGGGTTGACCTCTTGCCTCTGAAAGAATTGTGTTTTGCCGGGGTGTTTCCCAAAGTACGTCTCACAGCTGAAAATAAGGCCCGTCTCGTACATGCTGCGCTACGATTCTTTGGCGTGGCCAGTCCGGATGAGTGGAAAACAGTATATGCTCAACCGCAGGTTGCTTACCGCCGGACACTTGAGGGGCAGAGTGATACAGCAGCAATTGCCTCTTGGTTACGAATGGGGGAACTTGAAGCTCAGAAGACCCGTTGTGCGGAATATAATCGTAAGCGTTTTGAACAGGCACTTAAAGAAATCAGGACGCTGACGGTGGAATCTCCAGAAGTCTTCCAGTTACGCATGCACGAGCTATGCATTGAAGCCGGTGTCGTGCTCGCCTTTGTTCCGGCGATTCCGAAATCTCATGTCAGCGGCGTTGCCCGATGGCTGAAATCACGGCCTCTCATACAGCTGTCCCTGTATGGCAAGACTAATGATCGTTTCTGGTTCACGTTCTTTCACGAAGCAGGACATATTCTCAAGCACGACAAAAAAGATGTCTTCCTTGATGAATTTACCGGCAAACTGATCAAGAGCCAGCAAGAAGATGAGGCAAACAACTTTGCCGCATCTATGTTGATTCCTCCCCAGTGTCTAGGTGAGTTGCCCTATCTGAAAACAAAGCAGGCAGTATGCGATTTTGCGTCACGCATCGGCATTCATCCTGGAATTGTTGTTGGGCGGCTGCAACATGAAGAAATCATTCGTCGAGACTGGATGAATGATCTGAAAATCAGTTTCAGGTGGGTCGAAGCAGCCAATGTTTAATTGTAGGAGAGTTGTCAAAACGGAGGTGTTTTATGGACTTTAAAGACTGGTCAGTCGTTATTTCCACTCTCCTTGCTCCGCTATTTGCTGTCCAGGTCAGTCAGTATCTTGATCGCAAGAAGCAGAAGCGTGAAGAGCAACTGCGAGTATTTAAAATGCTGATGTCAACGCGTGCGTCAACGTTAGACCCCCGCCATGTTGAAGCGCTCAATATGATAGATGTTGTATTTCACTCTGATTCAAAACCGGAAAGAGAGTTACGCAGGCTTTGGAAACAGTATCTGGATCACCTGAGTGACAAGAATTACCCCAAAGAGACATGGGGTGTTCGCCGGGTTGAACTATTGGTTGATCTGCTTCACGCAATGGCGGTGTTACTTGGATTCGACTTTGACAAAACACATATAAAAAATCAAGCCTATTACCCAGAAGGCTACGGCAATATTGAAGATGATCAAACCACAATCCGAAAGTCTTTAGCTGAAATCCTCGTTGCCAAGCGTCCATTCCCGATATGGGTTGCAAACCTGCACCCACCAACAACTAGCCAATCACAATCCGTCGATCAGGAGAGTACTCAAACGTGATTGACAGAAAAGGCTGGTCAAAAGTCAAGTTCGGTGACGTCGTTCGCCTGTCCAAAGACCGCAGTAGTGATCCTATCGCCAATGGGTATGATCGTTATATCGGCCTTGACCATATCGAGCCGGAAGACTTGCGAATACGACGCTGGGGTAACGTGGCCGATGGTGTTACCTTCACCAGCGTATTCAAGCCAGGTCAGGTATTATTCGGAAAACGCCGTGCTTATCAGCGCAAGGTCGCGGTAGCTGATTTTGCTGGGGTCTGTTCTGGTGACATCTATGTACTGGAGAGTAAAGATCCACAGAAGTTCTTGCCGGAACTGCTGCCGTTTATTTGCCAGACCGAAACATTCTTTCAGCACGCAGTTGGCACATCGGCAGGCAGCCTGAGTCCGCGTACCAACTGGACAAGTTTGGCGGATTTTGAGTTTGCTTTGCCGCCTTTGGAGGAGCAGCGACGGATTTCTTATATGCTCCAATCTATTGAGACTGTTAATGAGGCTCTTGATGATGCCACTATTCGGGCTGATTCGCTTTTAAGGGCATTATCGCGTAAAGAATTTTCGAAAGAAGCCTGTGAAGGTGAATTGCTTGCAAGTCATTACACTGTTGTCAGTGGTCAGGTGGACCCTAAAGCTGAACGTTATGCTGATCTTCCTCTGATCGCACCAAATCATATCAAGAGCAATTCTGGACAAATATTAAACATAGAGTCCGCTTCGGATCAGTTAGCCATCAGTGGTAAATACTTGTTTGGTGAAGGTGCAGTTCTATACTCTAAAATTCGTCCAAACCTTGTGAAAGCAGCAATTGCGCCTTGTACCGGTCTATGCAGTGCAGATATGTATGCTCTGTTACCCAAAGATTCGCTTCGAGGGGAGTATTTGCTTGAAATTCTCTTGAGCGACACCTTTACTCAATTTGCTATATCTGGTTCTATGAGAACAGGAATACCAAAACTTAACAGAGAACATCTCAGCCAGTACCAGTGCCGAGTTCCATCATTAACATCTCAGGATGATTTTCTTGTTCTCGTTCGCGCAATTCGGTCCTCAATAAATGAAATTATTACACGACGAAAGAAAAGCAATGAATTGAAGTCTATGGTGTTATTGGAGGTTTAAGTAATGTCATTCACCGAATCCAACACCGTCGAAGCCTACCTCCGCGATCTGCTAACCGGCCCTGTCCGAGAGACAGCACAGGGTATTGTCAGCGAACCAGAGCCGGTCTACATTGTCGGCCGGGCAACTAAAGGCGTCGGCTGGCGGTATGTGTCACCGAACAAGCTCACTCGTCTGCCCAATGAAGTCTTCGTTGAATCCAGCCTGCGCGACTCTCTCATCCATCTCAATCCAGAAATCAAAGAAAAACCCGACCGTGCCGACGAGGTAATCTACAAACTGCGGGCCATCGTGCTCTCGGTACGTTCTGACGGCCTGATCCGGGCTAACGAAGAGATGACTGCCTGGCTGCGCGGCGAGCGAACCATGCCGTTCGGTCAGAACAACCAGCATGTGTCGGTGCGGCTGATCGATTTCGAGAATCTGGACAACAACCAGTTTATTGTTACCCAACAGTATTCTTTCCGTGCCGGTGCAACCGAGAAACGTGCCGATTTGATGCTGCTGGTGAATGGTCTGCCGCTGGTACTGATCGAAGCCAAGACACCGGTGCGCAAAGCCACCAGCTGGGTTGACGGGGCGCTGCAGGTCCATGAGGATTACGAGAAGTTCGTGCCGGAGTTGTTCGTCTGTAATGTGTTCTCCGTTGCCACCGAGGGGAAAGATTTTCGCTATGGCGCTATTGGTGTTCCGGTAAAGGATTGGGGGCCGTGGAATCTGGATGACGCAGATAAAAATCCACAGCACCACCCGCTACACACACTCAAGACTGCAGTTGAAAGTATGTTGCGGCCGCACATCGTCCTGGACATTCTTGCCAACTTCACCATGTTTGCCACCCATAAGAAGAAACAACGCAGCAAGATCATCTGCCGCTACCAGCAGTATGAGGCTGCCAACCGGATTGTGGAGCGCGTCCTGACCGGCTATCCCAAGAAGGGTCTTATCTGGCACTTCCAGGGTTCGGGCAAGTCACTGCTGATGGTGTTTGCCGCCCAGAAGCTGCGCCTGCACCCCAAGCTCAAAAACCCGACCGTGCTGATCGTGGTTGACCGCATTGATCTTGACTCCCAGATCACCGGCACCTTTACCGCCGCCGATATTCCTAATCTGGAAAAAGCCGAATCCCGAGAAAAGCTGCAGAAGCTGCTGGGGCAGGATGTACGCAAAATCATCATTACCACCATCTTCAAGTTTGCCGAGGCTGATGGGGTTATCAATGACAGGTCGAATATCATTGCTCTGGTAGATGAAGCCCATCGTACCCAAGAGGGAGACCTTGGCCGCAAGATGCGTCAGGCGCTTCCCAATGCTTTCCTGTTCGGCCTCACCGGTACTCCGATCAATCGCAGCGACCGTAATACCTTCTATGCCTTTGGTGCTGAGGAGGACAGTGGTGGTTACCTGAGCCGTTACGGCTTTGAGGAGTCGATCCGTGACGGAGCCACACTGCCGCTGCATTTTGAACCCCGGCTGGTGGAGTTGCACATCGACAAGGAAGCCATTGATGAAGCCTATGCCGAACTGACCGGTGATCTGTCGGATTTGGACAGGGACAACCTCGCCAGGGCCGCATCGAAAATGGCGGTACTAGTCAAGACTCCGGAACGGGTCCAACGGATCTGTGGCGACATTGTGCAGCACTTTCAGAGCAAGATAGAACCAAACGGTTTTAAGGGACAGATTGTGACGTTTGACCGTGAATGCTGTCTGCTCTACAAGAACGAGATCGACAAGCTTCTGCCACCCGAGGCGAGCGAGATTGTTATGACGGTCAACAGTAATGAGCCCCAATATAAACCTTATGCCCGCACCCGCGATGAAGAGGAACGATTACTGGAACGGTTCCGTGACCCCAACGACCCGCTGAAGCTGATCATTGTAACCTCAAAACTGCTGACCGGCTTCGATGCGCCCATTCTCCAGGCCATGTATCTCGATAAACCGATGAAGGACCATACTCTGCTCCAGGCTATCTGCCGGGTCAACCGCACCTATGCCGACACCAAGACCCACGGGCTCATCGTCGACTACCTGGGCGTGTTCGACGACGTAGCGAAGGCTTTGGAATTCGATGACAAGAACATTCTCAAGGTGGTTTCCAATATCCAGGAACTGAAGAACCAACTGCCGGATGCCATGCAGCGATGCCTTACCTTCTTCATTGGTGTAGACCGCACCCTTCAAGGCTATGAAGGGCTGATTGCCGCCCAGCAGTGCCTGCCGAACAACACCGTGCGTGACAATTTTGCCGCCGAGTTCAGTGTGCTCAACAAGCTGTGGGAGGCCATCTCACCAGATCCGATTCTGACTCAGTACGAGACAGACTACCGCTGGCTTTCACAGGTCTATCAGTCCGTGCAGCCCTCCAGCGGACACGGCAAATTGATCTGGCATTCTCTTGGAGCCAAGACAATCGAGCTGATCCACCAGAATGTCCACGTGGAAGCATTGCGTGATGATCTGGACACGCTGATCCTGGATGCCGATTTGCTGGAGGCAGTGCTGTCCAATCCGGACCCGAAGAAAGTAAAAGAAATTGAAATCAAGATCGCCCGCAGGCTCCGCAAGCATATGGGTAATCCAAAGTACAAGGCGTTGTCAGAACGGCTAGAAGAGTTAAAAAATCGGCAGGAGCAGGGTCTGATAACCAGCGTCGAATTCCTGAAACAACTGCTGCAACTCGCCAAAGACCTGCTGCAGGCAGAAAAGGAAACTCCGCCGGAAGAGGATGAGGATGAGGATCGCGGCAAGGCGGCGCTTACCGACTTATTCCAGAATGTGAAAACCGAGGAAACGCCGGTCATGGTGGAGCGAATTGTCGCGGACATCGATGAAATTGTCCGATTGGTACGTTTCCCCGGTTGGCAGCATACCTTGGCGGGAGAGCGAGAAGTCAAGAAGGCCCTGCGGAAATCGCTCTTCAAATACCGGTTGCATCAGGACGAGGAACTATTTGAAAAAGCGTATGGGTATATCAGGCAGTATTACTGAGCTGAGGGGTTTCTGCTCCAGGAATGACTGATTTCGGTGGGAACCATGAGATGTCAGGCACTCACAATTCACCAGCATCCCTTTTGGGGAGAAACGGTGGTTCGCAATGATTACGAGGTTCTTAAGGGTAAGCGACTGAAATTATTAATAATTGTCTTGCAAGAGATTGATGTTCCCGAAATATACTTCGGGAACATCTCTAAAAACCCGCAATTTGCTTGATGGTTGTTTGATGGATCAGGATAGATGCTGCCCACATACTTTTATGAATCGTTACAAACCAAGTGGTTACGCTGCATGATTTGTTTGATTGGCAAGGAGGAAGTGACTGATGCATACGTCCAAACTTATTGATCTGGTAGATCGACTCCGGCAAGAGCCAACCGAGACGGAGTGGCTGCGAGATACATGAGGGGACACGTCTCCATTCTTCATAGTTGAATAATGAAAATTCGACTCCGCTGATCGAGTCCAAGTCAACAATTCAAAAGTGAGAACCGGTATGAGCGAAATTTATAACGTCTACTGCGACGAAAGTTGCCATCTGGAAAACGACCATCAGCAAGTGATGGTGCTTGGCGCCGTCTGGTGTTCCCAGGAAAAGGCTCGCGAAATTTCGGTTCGTCTGCGGGAAATCAAATCTCATCATGGTTTGCCGCCCGAGTTTGAACTTAAGTGGACCAAGGTTTCACCGGCAAAGGCTCGTTTTTATCTGGATGTGATGGATTACTTTTTTGACGATGATGACCTTTGTTTCCGGGCACTGATTGTCCCTGACAAAACCAGACTTTGTCATCAAGCCTTCGGTCAAAGCCACGACGACTGGTATTACAAAATGTACTTCGACATGCTCAAGGTCATTTTCAATCCCCGAGCTCATTACCGGATTTACCTGGATATCAAGGATACGCGCAGCGCCGGCAAGGTTGCCAAACTGCATGATGTGTTGTGCAATAACTTCTACGATTTTTCCCGTACCATCATTGAACGCGTCCAGAACGTTCGCTCCCATGAGGTCGAAATACTGCAAGTGGCGGATCTCCTCATTGGTGCCGTGTCCTACGTCAATCGCGGGCTATCCGGTAATGCTGGCAAAGAAGCCCTGATTGCCCGGATGAGGGAACGCTCCCACTACTGCCTGACTAAAACAACACTCTTGCGCGAAGAGAAGGTTAATTTGTTCCGTTGGCTTGCTTCGGAAGGTGGCGCATGACCGAGCAAATCGCCTGGCTACCTGCTCTGGCGCTGTTTGAAAAATATGGTGGCGATTGGAACCGATACCTTGATGCTCTTTACGCATTTTTCAAGCGGGACTTTATCGACAGCAGACCTGCATACAATGGCGTTACGTTGGCACTCAAGCGCCATCCGGTGATTCAAAACAAGGAAGCGACCTTCTGGCATATAATTTCTGAAGGAGACTCTGAGGCAGATCGGGTGCCCGACATGCGGCGTTGCGAGCGAATCCGCTGGCCGCGACCGGTTATTGAACATTCTGGTGACACGGCAATCAAGATATGGGCAAACGAGAGAAGAGGCGAAAAGCGGATATGCTTGTGGCTTGAAGATGCAGAGTATTTGGTGATTCTTGCCGAACGCAAAGGGTATATTCTGTTGTGGACTGCCTATGCGGTTGAACAGGAACACTCGAAGAAAAAGCTGAGGAAGGAATACGCTGCGGCCATAAAATAGCTGAAGCCGCCCTTTGGGGGACGGCCTCGTTACTCCTTCCACACATGGTAGATGAGCTGTTTTAAGTATACATTTTAGCTATATGTTGTCAATCGATTATTTCAGAGATCGAAACGGCGACTCATATCACTCTGTTCAGTACTTTAGGTGTTGTGTTCTTACTTAATTTGAAAACGGAAAATATGCATAACATGCTGATATAAAATAATATTTATGCTTAACTCGAAAACGGAAAACTGATTTGTTGATAATACCACAAAAACTGGCAGGCCATTTATATTGGCTCTGATGATTTTAAACGCTCAATTTGGGCATACCCAAATGCACGCCCAAATGAGCCCAAATAAGAGAGGTTGGAGTAATCAAAGAGGCGGCACCAAAAATGAGGAAATATGTTCCGATTTGGGCTTAAGTGTTTTTTGATTGGTGGGTAGTTGACGGGTAGTTGACTGGCGTCAGTAATCTTCAGTCCGCCCGATATATAACCATCTGTAATTCATGAATTTATTTGGTCGAGTAGTAGTTTGCAGTAGTTGACTGGACTTGATAATCCTGTTCAAACTGCCGAAACAATGCATGTCATGATCGGAAAAAGCAAGACGAGTTTTAGTCAAACTTTCCGACGCTTTAGACGATCAACAGAAGAAAAATAAAGTCCGAAATATCATCTACGAAATGGCGAGTCGCGACAAAACCATTGTAAATAAAGGCAGTTCTGTAAAGTCAGTATGGGCCTTGGCTAGTAAAACTTTTTAGTAAAGTTTAGTCATCTTTAGTAAAGCCAGGAAAGTTTTGAGAGGGCAATGTGGCAACACGCTGAAAACACCAGCCCAGTCTTTAAGAGAACTATGAACCATGGCCATTAACCCACAATCATTCTTCAACTTCGCCGCGCAGAATTACTCTCTTCTGCATGACATCTTCCGCAGAAACGGCGGAATGAATGATGCTGAACTGTCTGAACTGATACGGCGACACCGCATTGGCCTGGAATCCCCCGCTGCTCTTATCGATAAACTAATCAGCCTCAAGATAATCGAACCGCTGCCCGATGCCACGGCAAGTTACGAAATGACCAGAACACTATCTGTTCTGTTCCGTTTCCTGCTGCAGGAACAGCGTCTCACCTCGACCGCTGTAATTCAGGCTTACCTGGATGAACTGGAGCGTGCGCAGGCTGACCTTGAACACGCGATTCACGATGACAAGCACAGCCTGATCGAACGGGCGCTTGACGAGATAACAGAAACAATGGAGCGGATTCGCCAGGATTCGCGGGCTAACCGCGAGGCGATCATTAACGAGGTGATGACCGTCAAATCGAACCGGGACAAGCGGACTGTCTCCGAGAGATTCGAGAAAATCAATTATCTCTGGAACCATTACCTCGAACCCCTCAAAGACCTGATCGATGTCCGCAAAACCATGGATGCCTCACTCGACGGCCTTGAGCGACTGCTGAAGCAGGGAATGGAACAATTTCTGCTGGATGGCGCTCTGCACCGGGAATTTATCCGTTGCTCGGTTCGCCTTGTCAGGCTTCGTCGCGACATGACAGCAGATTTCATGGAGTCCATGCACGAAGTAGAGCCGCTCTATGTTTCCTTGAAACAGGATAGTTCACTCGCCAGGGGGGTA
>CAJAFV010000082.1 GCA_903939115.1 uncultured Geobacteraceae bacterium
CCTATTTCGACAAACTGGGGTTGGTCTCATTCATGGACCAGCACCACCGACTTCAACACACTTCATGAACCGCCGTGTACGGAACCGTACGCACGGTGGTGTGGGAGGACGGCGGGAGTAATCCCGCCTCCTACCCGATCCGAAGTATGCGAAAATTACGACAAAAGAAAAACGCAAAGTTGCAGAGACGCAAGGGGAAAACGAGTCAACAGTATTACAAACTAAACGGTTCTGTTTTTACTTTGCGCCCTTGCTGCCTCGCGTCTTTGCGTTATTGTTTTTGTATTTGCTCTTGACTTTTTAGTAGGAAAGACCTGCATGCCAACCAGCTCAATCGAACATAACCCGCTGCTCTTCGGACATGACGAACGCTCCGGCATTATAGCGATTGAATCGGCCGGACACTTCATCCGGCTTTTTTTCAGGAGTGCCGGTCGCGTCCATTTTCATGACGAACCGTTTCAACCGTTTATCCTTGTCAATGACTCCGGGGTTGTCTCCGGCTGCCGCGTGCCGTGTGCCGTGCGGCAATTAGCGGGTGAAGACTTTTTTCGCTGCCAGTTGTTGTTTGATTCATGGAGTGAATGCCTGGTCGCCCGTGATTTTCTGGCGGCGAAAACCGGCAAGAACTATGACTCACCTGATGCCCCCTATCTGTTTCTCCCGGATATTTCCCACCAGTACATGCTCGCCAGCGGCGCGACCCTCTTCAAGGGGATGGATTTTTCAGAACTGCGCTGCCTGGCCGTTGATATTGAAACGACCTGTGCCGAAGGATATGAATTTTCGAACCCGGAACGCCTGGAAGATCGGATAATTTCAATTGCGCTGAAGGATTCGCATGGCGACGAAATCGTGCTTCGGGGCGATCAGTTATCTGAGCAGGAGCTGCTCCATGCCCTGAACAGTGAGATTCTCCGCTCTGACCCGGACGTAATCACCGGCCACAATATCTTCCGCTTTGATCTTGATTACATCGGCCGCCGTGCGCAGCGCTATGGTATCCGCCTGAATTGGGGGCGCAACAGGACGTCCCCGCATATAACGCCGCGTGCCCGCTGGAGCCTGGCTGAAAAAACGCTTGAATATCCCCGTTGGGATGTCTATGGCCGCCACATAATCGACACCTACTTTCTGACACAGCTCTATGATATCGGCGGGCGCAATCTTGAAAGTCACGGACTCAAAGCCGTGGCACAGCACTTCGGAATAGCGGCTGATGAGCGCACCTATCTGGAGGGCACCGACATCGCAGCGGCCTTCCAGAACGACCCGGAGCGGTTGTATCGGTATAACCTTGATGATGCCCGCGAAACACTCTCCCTGTTCCGGTTGCTCGGCTACCCATGGTTTCTGCAGAGCAGAATTTTCCCCTACTCCTTTCAGAACTGCGTCATTCGCGGCAACGCCACCCGGATCAACTCGCTTTTCCTGCGCGAATACCTGCATCGCGGCCATGCGATACCTGCCCGTACTTCCGGTGTCGCCCCATTTGAGGGCGGGTATACGGAGTCCTCCTTCTCGGGGATCGTCGGCCCGATTGTCCATTGTGACGTGGCATCACTCTACCCGTCATTGATGCTGACCTATCAGCTTGCACCTGTCAAAGACAGTCTGAATCTGTTTCTTCCGATGCTGGCGGATCTGCGCCGGTTTCGATTGACCGCCAAGCAGCGGGCCCGTGATTCTGCGGATGATTCAGAGCGGCACTACTTTGATGCGCTGCAGCAGGTGTTTAAAGTGCTGATCAATTCGTTCTACGGTTATCTGGGCACGGCACGGCACAACTTCTCCGATCCGGCGACCGCTGCAGAAGTTACCCGTCTGGGGCGGGTCACGATCAAAAACATGATTACCTTGTTAGTCTCTGAAGGAGCCCGACCGCTTGAAGTGGATACGGACGGTATCTATTTCAAGCCACCGGAGAGCTGCGTAACCGTGGATGATGAACAGGAGTTGGTACAGAGCCTTTCACAGAAACTGCCGGAAGGCATTGAGGTCGACCTGGACGGCCGCTATCGAACTATGTTCGCCTATAAAACCAAGAACTATGCCCTGCAGGGGTATGACAGCAGAATCATTATCAAGGGGAGCGGACTTCGATCACGAGGCGTTGAGCCCTATTTACGGGAATTCATACGGGACGTCATCGAACGGTTACTGAACGGCAGCGCCGAAACCGTGGAGCGGCTTTTTGACACCTATGTTGCCCGGCTTCGTGCGCGCGGAGTTGATGTCGCCTGGATTGCCCGGAGCGAAACTCTTAATGAGTCGCCCGAACGTTACACGGAAAAACTTCGATCAGGGTCGCGCAATCACGCCGCAGCGTTTGAAGTGGCCCTCGCTTCAGGAAGGCCCTATCGTACCGGTGACCACGTCAGCTACTATGTCAGCGGTTCGGGGAAAAGTACCACTGCATACGAACAGTGCCGTCCGGTGTCAGCGTTTAATGCAGCGCATCCGGATATCAATGTGCCGTACTACATCGAAAAACTGCGTCACGTCAAAAAACGCTTTGAACCGTTTCTGCCGCAAGAACCAACGCTTTTTGACCTGTGATGCTTGCAAGCGGGATTTCTTTGTGGTAAGAGGGGAAGAGTATCGTAGAGGCGCAATGATCGCTCCCTTGCCGCAGTGACCGATACTGTTGCCATTTTCACCAGGGCGTAGGCAATACGCCCTTACAAAAGGAGACCGTATGAAAAAGCTTCTGCTAGTGTCAGTTTTTTTGTGTGCTTTTGTTGTCTTCGGCCCGGGTCGCGCAACAGCCGATCAGCAACCGGAAGTAATTGTTGAAAAGATGGCTATCAAGCTGGTACGGGGAGTCACCAATACAGTTACAAGCATTGTCGAACTTCCGAAGCAGACCATTCTGACCGGAAGAGAGATGGGTCCGGTCGGGTACGTTATCGGTCCGATCAAGGGTGTCGGCATGACAGTATATCGTGCTGTCATCGGCGTAACGGAAGCAGTATTCTGCATGGTTCCACAACCCGGTTATTATGACCCGATGATTGACCCTGAATATGTCTGGCAGGGATGGGCACCGAAAAGAGATACAACGAAGGCGATTGAAGAAAAATGAATAAGGGGCGTGCGAGTCATTGACTCGCCCCTGCAGACAAACGAAAGGCGGCCATGTAACTGGTCGCCTTTTTCAGTGAAATCTAAACTCGCAACGATATCAAGCCAACCGCTGTCGCAGATAGGCTTCAAACTCAGCACTGAATTCCTTCCTCTTAAGCGCCATATCTACCGTAGCCTTCAAAAAGCCGAGCTTGTCGCCGCAATCATGGCGGAATCCTTCAAATAAACAGCCGTACACCGCCTCTTCTTTCGACAGGGTCAGGATAGCATCGGTCAATTGAATCTCCCCCCCCTTTCCCGGCACCTGATTCTGGAGAATATCAAAAATCCGGGGCGTCAACACATAGCGGCCAATAATCGCCATATCCGAGGGAGCTTCGTCGCGGGACGGCTTCTCGACCATATCGGTCACCCGGAAGGTGCGCTCACCGACCTGATCCGCAGCAACACACCCGTAGGAAGAGATGTTTTCCATCGGTACTTTTTCCAGCGCCAGCACCGATCTCCCCTGCAGATTGAACACATCCAGCAGCTGCCCGAGGCAGGGACGAGCGCCATCGACTATGTCATCACCGAGTAACACAGCAAATGGCTCGTCGCCGACAAAATCCCTGGCGCAGAGGATGGCGTGCCCCAACCCCATGGCCTGCCGCTGGCGGACATAAAAAATATTTACCATCTCGGCTATTTCCCGCACCCGCGACAGTTCTCGATCCTTCCCCTTGTCATGGAGATGCGCTTCCAGCTCAACGGAAATATCGAAGTGATCCTCAATATTATGCTTGCCGCGGCCGGTGACAAAAAGAATCTGCTCAATACCTGAAGCCACCGCCTCCTCGACAACATACTGCACCAAAGGTTTATCTATCAGCGGCAGCATCTCTTTAGGGGACGATTTAGTAGCGGGAAGAAAGCGGGTGCCGAGGCCGGCAACCGGGAAAACAGCTTTTTTAACTTTCATAGGTGGGCTCCAGGATTACGAGGAAGTTTAAAATCAAAAGAATTTACCACGGAGACACGGCCAAAGTAGGCGCTTCCAAGCGAGACACGGAGAAAACCAAAGTCAAAACATAAAAATTTGGGGTAAACCAAAAAAACTTCCTGATTCGTTCTCATTCGCCGCAAGACCCTTCTCCATGAGGACCCACAGGGCCTAAAGGAGAAGGTGGCCGAAGGCCGGATGAGGGGGGTGCGGTGCCATGAAATTGCAACATTTCCCCCTCACCCTAACCCTCTCCCTCATGGAGAGGGGACAAAAAACCTTTTTAGCGGCGAATCAGAACGAACCAAGAAAGACTTTGCTTTTGATCTTCTCCGTGTCTCCGTGCCTCGCTTAGGAGCGCCTACTTTTGGCCGTGGTAGACTATACGTATCAAGATTATTGCGCCGAGCAGGCGCATCCGCTGCATGCAGCCGGTTTTGGCGCTTCCGTTTTCGGGCAGTAACCGGTATTAAACCAGCCGTCACCTTTCAGGCTGAAGGCGGTGGATGAGATCATTTTTTCTACGGCAGCGCTGCAGTGCGGACATTGGCTGGCTGGTGGGTCAGAAAATTTCTGGCGTAGTTCAAACTGGTGATCGCAGGATGTGCAACGGTATTCATACATCGGCATAACGTGTAGGCTCCTCTTTCTATGTTAACTGTCTGGCCGCACTATAATAATTTTATGGTTAGTTTGTCAATGTCGTCGGCAGGGATTCGCTTTAAAACGTAATAATAAAATTATTACTCATTGTTATTTGTTTATATGCATATAGCACCTCTGCAGAGGTCACCCATACAGATTGACATAAGTATCCATTCTGACTAAAGTAACGCGACTAAAACGGCAAGAGCCCGGTTGTGGCCGGTAACCATCCAGGCTGCGACGATACGAACTATTGAGCTCATCCCTTTCGCCGGGCCTGTAAACACATTACTAAGGTGGTCGACACAATGAAGTTTCCAGGAAGAGAGGCAGCCACTGCAGCGCTTTCCAGTTGCCTGGCATTACTGCTTACGCTCCTCTGCCCACACGCCGCGACAGCAAACGACAGCGTTCGCCTGCAGCTTAAATGGCCGGACCATTTCCAGTTTGTAGGCTATTACGCTGCCAAAGAGAAGGGGTATTACAAGGCGGCCGGGCTTGATGTGGAGATCATTCCCAACAAACCGGGAGAAAACCCGGTGCAAAAGGTTCTGGATGGCAAGGCGGAGTTTGGCGTCGGCACCAGTGATCTGTTGCTGCGCCGGGAGAAGGGGGCTCCGGTGGTCGCCTTGGCGGTGATCTTCCAGCACGCCCCACTGCCAACCATAGCAATAAAACGAGACGGCAAACGATCAATTGAACCCGACTTCTCCGAGCTACGGGGCTATCTACGGGCTGAAGGGATCGCCCCTGATAACATCTCCCCGCTGATCCGCCGCTTTCATAGTGAAGATCTTCTTGCAGGAACAGTTGATGTCACGCCCTCGAAAGTTCATGATGATCCGTTTACTTTGAACAGAGCGGGGCAGAGGCTCCCGATCTTTTCGCACAGCTCGGCGGGCATCGATTTTTACGGTGATAATCTCTTTACGACAGAGAGTCAGATCAGGTTGAAGCCGGAAATGGTGAGGGCCTTCCGTGAAGCGAGTCTGAAAGGGTGGGAATACGCCGTGCAGCACCAGGAGGAGATGGTGCAGTTGGTTCACGCCCGATATAGCCCGCAGCACAGTATCGAACACCTCCGGTTTAAAGCAAGTCAGATGGAACGACTGTTGGAACCGTCACTGGTCCAGATCGGCCACATGAACCCAGTTCGCTGGCGTCACGTCGCTAATGTCTACGCCAAGATGGGCATGATGAAACCGGACTTTAATTTCAAAGGTTTTATCTATAATCCGGTCCCGCCGCCGCCGGATATGACATGGCTCTACCACAGCCTTGTAACAGCTTTGATATTGATGATCGGCGCCTCTCTGGTAGCGTTTCGCTTTTCCCGACTATCAACGGCTCTGAGTAACGCCATAATCGATCACAAACGGGTTGGCGATGCGCTACTGGAAAGCGAATCATTGTACCGTTCCATTCTTAATGCCTCCCCCGATGGCATTATGATTACGGACACTAAAGGAGCAACCAGAATGGTTTCACCGGCAGGTGTGACGATGTTCGGTTACGATCGGGAAGAGGAGTTGCTGGAGAATAATCTTCTCGAACTGATTGCCCCCGACGACCGGGAGCGTGCCAAAGCCGATCTCCAGCTTATGCTGCAAAACTCTTTCTCGGGAGTGGGTGATTATCGTGCGATACGGGCAGATGGCAGTTCATTCGATATTGAGACGAATGGCCAAATCATCCGCAACGCCGATGAGCAGCCTACCAGCATGGTTTTTGTTATACGCGACATCACCGAGCGGAAGCAGGCCGGCAACACCTGCCTGATTGCCATGGGTGAGGTGGTCTGTGCTATTGCCCACCAGTGGCGGCAGCCTCTGGCTACCCTGGGGATGATCGTGCAACGGACCCACGCCGTGGGAACCATGCAGGGGATCACGACGGACTATCTGGAAGAGTTCAAGGTCAACGCCATGCGGCAGATCAGGTACATGTCCGACACTATCGAGGAATTTCGCGGCTTCTACCGCCCGGAAAAAGAGAAGGCGCCATTTTCACCTTTAAGCTGCATCAATGACTCTGCCAGACTTTTTGAACCGCAATTCGCCAGCAGCGGCATTGCCGTGACTGTCGATTGCCGGGGCTGTGAGGGCAAGCTGATCGACGGTTCGTCCAATGAGTTCAAGCAGGTCATTCTTAACCTGCTGGGCAATTCCCGCGACGCCATCCTGGAAAGGCGCATCGTCAAGGGCGAGCCGGAAATGGGTCATATCAGGGTACTGATATCCCTCAACAGAGACAATTTTGTCTCTATCGATGTGAGTGATAACGGCTGCGGTATTCCGCCGGACATCGCCCCGCGGATACTTGACCCCTATTTCACCACCAAAGAAAAGAGCGGCGGCACCGGACTTGGCTTGTATATGTCACGAACGATCGTGGAAAAAAGCCTGGGGGGGACTCTGCGTCAGATACAGTCCCATGAAGGTGCCACTTTCAAAATAGAATTACCTCTGAGGAAAACATCATGACCGACCTGAACTCTGAAAAAGCGTATACATGCGTTAATGGCACTACTAAAGGTCGTAAAGCGCAGAAACCTGCACCCAACTCGCTGAAAACCCTGACCATCCTGCTGGCTGAGGACGAAGACGAATTGCGCCATGAGACCGCCGCCTTTCTGGAGCTGTACTGTGGCCGGGTCATTCAGGCTGTCAATGGGAGCGAGGCACTGGCGCTGATTGATGCGCACTCCCCTGATCTGGTCATTAGCGACATCCGCATGCCTGTCATGGATGGCCTGGAACTCGCTACGTGCATGAAGACGCGCTCAATCGACACTCCGTTGATTTTTTGCACAGCCTTTACTGAAACCAGCTACCTGCTTAAAGCCATTGAACTGGGGGTAAGCGCCTTCGTCCGAAAGCCTGTTGATACCGATGAACTACTGGCAGTAATCAATAAAGTGGTGTTGCCGTTACTGCAGCGTCATGAAATTGAAGGAGTTTCTGAGGAGTTGATGGCATCTCTCCGAGTACAGGTCGGCGACACCCCGACCCACTGGGATATCGCAGAGCAGACGGCCAGAGTTGCCAGAACGTCATTCAACGTCCTGCTGGGAGGAGAAACCGGCACCGGTAAATCACGGCTGGCAGCCATTATTCATGGTTTGAGCCCACGCCGCGGCGCACCGTTAATAACCGTACAGATGGGTGCTCTGCCGTTAAATCTGGCCGAGAGTGAGCTGTTCGGGCATCTCAGAGGCGCCTTTACCGGG
The DNA here is from genome assembly GCA_903939115.1 of uncultured Geobacteraceae bacterium. Classification (GTDB taxonomy): domain Bacteria; phylum Desulfobacterota; class Desulfuromonadia; order Geobacterales; family Pseudopelobacteraceae; genus JACRCG01. Next base: position 7,944 of record CAJAFV010000082.1, read on the forward strand.
GCTTTGCGCAATCGCGCCGGATTGGCGGAAGCGGCTGATGGCGGCACTATCTTCCTGGATGATATCGAATCCTGCCCACCAGAACTCCAGGGAAAACTGTTGCGATTCGTAGAGGAAAAGAAATTTACCCCGATTGGGAGCACGGTAGAAAAGAAGGTCGATGTGCGCATCATTGCCGCCAGCAACCGTAATCTGAAGGAAGAAGCCCTGGCCGGTCGTTTTCGCGAAGACCTCTACTACCGGTTGGCCGATGCCACAATAACATTGCCGCCACTGCGGGAGACACCGGCCGCCATTACTCCACTGGCCCACAAGTTTTTGCGACAAACCTGCGATGAACTTGGCCGTAAAATGGCCTTCCTGGATGATGAAGCCAGCAACCTGCTTGCCGGCATGCCCTGGCCCGGCAACATCCGGGAACTTAAAAGCGTAATCCGCCGCGCCTCGCTTAAAGCCGGTAGCGTAATCGGTGTGGCGGACATTGAAATGCAGGACGATGCTGCCGGTGTTTCAACGCCACCCTCAGCCGATACCGACATGCCTCTACCACCCCCTTTCCCCTGCTGCATGGACAAGCTGGAAAGTTGGGCGCTCGAACACGCCCTGCGTTACTGCAGTGGCAAGCGGATGAAAACCGCCACAATGCTCGGCATGAACTACTACACGTTTCGGCGTCGGCTTGAAAAGCACGGTATAGCCGCTGGTGACGAGTGATTTACTATCTGTTTTAGCTATCTATTCTGGTGACTACTATCGTTTTTAAATACTGTTTAATTTCCCGCCACCAGACCTAACCCACTGTAATTACACAAATACCGTTTTTGGCACTATCATTGCTGTATACAGAAACCTATGACCGAGCCAGCCAACGCCAAAAACGACACGGTGAAGCCGTGTTTATGTGAATTTTCGAGCAAACCCTTTGAAGAGTGCTATTGCCGTAACGTAACCGGCAAATCAGCGCACAACGTTGCCACGTACTGCATGGATAACTATTTTGAATGTCCGATCTATCAAAAGCGGAAACAGCAAAGCCCCACATGAAAGAGGCGTTTCAAAAAAACAGGAAAAGCATCGGGGGGATAACACTAATGCAAAAGAGGAGGTGTGCTAACGAAAAAACCCATGTGAGCCCGTATCAGTGTTTGTACTATTTTGAGAAAGGAGGTTTCTGATGGCATTAAAAAGACTGTTCTGCTTGCTGACATGCGTATGCTTGCTGAGTACTACGAGCGTAGCCTGGTCGGCAGAGATTCATGGCAG
>CAJAFV010000083.1 GCA_903939115.1 uncultured Geobacteraceae bacterium
CGAGTGGAACCTGCCGTTCGGCCCGTGCGAACTTGTTATTGACCCGCTTTCTGCCTTTTTCCTTCTCCCCGTCTTTCTTGTATCAGCCGCCGGTTCTCTCTTTGCGGTCGGCTATTGGCCCGCTGCCGAACATCGCACCACTGAACGCGGCCTGACTTTTTTTTACGGCCTGCTGGCCTCGTCGATGGCTATTCTGCTCACCGCCCGCAACGGGGTCTTTTTTATCATGGTGTGGGAAGTAATGGCACTTTCCGCCTATTTTTTGCTGGTGACGGATCATGAGCGGGAGGAGGTCCGGCGTGCCGGGATTGTGTATCTGATTGCGACTCATGTCGGTACAGCCGCTCTTTTTGTCTATTTTTCGCTGCTTGCGGCTCAGTCAGGTTCCTTTCTGTTTCCCGCTGCCGGCTCTCTCTCGGCGCTTTCTCCATTCGTCACGATTATGGTACTGGCAGCTTTTATCGGTTTTGGCGCAAAAGCCGGCATTATGCCGTTTCATGTCTGGTTACCCTCAGCCCATGCCAATGCCCCAAGTCACGTGTCGGCGGTGATGTCCGGCGTCATGCTGAAGATGGGGTTGTATGGCATCTTCCGCACGCTGACCTTTTTTCATGATCCGCCACTGCTCTGGGGGGCGATTCTGACTGTCTGCGGCATTACCTCTGCCCTGCTGGGGATAGCCTTCGCAATGGCTCAGCGGGATATGAAGCGTCTGCTGGCCTGCAGCAGTATTGAGAACATCGGTATTATCACGACCGGCCTCGGAGTTGCCCTACTGGGGATGTCAAGTCACAATACGACACTGGTGTATCTCGGTTTGGCCGGTGCTTTGCTCCATATTCTCAATCACAGCTTCTTCAAACCGTTGCTGTTTTTCGGTTCCGGGGTTGTTATCCACGCGACTGGTACGCGGGAGATGAACCTGATGGGGGGAGTTGGAAAAGGAATGCCACGGGCGGCAGCGCTTTTTCTTGTCGGAACTGTTGCTATCTGCGGTATCCCCCCGCTGAACGGATTCGTCAGTGAATTCCTGCTCTATCTCGGCTTTTTTAAACAATTAAAAGCAGGCGGTCTGGTCTATCTGGTGCTTCTGGCACCGCTGCTGGCAATGGTAGGCGGCTTGGCGGTCGTTGCCTTTACCAAACTGTATAGCTCGGTTTTCCTCGGTACTCCCCGCAGTTCCACTGCGGCTCATCCTCACGAAGCTGGTCTGACGATGCTGGCGCCGATGGCGTTTTTTGCCCTGCTCTGCCTGTTGGTCGGTATTGCCCCGCAGCAGGCTCTGCGTCTTGTCTCCCCGGCAGTCACAGCGTTTTATCCTCAGTTTTCTTCACTATCTGTTTCCTCAGAATATAGTGCCGTTTTGAGAGGACTCTCTCTGGCTGCGATTCTACTGGTGTCGGCGGCTGTTGCCGTTGCACTGCTTTGGCGATGGCGGCTGGGGAAAAAAACGGTGTCTTCCGCTTCAACCTGGGGATGCGGGTATCAGCGTGGTACGGCGCGCATGCAGTACAACGGGACGTCGTTTTCCGAGCTTGCCGTTTCTGTCTTCGATGGTATTATGCGCCAACGAATTGAACGGCCGATCCTGGACGGTCTTTTCCCCGGCGGCTCGCACTGCAGCGACGGTCCAACGGAGACGCTTCTGGAGCGTGTTTTTGCGCCGCTTTTTACCGGAGCCAGGATTCTCTTCGGTTTTTTACATCGCTTGCAGCATGGCCTGATGCATATTTATATGCTCTATATTTTTGCCACACTTTTTATCCTGATGCTGTGGGCAAACTGATGTATACCAATTCCAGATCAAAGCCCCATCTTCGTTGGCTCGTCTTCGGCTTCTCAGCATACCGCTTGTATGCCTTCGTCGCCCAATCCTCGCCGCCTTGATGGCATCTTTGATTTGAAATTAGTATTTTTCTCTGGAGCAACCATGACAAACAGCATAATTCACATCCTTCTGGCACTCTCCATGCCGCCGCTGCTGTTAGGGGTTATCGGCAAAACGAAAGCCGCGTTTGCCGGGAGGGTCGGCGCGCCGTTTTTGCAACCGTATTACGATATTCTCCGCCTGCTGCAGAAAGGGACCGTCTTCAGCACTACCACCACCTGGGTGTTCCGTGCCGGTCCGATTGTCGCATTGGCAACTACTGCGGTCGCCGCACTGTTAGTCCCGTTTGGCGCACATCCGGCTCCGGTCTCTTTTGACGGCGATATGATCCTCTACGCCTATCTGTTCGCTCTGGGCCGATTTTTTACCATGTCGGCAGCTCTGGACACCGGTTCAAGTTTTGAAGGTATGGGTTCAGCCCGTGAGGCCACCTACTCCTGTCTTGCCGAACCGACCCTCTTTTTTGCGCTTATCACCCTGTCGCGCCTCTCCGGATCATTTTCCCTCTCTCCGATGCTGGTAAACATCAGTCTGGGAGTCTGGCTTGATACCGGTGCCGCGTTACTGCTCCTGGTCGGTGGCATGTTCATTGTGTTGCTGGTCGAAAACTGCCGAATCCCTTTTGACGATCCAAACACGCATCTGGAACTGACGATGATCCACGAAGTTATGGTGCTCGATCACAGTGGCCCTGCTTTTGGAATAATCCAGTATGCCGCCGCACTCAAACTGTTTGTGCTGGGCGCTTTTTTTGTCCATCTTGCGCTGCCGTATGCAACCGGTAATCCGCTTCTTGACTGGGGCCTGTTCATTATTTCCATGCTGGAGCTGGCTGTTGTCATCGGGATCGTAGAGTCGGTCATGGCGAGGCTGCGCCTGATTCGTATTCCGCAACTGCTGGTTGCCGCCACTATCCTGGCGGCGTTTTCTACTCTGCTGGTCATCAGGTGATGCCATGTTCTCTTTAGCCGATCAAATTCTCGTTCTGGTGCTGCTGATAAACTTTATTTCGCTCGGTACCAGCCGTCTGATTTTTTCAATCCGCGCCGTCGCTGTTCAGGGGGTCCTCCTTGGAATTCTGCCCGGTCTGATGCATCCGTTTTCCTGGCATCTGGTTGCGATTACGGTTGTCATCATTGCGGTAAAGGGTTTTGTGATCCCACAGCTGCTCAGTCGCGCCGTCCGGTCTGCCGAGATCAAGCGCGAGTTTGAGCCGTTTCTGGGTTATGTTCCGACGCTGCTGCTCGGCGCGATCTTTACGGCCCTCTCGTTCGGTTTTGCCGGCAAGCTGCCGATGCTGCCGGAACATCAGAACTATATGTTTGTTCAGGCCTCAATCGCCACACTGATGACCGGCTTTCTGGTGCTGACAACGCGACGAAAAGCTATTTCACAGGTTATCGGCTATCTTGTCATGGAGAACGGCATATTCATCTTCGGCCTGCTGCTGGCGGAGGCGATGCCGGTGATGGTTGAAGCGGGGGCGCTGCTCGATCTGCTGGTCGGTACCTTCGTCATGGGAATTGTTATCAACCAGATCAGCCGTGAGTTCTCGTCGCTGGATACCTCGCTTCTGACCTCTCTGAAAGAGGAGTAGTGTAATGTTTGCTGCCCTGATAATCCTCCCGCTGGTTGGAGCCGTTGTTAACTGGCTGATCCCGTATGATCGACTCCGTCCCAAGGTGCTGGCGCTCTTTGCTTTTGCCCACCTGGGCTTCACCATTCAGATCCTGTCGTTCACTCCACCCGAATCAGCCGGCGGCTGGTTCCACCTCGATGCACTCGGGAAAATTGTGCTTTTAAGTACCAGTATCCTCTTTTTTACCTGTGCGCTCTACTCTATCGGGTATCTTTTTTATCGCCGCGAACGCTCCAACCGTGTGCTCTGCGTCGGGCTTCTCGTCTGCCTGTCGGCCGCCTCACTGGTTACTATTACCCACCATTTGGGACTCATGTGGGTGGCGCTTGAAACCACAACCATATCCATGGCACCACTGATCTATTTTAACCGCAATGCCCGCTCGATTGAGGCGACCTGGAAGTACCTACTGATCTGCTCGGTCGGAGTTGCTCTGGCATTAATCGGTCTCTACTTTCTGGCCTATGCCACGATTGTTGCCCGGGTGGAACCGTCACTGCTCCTTGATGACCTGATGCGGGATGCCGGTAAGCTTTCCTCCGGTTGGGTTCATGCCGCTTTTGTTTTTCTCCTGGTCGGTTTCGGCACCAAGATGGGGTTGGCGCCGCTCCATACCTGGAAGCCGGATGCGTACGGGGAGGCTCCCGGTCTGGTCGGTGCACTGCTGTCAGGTGGCCTGGTCAATCTGGCCTTTCTGGCACTCGTACGTGTCTATCAGCTCTGTCTGGCGACCAAAGAGATCGCTTTTTTTCAAAATGCCCTGATTGTCATGGGACTGTTTTCTATGATTGTCGCAGCAATATTTATGGCCAGACAATCTGATTTCAAGAGAATGCTTGCATACTCAAGCGTTGAACATGTCGGTATCATGGCGGTAGCACTCGGACTGGGTGGCAAGGCGATTTTTGGTGTACTGTTTCACGTTCTTGCCAACGGCCTGACCAAAGGAGTACTGTTTCTCTCTTCCGGAAACATCCACCGCTCCTACAACAGCAAAAGCACCAACCATGTGCGTGGCGCCCTGCGACGCCTCCCTTGGTCGGGAGGGCTTTTCCTGGCCGGGTTCATCGCTATCACCGGATCGCCCCCTTTTGCCCCGTTTATCAGTGAATTTACCATTATCAGCAGCGCCTTCATTCAGGGGCAGATGCTGGTCGGTGCAATCTTTCTGATTTCTCTGACGGTTATTTTTATCGGTATGGCACTGACTGTTCTACCTATGGTGATGGGTGAAGCTCCCGCCAGCAGCGAGACAACCGACTATCGCGATACGATCTGGACTGTCGGGCCACCACTGTTCCTGCTGCTGCTGGTCTTTCTGCTCGGTGTCTGGATACCGGCGCCACTCATGACGTTGCTGCGTGACGCATCAGCACTTCTGGAGGTGCGTTCATGAGTTTCGGCATGAAAACATTTTATAACGGCACTTCGTTTCCGCGCGCCGATATCCCGATGCCGGATAACGATACATTCTTTCAGGGAGTTTTGGATTCGATTACGGCGGGGTGGCGAGTCTGTTCGTATTTCGGTGTTCCGAATGCCGAGGGGGCGACACTCTACTGCATCATGTCCGCCCGTTCCGGAAGCGGTGTTCTCGGGGTTGTCGCCACAACGGTAGGGCGCTCTTTCCCCTCGCTTGCGGCTCTCTGTCCGCAGCTGCATCTTTTTGAACGGGAGATTGCCGAGCAGTGTCTGACCCGACCGGAAGGACACGCATGGCTCAAGCCGGTTCGTTTTCAAAAACCTCTTTGTGAGGGGAAGGGTTTCTGGAGTGCCGCTGACGGTGGCGGTCTGCTGCCGGCAGTGATGGATTTCTACCGCGTCGAAGGTGACGAAGTTCATGAAGTTGCCGTCGGCCCGGTACATGCCGGGGTTATAGAGCCGGGTCACTTTCGCTTTCAGTGCCACGGCGAAGAGGTCTTTCATCTTGAAATAGCTCTCGGCTTTCAGCATCGCGGCATCGAGCGGGCATTGATAGGGGCCCCGACACCGCGGACTATGCATCAGATGGAGACAATCGCCGGTGATACCACGGTCGGTCACGGTCAAGCCTACTGCATGAATATGGAATCTCTGGGAGGATATTTTGCTTCGCCGCGCGCTGAGACGGTGCGCGGCATCGCTTTGGAGCTGGAGCGGCTCGCCAATCATACCGGGGATCTCGGTGCGCTGGCCGGGGATGTCGGCTACCTGCCGACCGCATCATTCTGCGGCCGGATACGGGGCGATTTCCTCAATATGACCGCACTCCTCTGCGGCAGCCGGTTTAGCCGGGGGCTGCTCAGGCCGGGCGGGATCGGCTACGATTGTGATGCTTCTATTGCCGATGAACTGCACAAAAAGCTGCACTCTGCCCGGGAAGATCTGACCGGAGCGGTCAAGCTGCTGTGGGATACCCCCTCGGTTATGGCGAGACTGGAGGATGTCGGTATCGTCTCCGAAAAGGATGCCCGTGATATTGGCCTGGTCGGGCCTGCCGCCCGGGCATGCGGACTGAACCGCGACGTCCGGTGTGATCATCCGTTCGGAATATTCCGGATGAGTCAGATACCGGTGGTCACCGCGACCACCTGCGATGTTGCGGCCCGCACGCGGCTTCGGTGGCTGGAGGCTGAGCGCTCGATGGATTTTATCGATGAACAGGTGCGTCATCTGCCGCGTGGCAGCTACCGGAACCAACCGAAAGAAATTGTGCCCGATCGTTGTGCCGTGGCGCTGACCGAAGGGTGGCGCGGTGAAATATGTCATGTCGCCCTGACCGATGACCGTGGCAGATTTGAACGCTACAAGATCGTTGATCCGTCATTTCATAACTGGAACGGCCTCGGACTTGCCTTGCGCAATCAGCAGATTTCAGATTTTCCACTCTGCAACAAAAGCTTCAACCTGTCGTACTGCGGGTTTGATCTGTAAACGGGAGCCTGTATGCTAAAAGCCGTTATGGCACGTTTTCGCCAGGGGCATCGCACCATGAAGTATCCAGATGCTCCGCAACCGCTGCCGCCACGTTTTCGTGGTCTGCCGCTGCTGGATGCAACGCGTTGCGGAGATGATTGCCGCGTCTGCGCCGATGCCTGTCCTTATGGAGCCATTTCTGCTTCAGGCCATCTTGCGCTTGATATGGGGAAGTGCCTTTTCTGCGGGGAGTGTGCCGTCGCGTGTCCTCATGAAGCGCTGACGTTTTCAACTGATGCCCGTCTTTCAAACCGTAGCCGTAATGGGTTGACTGTTACCGCAGGTGAACAGTATCATCCGTCAGGGGCGCTGGAAGGTGAACTGCTGCGCCTGTTCGGCCGCTCTCTCAAATTGCGTGAGGTCAGTGCCGGTGGCTGTAATGCCTGCGAGGCGGATACCAATGTGCTCTCCACCATCGGTTGGGATCTGGGCCGTTTCGGTATTCAGTTTGTCGCCAGTCCTCGTCACGCTGACGGCATGTTTGTGACCGGACCGGTCAGCGAAAACATGCGCCTGGCCCTTCTCGATACCTATGCGGCCATCCCGGAACCAAAACTGGTTATTGTCGCCGGTGCCTGCGCGATCAACGGCGGACCATTCAAGGATCATGCTGAGGTACATAATGGCGCTGATGGTTTTGTGCCGGTCGATCTTTATATTCCCGGCTGTCCACCCAGTCCGTTGACAATTTTGGATGGACTGTTGCGGCTTGTGGGGCGTATTCAGTAATAACAACAATAATATTCAAGCAGCAACTACATTGAACAAGGAGAATTCGAATGAGTCAGCAAAAACAGGAAAATTACCTGCAGGAATGGAAAGAACATGAGACCTGTGCCGAGCAGATGCTGCCGATTATCGGCCGGTTGTATCGGGATCATAACATAATCCTTTCCCTGTACGGCCGTACTCTCGTGCACAGTACGGTTATCGATATTATCAAGGCTCACCGGTTTGCCCGGATGATTCTTGATACTGAACTGAGTGTTTTGGAAACCTTTCCGTTGCTGGCGGCAATGGATAAATTGAACCTTGCTCCGGGGAGAGTAGACCTCGGCAAATTGACCATTCAGTACCAGAAAGTGGCCAAGACGCTTTCACCCGACGAATTTGTCACGCGGGAACTGGCGGCCATCAACACTGGTCGTGGTGCAGTCCGGGCTGAGCCGCAGGATATTGTCCTGTACGGATTCGGACGTATCGGTCGTCTGCTGGCACGTATCCTTATTGAGAAGTCGGGAAGTGGCGAAAAGCTTCGCATCAGGGCTGCTGTGGTACGCAAGGGTGGGGCGGATGACCTGCAAAAACGTGCCAGTCTGCTGCGCAGGGACTCGGTTCATGGACATTTTAACGGCATTATCACGATTGATGAGGAAGAAAATGCCATCATTGCCAACGGCAATATGATTCGTATTATCTACGCTGATGCTCCCGAGAATGTAGACTATACCCAGTACGGTATCCATGATGCGATTTTGATCGATAACACCGGCAAATGGCGTGATCGAGAAGGACTCGGGAGGCATCTGCAGGCACCCGGTATTGCCAAGGTTATTCTGACCGCTCCCGGCAAGGGCGATATTCCGAACATTGTCGCCGGTATCAATAATTATCTCATCACCGATCAGGAACAGATTTTCTCCGCCGCCAGCTGTACGACAAATGCGGTTGTGCCGATCATGAAGGCGATCAATGATCGTTTCGGCATAGTTCACGGGCATCTGGAAACCTGTCACTCCTACACCAATGACCAGAACCTGATCGATAACTATCACAAAGCTTCGCGTCGCGGACGCAGTGCACCATTGAATATGGTCATCACGGAAACAGGTGCTGCGAAGGCGGTTGCCAAGGTTATTCCGGAGCTGTCGGGGAAATTGACCGGCAACGCGATTCGAGTACCGACCCCGAATGTTTCCCTTGCCATCATGAATCTGGAGTTGGCACATCCGGTTGATGTTGAAGTCATAAACAGTTATCTGCGCAATATGTCGCTTGATTCACCGCTGCAGAACCAAATCGATTTCACCAATTCTCCCGAAGTTGTATCGAGCGATTTTGTCGGCTCACGTCATGCCGGGGTTGTCGATTCGCTGGCGACAATTGCCGAAGGAAACCGTTGTGTCCTGTACGTCTGGTACGACAATGAATTCGGCTACAGCTGTCAGGTGGTGAGGATGGTACAGCAGATGGCCGGCCTGGATCTGCCGACCCTGCCAAGCTGATAGATAGGTGAACTACTTGAAATGAACCGCCAGCCAGACTGTTTTTTGCGTCGGATCGGTTCGCTCCACTCGATGGCGGTATCCGGCGGGAATCATGACATAATCGCCGGGTAACAGAATTACAAGGGCGGCATTGTTCTCAAAGAGCAATGTCGCCCCCCCGGAAACCAGCAGTACCCACTCATCCCATGTTTGATCATACCATTCTCCCGGTGGCGATGCATGCCCATCAGATACGATTCTCTCAATCCGTACCGCACCCGATTCAGCAAGCGTCTGAAATAGTTCATCAGGTAAACTCGTCGGAATATGTTCGAATAAATTTCCTGATGATGGCGGCATGCAAACCTCAGATAACCTGGAAAAGTGGTGAAGCGGGGAGGAGGGGAAAACTGTATTCTGAACAGGTCAGCTTGATTTTGTTGCCGCCAGCATCTCGGCGGCATGTTTCAGGGCCGAATCGGTGATCGTGGAACCTGCCAGCATACGGGCAACTTCGCGGGTCCGCTCGTCGAGATCGAGTTCGCGAATACGGGTGGTTGTGCGGCCGTCCGAGATGAGTTTTTCCACTCGCAGTTGCTGATTGGCAAACACCGCTACCTGTGGCAGATGGGTGATGCAGAGCACCTGCTGCCGGGCCGCGACGTTTTTCAGCTTTCTTCCGACCAACTCTGAAGTCGCTCCTCCGATACCGGTATCAACCTCGTCAAACACAAGGGTCGGAACATCGCTGTCAGGCAACACCTGCTTGATTGCGAGCATTAATCGAGATAACTCTCCCCCGGAAGCGATCCTGCCGAGCGGGCGCGGGATCTCGCCCGGATTGGGCGAAAAGAGGAACTCAACTTTTTCAAATCCGCTTGCTCGTGGCTCTGCCAGCGTTTCAAGTGTCGGTTCAATAACAGCGCCCTTCATGGCCAGTTGGTGTGCTTCACCTTCCAGCGCGTGCTTAAGCTTTTTGGCAGCGTGAACCCTGGCGGCGGTAAGTTCATCTCCCGCCAGTTTCAATTCCTTTAGCAGGGCGTCCCGCTCTGTTTCCAGGGTGTGCCTGCTCTGCTCTCTGCCGTGTAGTTGCTCCAGTTCAGCATCGATTGCCGCCTTGTAGGCGAGAATTTCTGCTACAGTCGGCGCATATTTTTTTTTCAGCCTGCCGAGTTGATCGAGGCGGTCGTCAATCTGCTGCAGCGCCGCAGGATCGGACTCGATACGAGAAGCATAGTCCCGCAGGGTTATGGCGGTGTCCTCAAGCTGCAGGTAGGCACCTTCAAGTGAAGAGGCAGCTTCTGATAGCGAAGGATCAATCGTTGAGAGTTCCGTAATCGAGCCGGCAATGCGTTTGAGTTGCCCCAAAAGAGCTCCGTCTCCGCCGTAAAGTCGATCAAATGCTTCGCCGCTGACGCTCCCCAGTTTCTCGGCGCTTGCCAGAAGTGTGTGCTGTTCTTCGAGATGAGCTTCTTCACCCGGCTTGAGAGCCGCTTTAGCAATTTCTTCAGACTGATACGACAGCAGGTCAAGACGCCGTTCCGCTTCACGTTCGGCATGTTCCAGTCCGGCAAGCTGTTCCCGTACGGCTGCCAGTCGGCTGAACAGAACGGTGAACTTTTGCCGCAACTCACCGTTGCCGGCAAAGGCATCCAGCAGGCGCAGGTGATTTTCCGGTTTGAGGAGTGTCTGGGAGTCGTGCTGTCCGTAAATATTGATCAGGCGGGGGGCGATATCTACCAGAAGGGCCAGCGTTGCCATACCGCCATTGATGAAAATTCTGTTTTTCCCCGATCTTGAGAGAGAACGTTTGACTAACAGTTCGTCGGCAGCGTCAAATCCGGCCTCAGACAGTTGTCGCTTGATTTCCGGCAGGGTGGAAATGTCGAACAGCGCTTCAACTACCGCTTCCTCCTCACCTGAACGGATCAGATCACTGGAAGCGCGATTGCCCATGATCAGGCCGACCGCATCAATAATAATCGACTTGCCGGCTCCGGTTTCGCCGGTCAACACGGTCAATCCCTGTTTGAAGGAGATCTGCAGCGAGTCGATGATGGCGACATTTTTAATGGTGAGATCGGTCAGCATAGCGTATCAGCGTTCTCCCCATTTTAGCTTGGTGCGTAAAATTTCGAAATAATCGCGACTGCGGGACATGACCAGTGCTGTGGTCTTTAGTGCCTTGCGTACTTCAACCGAGTCACCCTCCCGCAATTCGAAGCCGACCTGGCCATCCAGTGTCAGGTACACTTTTTCGTCAAAAGAGGAGGAAACCGTAATGGAGATAATTGACTCATCGGTGACGACAATCGGTCGGTTGGTCAGCGTGTGCGGACAGATCGGGGTGATAACTATGCAGCTCATCAGCGGGTGGATGATCGGACCGCCGGCGGAGAGGGAGTAACCGGTAGAGCCGGTCGGAGTTGAGACAATCAGTCCGTCTGCCTTGTAGGTGGTCAGGAAATGGCGATTAACCTTTGTTTCCAGATCGACGATCCGGGCCAGCGCACCCTTGTTGATAACCATGTCGTTCAGGACCGTACAGTTTTCGATCTCCTGTCCTTCCCGGTGAAGGGTCACGTCCAGCATCATCCGTTCCGAGACGCGTGGGTTCCCCTCCAAGCACTTTTCCAGGCGTGTATATAACTCTTCAACGGTGATCTCCGTCAAAAAGCCGAGACTGCCCAGATTTACTCCCAGGATCGGCACATCCTTGCCGCTGAAAAGCCGTGCGACCGAGATAAGCGTGCCGTCCCCCCCCAGTACCACAACCAGTTCGGCCTGCTCGCGGATCTCTTCCTCAGCAAGCGCCTTCGGGTAGCCGAGTTCCCGCATAATCTGCTCTTCGGCCATTGGGGTGCAGTCGCGCTCCTCAAGCCACCTGATCAGATCTCTGGCAACGCCGAGACAACGGGGATCGTGAATTTTCGCGAATATGGCTACGTTTTGGATCTCTCGCATGGTTAATGTGCCTATTTGAGTGTCCTGATTTTTACCAGGCTCTCTTCCAACACTATTTTTTTACCGTTTACATCGGCAAGCTTCTGACGCTCCTTTGTAACGATATCGGCCGGAGCGCGATCCACAAAAGCAGGGCTTTCCAGCTTTTTGGAGAACATTTCAATCTCCCTGTCAATCTTGCCGATCTCCTTCAGCAAGCGTTCCTCCTCGGCGGCAACATCTACCAGGCCCTTGAGAGGCACATAAATCTGGACATCACCGGCAACCTGTATCGAGGCGTCTTCCGGTTTCTCTATTCTATGGCCGATGGCAAGGTCCGAAACCCTGGCCAGGCTGATGATGGCACTTTCGTTATGCTTCATCAGGAGCTGACCTGCTTCGCTGTCACAGGAGAGAATTACCGCAATCTGCTTCGACGGCGGCACCTCCATCTCGCCACGGATGTTGCGGATGCCGCCGATTACCGCCATGATGCGTTCCATATCGGCAGCGTCCTGTGGGAAAGAACATGCGTCACAGTGAGTTGGGTAGGTGGCCTGCATGATTGTCGGGGTTGTTTTTGTCCCCGGCAGTGCCTGCCATATTTCCTCGGTGATAAAAGGCATGAACGGGTGCAGCAGGCGTAGCAGGTTCTCCAGAGTATACCAGAGAACGTACTGGACAGCTTGTTTGCGCTCGGGAGTGCCGTTGTAGATGTCCTGCTTGGACAGCTCCAGATACCAGTCACAGAATTCGCTCCAGGTGAACTGGTAGAGCGCCATGGCGCTTTCGTTATAGCGGTAGCCGCTCAGTGTCTCATCAACAGTCCGGGCGGTTTCATTCAGGCGGTGCAGAATCCATTTATCTCCCTGGCTCAGTTCCAGATTGCCGAGAGCGAGACCATCAGGATCGAAGCCCTCAAGATTCATCAGCGTAAAGCGGGCCGCATTCCAGACTTTATTACAGAAGTTGCGGTAGCCGGCAATGCGCTCTTCGGCCAGCTTGATATCGCGACCCTGCGCGGCAAAGGCGGCCAGAGTGAAACGGAAGGCATCGGTGCCGTATTGGTCGATGACTGTCAGCGGATCAATGACGTTACCCTTTGATTTGGACATTTTATGCCCCTGGGCATCGCGCACCAGAGCGTGGATGTAGACATCGGTGAAGGGGACTTCGTCCATGAAGTGCAGCCCCATCATCATCATGCGGGCCACCCAGAAAAAGAGGATATCGAAGCCGGTTACCAGGCAGGCGGTCGGATAGAATGTTTTTAATTCGGCCGTCTGATCGGGCCATCCCATAGTGGAAAACGGCCAGAGTGCCGACGAAAACCAGGTGTCCAGCACATCGGTTTCCTGGCGGAGTTCATCACTGCCGCATTTCCCGCATCTGGTCGGTGTCTCCATCGCGACCGTTATTTCACCGCAGTGGTCGCAGAACCAGGCAGGAATCCGGTGGCCCCACCAGATCTGGCGGGAGATGCACCAGTCGCGGATATTTTCCATCCAGTCGTAGTAGGTGTTTTCCCACTGTTTGGGGAGAATGCGGGTCTTGCCGCTTTTTACGGCGTCCAGTGCCCGCTCGGCGAGCGGCGCTACTTTCACATACCACTGCAGAGAAAGGTACGGTTCGACGACGGTCTTGCAGCGGTAGCAGCCACCAACAGACATCGCGTGGTCGTCGATTTTATCCAGGTAGCCGCCCGCTTCCAGGTCGGTAACAATCTGCTTTCTGGCCTCGAAGCGATCCATTCCCTCGTACTGATGTCCGGCAGCGTTGATAATGCCGGATTCGTCAAGGACATTAATTTTATCGAGACCGTGGCGCAGGCCGACTTCAAAGTCGTTGAAATCGTGTGCCGGGGTGATTTTGACCACACCGGTGCCGAACTCGCGCTCCACGTAGTCATCGGCCACCACAGGGATCTCTCGCCCCACAAGCGGCAGGAGAACTTTTGTGCCGATCAGATCACTGTAGCGCTCATCTTCCGGATGTACCGCTACGGCGGTATCGCCCAGCATGGTTTCCGGGCGGGTCGTCGCCACCGTAACAAAGCGACCCGGTTCGCCGACCACCGGATAGCGGATATGCCAGAGATGCCCCTTGTGATCCTCATGCTCGACTTCAATGTCTGACAGGGCGGTATGGCAGCGGGGGCACCAGTTGATCAGGCGGTTATCGCGGTAGATCAGGCCATCTTCGTAAAGCTTAACAAAAACGGTCCGCACCGCTTTCGAGAGCCCTTCGTCCATCGTAAAGCGCTCACGCTCCCAGTCGCACGATGCGCCAAGGCGTTTCAGCTGGCCGATAATCTGCCCGCCGGACTCCGCCTTCCATTTCCAGACCCGCTCGATAAAGGCTTCACGCCCAAGATCATGACGGTCCTTCCCTTCGGCGCTCAACTGCCGCTCGACCACGTTTTGTGTGGCAATGCCGGCATGGTCGGTGCCCGGCATCCAGAGGACATTATACCCCTGCATCCGTTTCCAGCGGCAGAGGATGTCCTGCAGGGTGTTGTTGAGGGCATGCCCCATATGCAGGGCGCCGGTTACGTTGGGCGGCGGAATGACAATTGAGTATGGTTTTTTATCGGAAGTAGCAGCGGCACGGAAATAGCCCTTCGTTTCCCATTCGGTGTACCATCTTTTTTCAACATCATGCGGTTCGTAGCCTTTGGCCAGTTCTTTGGTCATGCAATAATCCTTTATACCAAGTTGCAATCAAACGATTACGTTGTTGGCTTCGTCGGTAGCTCCTCAACGTACTGAACGTACGCCTCGGTCGCTACTCTCCTCGCCGCCTAGTACTCATTTTGATTGCCACTTGGTAATATGATTTTCTGAGCGTAATCATATACTACTGTTGGCTGATTCAGGTCAAGTGTGCTCTTCTGTTCAATGCTTCACAATTGTCGGTAAACATGGTATGACAAAAAACGGCACTGCTGAATGAGTTTAAAATGAAAAAGGATCGATATCTATGAAAATACAAATACTTGTTGTTGATGACGAATTGAGTATGAGGGAGTTCCTCTCGATTCTTCTCGAGCGGGAAGGATATTATGTGACCGTAGCCGGTTCAGCTCAGGAAGCCATGCGCATTATGGAGTCGGCACTCTTTGATCTGGTGCTGTCGGATGTCAATATGCCCGGCCTTTCAGGAATTAAGCTGCTGGCCAGCATCAAAGAGAAATCCCCTGAGACGGCTGTACTGATGCTCACCGCTTTTTCAGCTGCTGATCAGGCGGTAGAGGCTATGAAACTGGGTGCGTATGATTATATCTGCAAGCCGTTCAAAAACGAGGAGATCAAACAGCTGATCAGGAATGCCCTTGAAAAACAGGGGCTCAAGCGGGAAAACATCCTGCTGAAAAAGGATGCCAGCGAGCGGGACAGCTTTTGCGGCATCATCGGCAAAAGTAGCAAGATGCGGGAACTGTTTGACATGATCCAGAAAGTTGCGGCCAGCCAGAGCAGCGTCCTGATTCTTGGTGAAAGCGGCACTGGAAAAGAGCTGGCAGCCCGTTCTATCCATACCTGCAGCCCACGCAAATCAAAACCGTTTGTTGCGGTAAACTGCGGCGCCATACCGGAAAACCTGATTGAAAGTGAATTGTTCGGACATAAAAAAGGGTCCTTCACCGGCGCGGTCGGTGACCGTCCCGGCCTGTTCGAACAGGCCGAAGGGGGAACTCTCTTTCTCGATGAGATAGGAGAGTTGCCGCTGCTGATGCAGACCAAGCTGTTGCGGGTACTTCAGGAGCGGGAATTCAAGCGGGTAGGTGATGCCCTAACCCGCAAGACCGATGTCCGTATTATCTGTGCCTCTAACCGCGACCTTGAAGCCCTTGTCACTGTCGGATCATTCCGTGAAGATCTCTTTTACCGGATTAACGTGGTGCAGTTAGTTCTGCCACCGCTGCGGGACCGTATTGAGGATATTCCGCTGCTGATAGAATATTTCTGCCGGAAATATCAGGCTGCCGGGCAGTCATCCCCAGTGATCATAACTCCTGGTGCTTTGAAGGCGCTGATGAATAATCCGTTTCCCGGTAATATCCGTGAATTGGAAAATTGCATCGAGCGGAGTCTGATTATAGACCCGGCGGTTATCTCCGAAAGCACTCTGCCGCAGCAGTTGGCCGGCAAAATAGCCTGCCTTACCGCCGACTGTGATATTCCGGAATCCGGAATAATGCTTGAACTGTTACTGGAGGAACTGGAGAAGAAATACCTGCTCAAGGCGCTTGAGATGACCGGCGGAGCGAAAAAGAAGGCGGGAGAACTGCTCGGAATGTCATTCCGCTCGTTTCGGTACCGATTGGCAAAGTTTGGCTTGGATAGTGGGGAGGAGTGAGTGAAAAAAATTAGATGCTTTAACGCAAAGGCGCGAGGCGCAAAGACACAGGGAAAGGCGAAAAGCTTTAAAGGTTTAACTGGCTTGCCTTTGATTCTCCCTTGCGACTTCGCTTAGAAGCGCCTACTTTTGGTGCGCCCTGGCGTCCTTGCGTTAAAGAATTTGAACTGTAATTGCCAGTTTTTGTCACCCCCGCCGCCGGAAATGGACTTAAATGAGACAAATCAGTGAATGAGAGCGATGTTATATTGTCTGATAACAGGTAGTTGCAAAAAATGTTGGGTTTGGCCTTGATATTGCTGTTAATACGGTGAACTGACAACCAAGCTCTGTATCCAGAGCACAAAACATGAAAGGAGAACAATATGTTAAACAAGCTTCGTAGCAGAAAAGGTTTCACCCTTATCGAGCTGCTGATCGTTGTCGCGATCATCGGCATTCTGGCAGCCATCGCCA
>CAJAFV010000084.1 GCA_903939115.1 uncultured Geobacteraceae bacterium
ATGGCAACAATCTTGCACAGACAGACAGACAGACAGACAGACAGACAGACAGACAGACAGACAGACAGACAGACAGACAGACAGACCTAATCAACGCTTCTTTCTTCAATAACTTTGATGGATCACTACAAACCGACGCTGCGGCCTTTCCGTGCGCCGGTTTTTTTGTTTACACCGGGAGAATGATGTAAAAAACACAAACGTTGACCGCGGAAACGTATTAATCCGTGTGCCCTGCTTTTAAAAAAATACTTGTTTTCCACTAACGAACTAACCCGAAGGAGTAACCGATGGCACATATTCTGGTGATAGACGACGCACCGCACATTTGTACCGTTTTAACCAAATTCCTCCTTATCGAAGGTCATAGCGTGGATTCTGCTGAAAACGGCGCAGCAGGTCTCAAGCTGTTCGACCTCAATCACTATGATCTGGTGATTACTGATGTTGTCATGCCCAAAATAGATGGACTTGAAGTGCTCACCGCACTGAAGCAAAAGGCTGCGACTGTCAGGATAATAGTCATGTCGGGCGGTGCAGCCAGACTTGATACACAATTACTGCTGCGAACGGCACAGGCTATGGGCGCCGACAGGGTTCTACCAAAGCCGCTTGATTTTTGGAAACTGCAGATTGCGGTGAAAGAAGTGCTGGCCGGGGTGCAATAGTTGTGGTTTCCATTTTATGGGAGGCTTCCGATGAAGCGCAATGATACGTTACAAAACAGATTAAAGAGTCACAGCACAGTTGTATTGCTGGTTGGCATCCTCCTGACGCTGATACTTTTTGCCGCAGCTCTGAAAGAGGAAAAAAACAGTTGCCGGTTGAAATTTGATTTTGCTACAGACAGCCGTGTTGCCTTGCTGAAGGCGTATCTGGACAATCAGAAAATGGACCTGGCAATCGTGCAACGCTCTATAGAAATATCGGCTTCACGTTTTAATGGGAACATGTTCAATAAACTGGCACAGCCATTATTGGACTTTTCCGGCCTGCAGGGAGTGGGGTGGCTTCCAATGGTTCCGGCAGACAAACGTGCTGCTTTCGAGTCTGCTGCTCTGCGGGAAGGATTCAACAACTATCAGATAAAGGAGCGCGCCACTGACGGCACCTTCAGGGTCGCAGGGCAACGCAACACATATTATCCCGTGTACTACTTTGCGCAACTGCAGGGAAATGAGATGGTTGCGGGATTTGACCTCGGGTCAGACGCGGTACGTCTTGAGGCTATCAATGCGGCCATAAAGAGCGGGAGTCCACAGGTCACCGGTCGCATAACCCTGCTGCAGGAGAATGGCAACCGCCATGGCTTTATCATTGTACTCCCGGTACATTCTACGAGCTCTAACATTCGGGGCTGCGTGATGGGAGTATACCGTGCCGACGATGTTCTGAGTGGCATTATAGCAACGACGGCCACTGCCGGATTGGATATTTCGCTCTCTGATTTGTCGGCGCCGCCGGGTGAAAGTGAACTCGCCATACACCGCTCCAGATCGACCCCGGATAAATCCATCACCGGCCTGCTGGCTTCATTATTTCTGCCACTGCCTGAGAATAACCATCCGTTTGAATTTGCCGGGAGACGCTGGAATCTCAAAATGACTGCCACTTCGGAATTTATGAAGAAAAATTCGTCAGTAGGGTTCCTTGCCGTACTTCCAGTAGGCATCCTGATCTCACTTGGTCTGTCACTGTACCTTCGCAAGAGAGAAGAATATTTGACGGCACTTATGGCATCTGAAGTCGGGTTACTTATACTATCACGAGCCATCGAGCAGAGCCCGGTTTCCATTTTGATTACCGATACTCAGGGAATTATTGAGTTTGTTAATCCAAAATATACCGAAATGTCCGGCTTTAGTTCGGCAGAATTGATTGGTCATAACGCCGAAATACTTAAAACAAACAAAGCACAACACAATACCTATGAGGAGATATGGGCTACTATCGCGTCAGGGAAAGCATGGGAAGGAGAGTTGGCAACTGAACGCAAAAATGGCGGTATTTTTTACGAGCATGCCTCGATTTCTGCGCTTCGTGATAGTTATGGCGCCATAACTCATTATCTGTCGATCAAGGAGGACATCACCGAAAAGAAAAGTGTCATGGAACAGTTGATTCATTCTCAGAAAATGGAATCCATCGGTCAGTTAGCGGGAGGCCTGGCCCATGATCTGAACAATATCCTGAGTGTTGTCAACGGCTATGCAACTCTGGCGCAGCTAGAGATGGGCAAGGAGCAAATGCAATTCAGCTATCTCGATGAAATTACTCGGGCCACTTCGCGGGCGGCTTCGCTTACCCGCAGTCTGCTGGCGTACAGCAGGAGACAGGAGATGAATCCGCAGCGTCAGAACCTGAATCTCCTGATTGAAACCGTTGGTTCATTCATCTCCCGCATCATCCATGACAATATCACCTTTACCCTTTCTTTAGCGACTGAACCTCTTGGCGTGAACGTAGATACAGTGCAGATAGAACAGGTGCTGCTGAATCTTGCCACCAATGCCCGCGATGCCATGGCAGACGGCGGCACTTTCACTATTGCTACAGGTGCCGGAAGCATTGATGAACGGTTCATTGCCACCCACGGCTATGGAACGATTGGCCGTTATGCCATTATAACGGTAACAGACAGCGGCCACGGCATGGATCAGGAGACAAAGCGCAAGGTGTTTGACCCTTTCTTTACTACCAAAGAGGTCGGCAAGGGGACCGGTCTCGGCCTGGCGATGGTAATGGGTATTGTCAAGCAGCATGGCGGCTTTATCGACCTGCAGAGCGAACCGGGCAAAGGGAGCGTCTTTCAGTTGTTTCTGCCGTTGGTGGATTCGGAAGAGATTGCTGCTGAACCTGCAGAACAGATATACCAGATAGAGAAGGCTTCAGGGACAATTCTGGTGGTAGAAGACGATGCAGATACCCGCAATGCTCTGGAAGAATTTATTACACGGGCCGGTTATACCGCCATAACTGCTATAGATGGTCAGGATGCCGTTGAGAAGTTTGCCGCCCGGAAAGACGAAATTGAGCTGGTAATTTCCGATGTCGTTATGCCCCGCAAGAGCGGCAAGGCAGCGTACGACGAAATCAGAGGGATGTCCGAAAGTGTGAAATTCATATTTGTCAGCGGCCATGCCAACAATGTCATCTGGCGTGAAGGTGGACTCGGTGCTGATGTTGAAGTCATAGCAAAACCGATCCTGCCGTATGAGCTGTTGCGGAAAATACGGGAGTTGATACCACATACTTATCCGTAATCTGAAACTGTCATAGATAATGCTGCACGTCGGACTGCTTGGTACTTATGTTAGAGATGAAGAAGGATGAACTGGCGGTAATTCTTGAGAAGTGGGGGGGGGCGACACCTAATTGCAGAGGCTGCAGAACTGGTAGAGCATTTTCAATGGGTCGATGGAGGGCTGAGCCATATTCTGGAAGCCAAGACTAAGGAACATTGCTAAAAAGTGGACAATTCCTATCAGAGACTGGAAATCAGCACTGAATCAATTCAGCATTATATTTGAAGAGAGAATGCCACATTAGTAGAATTTTTTTTCGTTGTTTTGAGGCAATAGATATTCCAGTATTTATGATTGTAATTTGTTGGAATAACGATATAGTTACACCATAAAATTCTGTTGCAGAAGGTGACCC